>JBGTSH010000152.1:0-23158 GCA_041940405.1 Polyangiaceae bacterium
CCGCCGAGAGCCCCATGCTCGTCCCGCTCGGCGTGCCGATCACCTTCACGTTGGCGTCCGCGGGGCGAAGAAGAACGTGCTCGCCCGACGGGAAGTCTGCGCCGAACCCGATCTTCTCCGCGACGCACTGTCCCCTGACACCTTCGCTTCGAAACAGCACAACCGGGGGATTCGTCGCCGCGACACCGATGTTGGAGAACGATCCTGCTGTGAGCTCGCAGCTGAGCGTCGCACCTGTTGGACAGTCCGCAGCAGCGTCGGTGGCGCGCATCACGCAGAGCCCCGTCTGGCGCGTCCACGCGACCAGCACTTCGCCGTCGCCGCCGTGAGAGAGCCGAACCTCCGCTCCCTGGGACCGGCCGAGATCGACGACCCGCGTCGTCTCGCCGCTCGTCGGATCGACCGCGAGGAGGAAGATGCGCTCGCCCACGAGCCCGGTCTTGTCGAACGGTACGCCGCAGTGGACGCCGGGCATCGCCGTGCCGACGGCGACGATGTTGGGCTCGACGACCGCGACGTCGAGGATTTTCGCGGAGGCGAACGTTCGGAGCCACCGGCCCGCGCCGAGCGATTCCAGCGACGCCGAGCATGGCCCGGGATCACCCTTTCCGCCGGCGCCACCTTCTCCTCCGCCGCCCGCGGAGCTCGTGGTGCTCGGCGCCGCCCCACCGTCGGCCGCGCCGCCCCCTCCGCCAGTCGCCGCGACATCCCCGAAGAA
Organism: Polyangiaceae bacterium; assembly: GCA_041940405.1. Lineage (GTDB taxonomy): Bacteria > Myxococcota_A > Polyangia > Polyangiales > Polyangiaceae > Xiheicaenibacterium. The sequence goes on from JBGTSH010000152.1 coordinate 719, forward strand.
CAGCCCGCAGCCTGCGGTCAGTGCGCCGGAGAGCACCCAGCCGAGCGAGGTTGCAGACGCACGCACGCACGCAGAATACGGCACCGCCTGAAGGACCCGCCATGATGTCGTCACATGGAGTCGATCCAGGTGGGGTGCGGCGGATCCGATTTGGCTGATCCCCCTACGAGCATTTCTCGGCGATTTCCTACCAGAGGGAGCGCCCGTTCCGTGGCGCGCGCGTTGCTAGCGGGCGCGGCATCATGACGCTGCGCTTCCTCCGTGCTCTCGCCGCCGGCCTCGCTCTCGCAATCACCCTCCCCGCCTGTGAGGTCGAAGACGCCGCGGACGAGCAGAACGCGACCGCGGCGACCGGCCGGTTCGAGACCTTCGTCGGCGACGACGGCCAACACTACTTCCAGCTGCTCGCGAAGAACGGCGAGCGCATCCTTCGCTCCGAGGGCTACGCGAGCCTCTCCGGCGCGAAGAAGGGCATCACCTCGGTAAAAAAGAACGGCACGAGCGAGGCTCGCTACAAGGTCCTGCAAGCCGACAGCGGCGAGTTCTACTTCAACCTCGTCGCGACCAACGGACAGGTGATCGGCACGAGCGAGATGTACGCGTCGCAGGCGAACGCCGAAGCAGGCGCAGACGCCGTAGTGTCCGCCCTCGTGAACCCGACGAGCGCCGCCGCCGAGACCGGCGGGCCGCGCTTCGAGACCTTCAAGGGCGGAGACAACAAGACCTACTTCCGCCTCCGCGCCTCGAACGGCCAGATCGTCCTTCAGTCGCAGGGCTACGCGTCGAAGAGCAGCGCGAACGGCGGCATCGACTCGGTGAAGAAGAACGGCGTCGACGCTTCGCAGTACGACGTGTTCGCAGGCGCCGACGGACAGCACGGCTTCCGCCTCAAGGCTGGCAACGGCCAGGTGATCGGCCGCGGCGAGATGTACGTGTCGAAGTCGAACGCGCTTCGCGGCGCCGATCGCGTGCGCGACATCCTGCGCGAGCTCGCCGGCAGCGGACCGATCAGCGACGCCGAGGTCCAAGCCGAGGTGGAGAGCGCCGCCGAAGGCTTGCTCTTCATGAGCGAGTCGGACTACCCGTTCACATTCGTCAGCGGCGGGAGCGCACCGGGCTCGATCACCGAAGCCGTCGTCCGCGAGAAGATGGCGAGCATCGTCGACAACGACGAGGACGCCGACAAGCCGATGTCCGACCTCGTCTCGATGTCCGAGTCGTGGGACGAGTGGAAGGCCGCCGGCCACATGTGCTTCGACCCGAGCGATCCGGATCTGATGATCGAGTGCAACAAGATGCGGAACCTCGAGCAGGTGCTCGAAGCAAACCTCGAGGACATCCAGGTCTTCTACTTCGGCCGCGACGGCGAGCCGGGCAACGTCGAAGGCATCGGCGTCTCGATCTTCATCGTCGGCCGCTCGCCCGCGGGGAACCTCGTCGGGGTGCGGACCCTGGCGATCTGGACCTGACGCGGAGCCGGCCGCTGCCGCCGGCGGTCGGCTTCTCACGATCGATCCGCAGGAACCCGTTCATGACGGACACCGCGCGCGTCGATGCCGCTACGTGGCTCGGGCGCGCGCGCGCGTGACTCGCGCTACTCCGTCGAGCCCTCCGCTGCGGGCGGCCGCTCGGGCAACGCACCGAACCCGAACACGGTGAGCGCCGCGCCGACCCCGATCGCGATCCAACCGAGCTCGGAAACACCCAGGACGGCCGCGAGGAGACCGCCGAGCCCGAACGGGAAGAGGATCATGAGCCAGCAGCCCGGGAACGCGGTGCCCGCGAGCGCGCCGGGCGTGCCCGAAAGGACCAGCAGCTTTTCTCCCAGACCGAGGAGCGGCGTGGAGCCGGCGCGGTAGAGGGCGGTCGCCGCCTCCTTCGGCGGGGGCGCGAGCGTGTAGACGACCGTGCCCGGCTTCAGCTCGAGGGTAAAGCGCGGCCGGACGACGCCGCCCTTGGTGATCGCATCGAGCGGAGCGCGCCTCGCGCCTTCGATGGATCGGATCTGCACCTTCGTCCCCGAAGGAACCGCGAACGTCGCGCCGCTCTCGTCCTTGGCCTCGAAGCCGGCCGATTCGATCTCCGGGTTGGCCGAGATGTTCTCGAAGCTCGACTCTTCGCTGGTGCCGAGGACCACCCAGGGCTCGGTTCCGGCGATGAACAGCTTGCGCGCGTTCTTCGGCAGGCGCGTCTCGGATCCGAGCTGCCAGCCCTTCACGCGCCGCGACTCGATCCGCCAGCCGACGACACAGAGGACGACGAGCACGCCGGCCAAGACGAGCTGAATGGGCATGTGCTTACTTACTCGATGGGCGGGAGCTTCGCGGTCGCGGGCGCGACGCCTCCCGGAACGACGAGCTCCGCCTGATCGTTGGTGCGCCACTGCGTGACCAAGAAGACGCTGAAGGTGTCGAAGCGCAGTACCGACGGCTCGCGCGGCTCGATGCCCGTGGAGGGCGCGTACATCGCCGAAGGGCTCTTTTCGAGCGCACGCCCGCCCTCCTCTTCGAAGAACGAAGCGGCCATCGCGATGAGCTGCTTGTCGTCGGCGCCGCGCGCGGCGTAGTAGACGTAGAGGATGTCGCGCCCCTCGGCCGACGTTCCTACCGCCGGTTGGGGCGTGCCCACATATCGCTCGTCGAGCGAGCCCGGCGGGCCGCGCTGGATCACCGGCCCGGTGGTATCGACGAACCACACCACCCCGTCATCGCTCTCGGCCCGGCCGATCGCCGGCGCGCCGCCGCGGTCGGCCTCAAAGAACATGACGTATTCGTTATTGGGTAGCCGCGCGACACCGGGGCTGCGCGGTGGGCCGTCCGCCCAAGGGATCGCCGTGGCGTCGATGATGGGGACTTCACGCGCCACGAAGGGCGCCCCGGCCTCGCTCTCGGCGAGGCCGATCCCGCCGGCGCCGGCGTAATACAGGCGACGCCTCTCGCTTTCGAGGATGACCGACGGCGAGCCGATCGTTCCCCCTTCCCAAGCGAGAGACGCTTCGAGCACGACCTCGCTCGCGCGCTCGAAGCTGCGACCATCGGCCGCGAGCACCCTCACGATCCGCGTCGTCGGTGCCGTCGCCTCTGCCCCGGAGGCGGCGCCGGCGAAGTAGCCCTCGACCTCGTACGTCGTAGGGTCGCCGTCGGCGTCGACGAGCGAAGCGTCGCGGAGTCGCTGGTCTTGGTCGTCCATGGCGAAAGGCGCAACGCGGTCCTGACCGAGCTCGCCGAGGCGGAAGAGGCGGAACGGTCCCGCGCGCGCCGAGGGCGCGTTGTCGAGGCCCGGCTCGCCGTCGGCCAGGGTGGCGCAGCCGCACGCGACGAGGAGAGCGACCCCGGCGGCTCTCGGGCGGGCCCAGCTCATCGGAAGAGCCCCCGCATCGTCGCGCCCACGTTCACCATCTCGCCCTCCTGATCGTAGTCGCCGATGAGGTTGTCGGGATCGTTCTTGAGGGTCGTTCGCTCGGGCAGGATCGAGACGGCGCCGTGGAGGTCGAGCGCCACGCCGACCGGAGCCACCTCGATCCCGACGCCGAACGACTGCGTGTGCCGATCGGCGTCGACGAAGTTGGTGATCTCGGACTGCTCGGGGATCGGCGACCTCTCGTAGAAGTAGCCGGCGCGCACCGGCACCCTCAGGAGGACCGCGCCATCCGAGTCCTTGATGTCGGGGACGTACCACTCCACCCCGATGCGCGGGACGATGCGATCGGCGAAGCCGGGATCGGTCAGCTTGACCGGCAGGAGGACGCCGGGGAGCTCGAGAGAGAGCCCATCGGGGACCTCGGCCTCGAGCTTGGCGTAGGTGAGCGCCGTCGGGTTCTCGTAGGCGCTCCAGTTCACCCACGCGATGTCGGCGTTGATCTTCAGCGTGTCCATCGGGCGCCAGCTGGTACCGACGACGACCTGCTGCGGGAGGAACGCCTGCACGGTCTTCGCCCGAAGCGTGTACTTGATCGGCACCTGGATGCCGGCGTCGAGCGTCGCGTCGATCGTCCCGTCGAGCTCCAGGTTCAGCTTCGTCTCGCCGCGGTAGACGACGCCGATGCTCGCGCTCTTGGCCAGGTGCACGAGCACGCCGACCTGCGGGTAGCGCACGCTCGAGAGATCGACGTCGACCTCGTGCCGGAGCTGCGAATCGTACGGATTCGCGAGGAGCGCGGTGCCCGAGATCTCGAACCGGCCGCGCGTCGCTGCAAGGAACGACAGACCGCCGCCCACCTCGAGGAAGTCCCAGGGACGCACGGCGAAGTTCGCGGCGAGGTAGATGACGCTCGACCGGTTGTCATAGAGCTCCCAGCGCGGCACCTCTTGGCGGAGGGCCGTGATGCGCGAGAGGCCCTCGTCGGGGACGAAGGTGGCGATGCCGATGCCGATGGGTAGTCCGAAGAAGCTGCCGCTCGCGGCGATGCCGAACTGCACGCCGTGCGAGCTCGCGACGCCGCTGTCTTTGTCGTCGATCCGCAGGTTGTTGTCGGCGTAGAAGTAGCCGAACCCGAGCCGCAGCCCCTCGACGCTCGTGATGCCGGCGGGATTGTAATAGTTGGCCGAAAAATCCGACACGTCGGCCGCCACGGCTCCGCCCATCGCCGTCGGGCGCGAGCCGAAGCCGTACGTCCAGGGCTCGTGCGCGTGCGCGGCGACGGACCATGACGATACCGTCATCGCAGCCGCGACGACCAAGAACCTCGGTCCCGGCCGTCCGGCCATCAGAACGCGACCCCCAAGGAGGTGCCGCCGGCGAGCAAGAAGCCGCTGGTCTCGACCGACGGCCGTCCCGGATTGTCGGGGGTCGTCTTGGCGTCTTTCTCGTGCGTCCGCCCGTGCAGGATCCCGAGCTGGCCGAAGAAGTCGACCTTCAGCCCCTCGACGATGGGCTTCGACGCATCGAGCCCGAACCCGAACGTCACGTGGCTCCGCGCCTCTTCGTAGACGTTGGCCTCGCGCGACTGCTCGGGTGCCGGCGCCGACTCGAAGAAGTACCCGACGCGGGTGAGCAGCTCGAGCCCGGACCGCGCCGGATAGACGAATTCGGCGCCGGCGCGCGCCACGACCGTGTCGTTCCACTCCGGCTCTTCCGGGAGCGGCGCCGAGCAGACCGGAAGCTCGAACGTGTTGACGTCGAGCGGGCATCGCACGGTCGCCTCGGCGAGACCGGGGTACGCCGACCAGTGCTTCCAGCCCAAGGCGAGCGCGCCGCGAACGGGTCCGTCGGTACGTGCAAATTCCGCCTCGAGCTTGAGCGGATCGTACTGTGCGACACCGGACACGAAGACCGGCGGCACCGTGATGGTGCCTAGGTCCTTGATGTCGATGCGCACGTCGAACTTGCCGACCAGCGGACCGTGGAAGGCGAGCCCGGCGCGCCAGCCGTCCGGGACGTCGACGGTGACGCCTGCTACCGGCGCGTAGCTCGCGACGAGGGTGTCTTGGACCACGGCGCCGAGCTTGCCGGTCGAGTCGACCGCGGCCAGGACCGTACCGGAGAGCGCCGCGAGGGCCTCGAACCCCACCCCGGCGCGTACGCCCCAACCGATGTCGACCCCGAGGCCGACCTGCGCCGCGATGCTCTCGACCCGATCCGGAAGAAGGAATTGCGGCGTCTCGATGTAGAGGATCCGGCTTCGGACGACGATGTCGAACGGCGCGATGAAGCCGAAGCCGAGGACGAAGCGGTCCTTGAGGACGCCCGGAAGCGGGATCGGCAGCGCACCGCCGAGCACGCCGGCGGCGAGACCGTCGGTGCCGATCGGGTCGTTCGCCTGGAGATGGAAGATCACGCCGACGAGGCCGATGTCGAGCTCGGGCTCTTTCTGCAGGCTGAGGAGCGCAGGGTTCGAGTACACGGCCTCGTAGCCACGCGCCGAGGCGACACCTGTCGCGCCCATGCCTTGGCTCCTCGCGCCATAGCCGAGCACGTCCTGCGGAGATGCCTCGGCGCTCCTCGCGATCGCGAGCGCAGATACGACCGAGAGCAGCGCAAAGCCCTTGGGGGCCACCCGCATGAGCGCGCCCATGCTACACCGCGCGCTCACCGAAGAAACCCCACGTGACGTCCGCGAGCACCGCCCTCCAAGCGCTGACCCCCGAAGAGATCGCGTCCCTCTGCGGCGTCGATCTCACCTCGGCGCGCCGGATAGCGTCCCTCGTGCACCGGGCGCCGCCGGGGGATGCCCTCCCCGACCGCTCGCCGGCCACGCTCCGCCGGGTCGCCCTCGACGCAGCCAAGGCGGCCGGCTCGATCCCCACGCTCGGGGTCGTCGAGCGCCGCGCGAGCTCGATCGATCCCTTCGTGAAGTACGCGCTCGAGCTCCATGACAAACGAGTCATCGAGACAGTCCGCATCCCCCTCGAGAAGCCGGGCCGCTATTCGGTCTGCGTCAGCTCGCAGGTCGGCTGCGCCCTGGCGTGCGCGTTCTGCGCTACGGGCCGCCTCGGTCTCGAGAGGAACCTCGACGTCTGGGAGATCGTCGAGCAAGTCCGCATCGTGCGATCCGAGCTCCCCGAGGGCGGACGCGTGCACGGCGTGGTCTTTCAGGGGATGGGCGAGCCGCTCTCGAACGTCGACCGCGTGATCCGGGCCATCCGCGTCCTTTCGGAGCCGAGCGCGCAGGCCATCGATCGGCGCAACATCACCGTTTGCACCTCGGGGCTTCCGGCCGGGATCCGGGCCCTCGTGCGTGAGGTTCCGGACGTTCGCCTCGGGCTCTCGCTCGGCGACGTGCGACCGGGCAGGCGCCGCTCTCTCATGCCGATCGACGACAAGCACCCCCTACCGACGGTGCTCGAAGCCGTGGGCGAGCACGCTCGCGTGTCGGGTCACGCACCGATGTGGGCCTATACGCTGCTTGGCGGTGACAATGACGACGAGGAAGCAGCGGACGCGCTCGCGGGTTTGGTCCTCGCCTTTACCGCCACGTATGGCATCCGGCCGAGGCTCAGCTTGATCCCGTTCAACCCTGCGCCCGGCCTCGGGTTCGTCACGCCCGCGACCTCGTCGATCGAGGCGTTTCGCGCCAAGTTGCGCGCCCGCGGCGTGGGGAGCATCCTGCGCTATTCAGGTGGTGGCGACGTCGGAGCCGCTTGTGGGCAGCTGGCTCCGCAGCGGGCTCTCGCTGGATCCAAAGCCCCACAGAAGCTAGCGTAACTCGCGTGTTCGGTCTCGATATCTCCGAGCTGATGATCCTCCTCGTGGTGGGGATTGTCGTCGTCGGACCGAAGCGCCTCCCCGAGCTGATGCGCAAGGCGGGCGGCTACGTCGCCAAGCTGCGCCGGCTGAGCACCAACCTCCGCGCGCAGAGCGGTATCGACCGGATTTTGCGGGAAGAAGGGCTCGACAAGGAAATCCGCGAGCTCCGCGCCCTGCGCGAGAGCCTCTCGAAGCAGGCGATGCTCGATGGGCTCGTGAACGCGGTGAACAAGCCCGCCCCCTCGAAGCCCCTGCCCGCCCCCAAGCCGGCGCCGGCGCTCCCTGCCAAGCCTGCAACCCCCTCGACCGAGGAAAAGGTCGAGACAAAGCCGTCCGAGGCAAAGCCCAACGAGGTGAAGGCGACGGAGGCAAAGGCCGCGGACGCAAAGCCGGCCGACGAGAAGAGCGAGATCAAAGCGGTCGAGGCCGAGGCCAAGCCCGCGCCGATCGTGAGCCCTGAAGCAGCGGCGCTCATCAAGCCGGCCGAGGGCACGATCGCTCGAGGCGAGAGCCCGGCCACGCCCGAGCCGGTGGTGAAGAACCCGTTCCCTTCGTTCCGCGAGCGCGAGTACCCGCCGTACGGCCCTGACCACTACGATGCGCTGCCCGACGACCTCGAAGAGGACGAGCTCGACGCTCCCAGCGAAGCCGAGGCCGTCCCCGCAGCCGCCAGCGAGGTCGCGTCGTGACCACCAAGACGCCCGAGGCCGAAGAGGTCGACGAAGAGGACGGGCCGGAAGACGACAAGCCGATGACGTTCTGGGAGCACCTGGACGAGCTCCGCAAGCGCGTCGTCCGGGCTCTGATCGGGTTTGCGATCGCGACGGCGATCGCCTGGCAGTACCGCGAGTGGCTGCTCGGCAAGCTGGCCCAGCCATTCTTGGACAGCTGGAAGGAACGCGGGCTCGAGGGGGCAGCAGCGCTCCACACCCAGTCTCCCGCTGCCATCTTCTCGGCGTACTTCGACCTGTCGATGCTGGGTGGCTTCGCCCTTTCGGCGCCTTGGATCTTCTACCAATTCTGGTCGTTCGTGGCCCCGGGCCTCTACGCCCGCGAGAAGAAGTACATCATCCCGTTCGCGCTCGGCTCGACGCTGCTCTTCGTGGGCGGTGGCTACGTCGGCTACCTGACGGTATTTGAGGTCACCTTCGGCTTCTTCCTCGACCTTTCCGGCCCCATCGTCGGTGGGCTCAACGTCCAGCCGACCTGGATGATGTCCGAGTTCATCGGGTTCGTGATCAAGATGCTCGTCGGCTTCGGCGTCATCTTCGAGACGCCCGTGATCTTCACGGGCCTCGCGATCACCGGCCTCGTCACCCACCGGAAGCTGATTCGGTGGATGCGCTACTACATCTTCTTCGCCTTCGTCGTCGCCGCCATCTTCACCCCGCCGGAGGCGAGCAGCATGCTCGTCATGGCCATCCCGGCGGTTGGCCTCTACTTCGTCTCGATCGGCCTCGTCTACATCTTCCAGCGCAAGGACGCCGTCCTGGCCGACATCGAGGCCGAGAAGGAGCGCGAGGAAGAGAAGAAAGAGAAGGAGCGCGAGGAGGCCGAGCGCAAGAAGCGCGAGGAAGAGAACAAGAAGAAGGCGGAAGAAGCGCGCAAGAAGGCGGCAGCTGCGCGCAAGGAAGCCGAAGAGCTCAGGAAGAAGCTCGACGAAGAGAGGAAGCGCGCCGCCGAGGCCGAGAAGGCCGAGAAGGCCGAAGAGGCCGGAGAGGCCGAGAAGTCGGCCGACGACGACGCGCCGAAGAAGCCCGAAGGCGACGCTTGACGGTTGCTGGCTAGGGCCGCGGCGGTCTGCCCGTGGCCCAGCTGTAGACCGTCCCTTCGTGGAGGGCCGCGTACACCCGATCGCGGAGCTCGTTGCACGTCTCGTTCGTCAGGGTCCGGTCGATCGCCCGCAGGGTGATCCTGACGAGCACGTTATGTTGCCCGGCGGATAGCCCGAGGCGCTCGGCCGCTACGGCGGGCAGCTCTCCGCCGGCCGTGTCCGCGAGCAGCGCGACCTCCTCGAGGAGCTCGGCCGCGTCCCCCAGAGCGGCGCGCACCCGATCGCCGACGAGCTCTGCGTCGATGGGCGGCCACATCGCGAGCGACAGATCGCGCCGAACCGGCGGCATCCCGGAGACCGCGCGATAGGGCGAGAGATCGAGCATCTGGGAGACGACCCGCGGGTCTTCGGACCGCAGGAGGCGGATGTCGTCGACCCCCTTTTTCATCATGACCAGCCGATCGAGCCCGAGGCCCATCGCCAGCCCGGTGTGCTCGCTCGACAGCCCCGCGCCTTCGAGGACGGCGCGCGCTGCGAGCCCGCACTCGCCGATCTCGATCCAGGCCTCGTCTCCCCGCTCGACGTCGATCTGCCGGCCGCCTGTCGTGTATGGGTGCAGCGCCCCGAGCGCGCGCCACCGCGCGCCGGGAAGCACCGCCCCGACGACGTGGGCGATCATCGCCCCGAGATCTGGCGCGCCGAGCGGTGGACCGCGACGGATCCGCCAGAGGTCGAGCTGATGCGGCTCGCCCGTGTGGAGCCGATCGATCTGGTCTCGCCGGTACACGATCCCAGGACAGACGAGGAGGACGTCCGCAGGCCCGCTCGGATCCGCGGCGAGCTGTCGCAGCGCCGGCGGCACCATGGCCGAGGTCTGCGTTCGCAAGAGGACGCCGTCGCCGATCCATCGCGTGTAGCGAGCGTCGCGCGTGACGGCGTCAGCCGGGTAGCCGAGGCGGTCGTAGTTGTCGGCCGCCGAGACGACAGGGCTCGTTCGCAGCGTTCGCACCTCGCAGCCCCACGCGCACGCGAGCGCCTCTACGACGGCCGCGACGACGAGCTGCATCGCGTGCGGGCCTTCTTCGGGTTCGGTCAGATCGCGGATCGAGAGCGCCCTTCGGAGCAGAGCTTTGCCGATGACATGCATGACGAGCCTCCAAGTCGTTCGGTCGGTCGGCGGAAGACCCCCGCGGTCGACTCGGGCTCGCGCTTGGCGTCGCGCTCAGCGCCCCGAGAGGACCGGGGGGCCGCGAAAGCGACGGAGGCGCGATCGGCTCATGATCTCAGGCGACGCGCGACGTGGCGCGAGACTGACGGCTCAGACGAGCGCGCCGCGCGCCGCTGCTTGGACCGCGGCGATCGGGTGACCGAGCTCCGGAGCTGTCTCGGCAAGCGCTCGCGACGCGAGGATGCGCACGGCGAGGGCGAAGAGGCCTTGGACCACCGGCTCCGCCGGCGAGAGCTGGTGCCCGAAGAGGATCGCCCGCGCGAAGAAGGCTTCGTCGCGCGGCCGAGGCTCGTCGGCGAGCGCCCGCTCGAAATGGGCTCGATTCGACGCAAGCTTGCGTGAGGCTTCGGCCACTCTTCGGCGGAGGATGCGCGTCCGATCCTTCGCGCTCCGCCACTCCGCAGCCGCCGCCGCGGCCGCTTCCATGCGGGCCGCGAAACCGCCAATCGCCGCAAAGAGCGCATCGCTCGACGAGCCATCGCGCTCGTCTCCGGACCAACGCGGAAGCTCCTCGGCGGGCTTCAGGGCTTCGAGCGCCGCCGCGAGGGCAGCGACCTTCTGGGGCACCTGCGCCCGTGGGACCGATCGGGCGGCCTCGAGCGACCATCGAGCGAACACGTCGCGCGGGCGGATCTGCTCGCCGGCGATCGCGACGAGCTCGGGCATCCGCGCGACGCGCACGCCCGCCGGAAGGTCACGCCCGCGCTGTCCGGCGACGAGCGGCGCCCCGGAGCTCTCGAGGCTCGCGAAGACGCAGTCGCACTCGGGCGCCACCGAAACGCGCACGCGCTCGCCGTCGTCGAGGAGCGAGGCCGGGTAGACGCGGCACGCGATCGGCTTGGCGAGCGGCCCGCCGCGCTCTTCGAGCCCGCAACGGCCCGAGCCCGTGAGCTGGAGGCACCGCCCGTCCACGAGGGTCATCGCGACACGCTCGGTGCGAACGCCGCCGAAGAGCGGCAAGAAGACCTTGTCACCGAGCTCGTCGCCGGGCGCTGTCTCGAGGCCCGCGCGGCGCGCTCGGACGACGTCCTCTGCGGTGAGCGTGACAGAGCCGTACTGCCTGCAGCACGCGCTCTTGCCCGAGCACGCAAAACCATAGCCATCGAGGTGCTCGAGCGGCTTGTCGGCGTCGGTGCCGAGCGCGGGCGTCTCGTACCGAAACGCGTCCGACCGCGCGGGCGGCGGCTCGATGCCTTCGTCGATGAGCCCGAGCGCGTCGAGCTCGTCGATGAGCTCTGCGATCTCTTCCGGGCTCTCTGCCATGCCTGCGCGGACGGCGGCGAGGCCGACGCCTTCGAGATCGCGCGTTCCATCGGCGCAGAGCACCAGATCGAGGAGGTGCGGCGGCAGCTGGAACAGGGCTCCGCTCCGCGCGTCGTGCACGACCGCGATGGCCTCGCCGCCCACGATGTGGCGCCGTACGAGCGCGTGGTCGGCGAGCCGCGGGCGCTTTTTGTTCACGCTGCTGCCCTCACATCCCGTACGGCTCGCCACGAAGGAGCGTCATGCCGCGGTAGATCTGCTCGACCAGAAAGAGACGCGCCAGCCGGTGCGGCAACGTCATCTGCGAGAGTGACAGGACATACGGCGCCTCGGCGAGCAGGGCTTTCGACAAGCCCTCACGACCTCCGATCGCGAACGCGACGTCGCCTTTGCCGTGGCTGCCCCAACGCGAGAGGCGATCCGCGAATCCTCGGCTCGTGCACTCGGTGCCCGACGCGTCGAGCGGGACGAGCGTCGCCGCTTTGGCAGCCTTCTTCACGGCTGCGGCCACCTTCTCCGGCGGGCCGTCGTCGATCTCGATCTCCTCGAAGCCGACGTAGTGCTTGATGCGACCCACGTAGTCGTCCACCGCCGCGCGCAGGCCGCGCTCTTTGACGCGGCCAACGGCGACGACGACGACTTTCATGAGGCGCGAACCGTCTCAGGCGCTCGGCTGATCGACCGCCTGACCGTCGACGGCGACGCGGCTCGCGTCCATCCAGAGCCCTTCGATGTCGTAGAGGCGCCGCGTCTCTTCTTGGAAGACGTGCACGACCACGTCGTCGAAGTCCATGAGGACCCAGCTCGCCATCTGCAGCCCCTCGACGCTGAGCGCGTGGACCTTGAGCTTCTTGAGCTCTTCTTCGATGCCCATCGCGATGGCGTGGACGTGCCTATCTGACGTTCCCGTCATGATGACGAGAAAATCGGCGTAGTCGACGCGCCCGGTAACGTCGAGCACCTCGACCCCGATGGCCTTCTTGTCGAGGCCGGCCGACGCGATCGCCACCGCGCGGCGCCGCGCCTCGTCCGAGGGCGCGACCGGCGGGATCGTTCGCTTGCGCGGGCCCGGCCCACGGACAGCGGCCGGCATCTGCGCTTTGGGCTGCGCCGGCGCGGGCTGGCGCTTCGTGGGGACCCGGCCGCCGAGCGAACGCACCGTCGCGCGGGCGCGCGCCGAGCGCTTCTCGATCTCTTCGGGACCGAGCCCTGCCCCCCGCGAGCCCGCCCCGGAGCTGCGCTTCTTGGCAGGCGATCCGGCGGGAGCCTCGGAGTGCGTGACCTTGATCCTCGGTTTCTCGACGCGTCCGCCACCGGCGCCTGCGCGGCGCTTCGCGCCGGGGTCACTCTTGTGCTTCGTCGTCTTGCCCGTCTCCGACCGCTTCGCCAAACGTACCTCCAACAACACTCGTCGCTCGCGTGTGCGAGCGATTACAAGCCGTGCCGCGTCTGTCCTTCGCCCTGCGCGATCCATTTGAGGGTCGTCAGGTGCTCGAGCCCCATCGGACCGTACGCGTGGATCTTCGACGTCGAGATCCCCACCTCGGCGCCGAGGCCGAGCTCGCCGCCGTCGTTGAACCGCGACGAGGCGTTCACGAGCACGCAGCTCGCGTCGACCTCGCGCAAGAAGCGCTGCCCCCGCTCCCACGACCGCGTGCAGATCACCTCGGTGTGGTTCGAGCCGTAGCGCGCGATGTGATCGAGCGCCTCGTCGAACGACGAGACCACGCGCACCGCGAGCACCTTGGCGAGGAACTCGCTCCCCCAGTCGTCGTCGCCCGCCCTCTTCGCGCCGCGGACCAGCGTGAGGGCTTGCTCGTCGGCGCGGATCTCGAGGCCCTTTTCGGCGACGAGGCGCTCGAGCCGCGGCAGGAGCGCGGGCGCCTCGGCGGCGTGGACCAAGAGGCACTCGAGCGCGTTGCACGCCGAGACTCGCGAGAGCTTTCCGTCTTCGACGAGGCGCTCGGCCATGTCGAGATCGGCCCCCGCGTCGACGTAGAGATGACAGACCCCGTGGTAGTGCTGCACCACCGGCACGCGCGCGTTCTCGGCGACGAAGCGGATGAGCCCCTCGCCGCCGCGTGGGATCGCGAGATCGATCTTGCCGTTCAGGCCGATGAGCTTCTTCAGCTCCTCGCGGTCGCCCGCAGGAACGATGACGACCGTGTCCTCGGGTAGGTTCGCCGACGCGAGCGCCTTGCGCACCACCGCGCCGAGCGCGGCGTTCGACCGCGCGGCCTCTTTCCCTCCGCGAAGCAGCACGGCGTTGCCGCTCTTGATCGCGAGCGCCGCGGCGTCCACGGTCACGTTCGGGCGCGACTCGTAGATCATCAAGAGGACGCCGAGCGGCACCCGCACCCGGCCGACGAGGATCCCGTTCGGCCTGCGGGTCATCCCGACGACGGTGCCGACCGGGTCTTCGAGCGCGGCGATCTCGCGGACGGCGTCGGCAACGCCTGCGAGCCTTTTGCCGTCGAGCGCGAGGCGATCGACCATCGCCGCGTCGAGGCCGCGCTCCTCTGCCTCTTTCACGTCGGCTTCGTTCGCGCGCAGGATCTCGACCCGCGCAGCCTCGCTCATCAAGGCGTCAGCCAGAATGAGGAGCGCCCGGTCCTTGTCCGCGCGCAAGGCGGTCGCCATCCGGCGAGCGGCTCCGCGCGCTCGCTCGGTGAGAGCGAGCGCGCCGCCATCCGAGCCGGAAAAGACCACCACGGGGGCGGACCCTACCCCGGGCGAGCCCTTCATGCTACCCCCCGCGCCATGTCATCGAGGCAGCTCGTCCTCGTTCTCGATTTCGGGTCGCAGTACACGCAGCTCATCGCACGGCGCATCCGCGAAGCCAGCGTCTACTGCGAGATTTTGCCGTGCACGACGCCGCTCGACGCCATCAAGAAGAAGGCGCCGACGGCCATCGTCCTGTCGGGCGGGCCCTCCAGCGTCTACGACGAAGGCGCGCCCACCATGGACAGGGGCCTGCTCAAGCTCGGCCTTCCGATCCTCGGCATCTGTTACGGCATGCAGCTCATGGCCCATGTCGGCGGTGGCCGCGTGACCAAGGGCGAGCACCGCGAGTACGGCCCGGCCAAGGTGAAGGTCGAGCGCACCGACGGCGTCTTCGCGAGCTTCCACGCCAAGGACGAGCTCGACGTCTGGATGAGCCACGGTGACAAGATCGAGGCGATGCCGCCCGGGTTCGTCACCCTCGGCACGAGCTCGACCTCGCCCTTCGCCGCGGCAGCCAACCCCACCAAGAAGATCTACGGCCTCCAGTTCCACCCCGAGGTGGCGCACACCCCGCGCGGGCGCTCGATCATCGACGCGTTCCTCTTCGAGATCGCCGGCCTCAAGCCGGACTGGACCCCGGCGTCCTTCATCGAAGACTCGATCGCCAAGATCCGGGCGCAGGTCGGGAGCGGCCACGCGATCCTCGGCCTCTCCGGCGGCGTCGACTCGTCGGTGGCGGCGGTCCTCTGCTCGCGCGCCCTCGGCGACAAGCTCACCTGCATCTTCATCGACAACGGGCTCCTTCGCGAGGGCGAGGCCGAACAGGTCGTCCACACCTTCCAGGGCAAGTTCCACCTGGACCTCGTGCACGTCGACGCGAGCGAGCGCTTCTTGAAGGAGCTCGAAGGCGTCACCGACCCCGAGAAGAAGCGCAAGACGATCGGCCGCGTCTTCATCGAGGTCTTCGAGGACGAGGCGAAGAAGGTCGAAGGCGCCGACTACCTGGTCCAGGGGACGCTCTATCCGGACGTCATCGAGAGCGTCTCGTTCAAGGGACCGAGCGTGGTCATCAGGAGCCACCACAACGTCGGCGGCCTGCCCGAGCGGATGAAGCTCAAGCTCTGCGAGCCGCTTCGCGAGCTCTTCAAGGACGAGGTGCGCGCCGTCGGCGAAGCGCTCGGGATGCCGCACGACATCCTCTGGCGCCACCCCTTCCCCGGCCCCGGGCTCGCGGTGCGGTGCCTCGGTCAAATCACGAAAGAGCGCCTCGCCGTTCTCCGCCGCGCGGACGCCATCTTCCTCGACGAGCTCCGCAAGGCAGACCTCTACGACAAGATCTGGCAAGCGTTCGCCGTGCTCCTGCCGGTCCGCACCGTCGGCGTCATGGGCGACGACCGCACCTACGACGAGGTGATCGCCCTTCGCGCCGTCAACTCGACTGATGGGATGACCGCCGACTGGGCACGTATCCCCCATGAGGTCCTCGGGACCGCTAGCACCCGCATCATCAACGAGGTCCGCGGCGTGAACCGCGTCGCGTACGACGTCTCGTCGAAGCCGCCGGCGACCATCGAATGGGAATGACGATGCGCGCCCTCGTCTCGCTCGCGCTGCTCTTCGTGCTCGGCTGTGGCGGCGCCCAGACCGTCTCGCTCAAGCTGAGCGGCAACATGCCTGACGCCATCGTCACGATCGACGACCAGCACCTCGGCTCGCTCGCCTACGTGAGCCGCCGCGGCGTCGCGCTCCCCCCGGGCCAGCACCGCATCACCGTCGAAAAGGTGGGCTACTTCCCGTTCGACCGGTTGATCGAGGCCAAAGAAGGCGAAGCTTCCGTCGACGTGAAGGTCGTGCTCGAACCTGTGCCCGAATAGCCCTAGGACCCGGGCTTGACGGGGGGCTGAACCCGGGGGTAGGGTGCGCCGCCCGAAAAGCCGGGCTTTGGAAAGATTTTGTCATGGCGAACATCGCGAAGTGGAACATCCGACTGCGTCACGAGTGGCTTCAGACCCCCCTCAAGAAGAAGCGCGTCAAGCGAAGTGAGAAAATCCGCGTGGGTCTGCTCGATGCCGAGACGCGCAAGTCGGGCGCTGCCGCACCGCAGCCTCCGGCGCCCGCCGAGAAGCCGGCGACGTGATCCGTCCGCGACGAGCTGGGCGCTGCGGCATTCAAGCGACAGCGCGCCCCGCCCGTGTGCGGAGCAAGAAGTCGGCGGAAGCGTTCCTGCGCTTTTTCGCCCTGAATGACTACCCGTGCTACGTCGTCAGAGAGGCAAGATGAACGCTCGTCATAGCTCTAGTGTTGGGCGGTTTGCTGTTGGTCTTTTGCTCGCTCTCCCCGCTGTCGGGTGTGCATCGCGCACCGCGCCGTTCGACAAGCTCGACGACGCCCAGATGACGATCCTCAAGCTCCAGGGCGAAGAGGTGGCTGCGAACCCGCTGCAGCCGCAGCCGGGCCAGCTCCCGATGATTCCGATCCCGGGGCTCACCCCCGAGCAGCAGCAGCAGCTCCAGCAGCAGCTCCAGCAGGGCGCGCAGCAGCTGCAGCAGATGATCCCGGGCCTCCCCCCGATCTTCCCGCCGGCCGGCGGCACGGGCACCCAGCAGCAGGCGGCTCGCTTCAACGGCTTCCTCATCCTGGGCCAGGCCTACGGCGATGAGGACATGAAGGACGAGCTGCTCGATACCTTCGGCGACGAGGACAGCTTCAACCAGAACCGCGGCCAGTGCTTCACCCCCGGCATGGCGGTCGTCTTCACCCCGCCGGACGGCAGCCCGAACGTCGAAGTCATGGTCTCGTTCGCCTGCAACCAAGCGATGGGCAACGGCTTCAGCTGGCCCTACCCGGCCAACGGCCTGACGCCCGAGACCAGCTCGAAGCTCCGCAACATCTACATGAAGGCCTTCGGCGCTCCTCCGCCTCCGCAAGGTGCCTGAGTAGGGCGCGCGTAGTTTTTTCCAACCGTGAGCGCGGGGCCCGAGCCCCCCTTTGCGAGCACACGAGCCGTCCAGATCCCGGTCTGGATGGCTCGTTCTACATTTTTGAGTATAGGCTAGAGGGTCGCCCGAATTTCGCGCGGCGACGAAGATGGGCACGCATACCCTCGCTCCGGGGACCGTACTCGGCCGTTACGAGCTCCTCCTGCCGATCGCGCAGGGCGGGATGGCGACGGTTTGGGCGGCGCGCCAGCGCGGCTCGCGCGGGTTCTCGAAGACCGTCGCGATCAAGACCATCCTCCCGAACCTCTCGGACGATCCGCAGTTCGAGCAGATGTTCCTGGACGAGGCGGCGATCGCCTCGCGCATCCACCATCCGAACGTCGCCGAGATCCTCGATCTCGGCGAGCAGGATGAGGTGCTCTACCTCGTCATGGAGTGGGTCGACGGCGAATCGCTCTCGACGCTGTCGAAGCACTCGCGGAAAAACGGCACCGACATCCCGCTTCGCGTCGGCTTACGTGTGCTGACGCAAGCGTGCGCGGGCCTGCATGCAGCCCACGAGCTCAAGGACGACTCGGACCAGCTGCTCCACCTCGTGCATCGCGACGTCTCGCCGCAGAACGTCCTCGTCTCCGCGAGCGGGGTGGTCAAGATCGTCGACTTCGGCGTCGCCAAGGCGCTCGGACGCTCGGGCGAAACGAGCGCAGGACAGCTCAAAGGCAAGGTGCCGTTCATGTCGCCAGAGCAGGCCAAGGGCGCCTCGCTCGATCGGCGCACCGACGTCTTCGCGCTCGGCATCATCCTTTATCGCCTCGCAACCGGGGCGCATCCGTTCCTCGACGAGAACGACATCAAGACGATGCGCAACATCATCTCTCGCCCGCCGATGCCGCCGCGGGTGAAGAACCCGAAGCTCTCGCAGGAGATCGAGCGCATCGTGCTCAAGGCGCTCCAGAAGGATCCCGCCCGCCGGTTCCAGACCGCGGCCGAGCTCGGTGCCGAGGTCGAAGCGGCGATGGTCCACGAGGGCGGCCGCGTCACCGACGAAGAGGTCGCGACCTTCGTGCGCTCGACGATGGGCGAGCGCGATCGAAAGCGCCGAGCCGCCATTCGGGACGCCGCGCTCAAGATGGACGAGTCGGGGCATGTCTCGAACCCGGCCATCGCGAACGGACCGGAGTCGATCTCCGGCGTCATGCTGACCAAGACGGCTACACCGCCGACAGCGGTCAACGGCGAGGTAACGGCCGCGATCCCGGTGCGCGCGTCCTCGCCCTCGATCCCCGATGGCGGCGTGCGCGCTGAGGCGCCGCCCACGACGTCGCCGAGCGCCGTCGGTCCGCCTCCCGCCGAGCCGCACCTGCCCTCCTCGCCGACGCTCGCCGCCCTCGCCGCCCTCGCCGCGACGCGCGGTGGGACGTCGCCCTCACGGCGCACCAAGGCCATCGCCGTCGGCGTCGCCATCGTGCTGGGTTTGGGCCTCGGCCTGTTCGGGTTCTCGCGATTGCCGCGCTCTTCCAGCGCGCCTCGGGGGGGCGCAACGCAGCCGGTGTCGCCGGCCTCCGAGGCTGCGCCTCCAGAGACAAATCAGGCCGCGACGACGGCCGTGCCCGCTACAGCCGCCCCCGAAGGCACCGATCTGTCGGTGGACGAGCTCCCTGACAACAAGCGCGCCGACCAAGGTATCGCCGAAGGCAAGGGCGGAAGACCGCGCGGGTACGGCGGCAAGCGCCCCGGCGCAACGACCGCGGATCCCAAAGCGACGAGCGCGCCCGTGGCAGACAAGCCTCCGGCGACGGGCCCCGCCACACCACCCACCGGCGGCTCGACCGGCGGTGGGGCGGCGAAGCCCAACGTGCCCGCCGTTCAAGATCCCGGTTTTTGAGCGCACGGCCCGGGTCGTGCAAGCTGGCTATCCCGTGGCTGAGACGAGGACCACTCTCGATCGCGTGCGCGACGTCGCGCTCCTCGCCGCTTGCGCGGGGATCGTAGCGCTGGGCGTTCGCAGCGCGCCCGCGAGCAAGACCACGATCGTCATGACCGCCGCGGCGTCGGCAGAGCCGCCGCCATCTCCGCTCCCGAGCGGCGCGACGGCGCGTCAGGTAGCCGTGACGCCGGAGCTCGAAGACACCGAGTGCACGTTCGCCGACCCGGGCGAAGGCGACTCGATCAAGTCGAGCGCCAAGCCCTTCGTCGTCTGGACGCGTGCCGCTGCGATACGGCCCGACGGCAGCTACGACTTGCTCCTCCACGCCCACGGCGGTGAAGCCGCGCGGCGCGTGTTGGGCAACGGCTTGCCAATGGTGCTCGCGACGCTCGATCTCGGCCCGCTCTCCGGCGACTACCGGGGCACCTTTCCGGATCGCCGCAGCTTCGACCGCGCGATCGCAGGCATCGATCGGGCGGTATCCGACGCCATGGGCCGGCCTGCGAAAGCTGACAACATCGTCATTTCATCGTTCAGCGCGGGGTACGGCGCGGTGGCCGAGGCGCTCGCGGCGGTGGGTCAAGACGGCGCACCGTCAGGGGTGATCCTCCTCGACTCGCTCCACGCGAGCTACCGCACGGGCCTCGAGATCGAGCCGACGACGCTCGACCCCTTCCTCGTCTATGCGCGGCGGGCCCTCGAGGGCCGCGGGTACCTCGCGCTCTCGCACAGCGCGATCCGGCCGCCCGGGTACGCCTCGACGGAAGAGGTGGCGACCTTTCTCCTTCACACCCTCGCCGTCGAGGCGACGCCGCTCGACAAGCCGTCGGGCACGGGGCTGACCCTGACGCGGCTCGCGCGTGAGAAAGGTTTCAGCGTGCGGGGGTACGCGGGTCAGGACAAGGGCGCGCACTGCGCGCATCTCGAGCTCCTCCCCGAGCTGCTCGAGGGCTGGAAGACCGAGCGCGCGCGCTGAGCGCTATTTCGGCTTCTTCTTCGCAGCCGCGGCGAAGCCCGTAGCGCCGCGACCCACCTTCGGCGCGGGACGCGGCGGAACCATCTGCGAGAGGGCCTTGTGCCAGTCCTCGATGTTCGAGTCGCGGGGGTTCTTCTGCGTCGGGCGCTCGCCGGACTCGGTCACCACGCTCTCGGGATCCGGGCTCGCTTCGCCGCCCTCGGGCGCGCTCATCTCCGGCGGCGAGGTCATCTCTTCGGTGATCTCTCGCTGATCGACGTCGGTCGCGCGGGTCGAGCTCGCGGCTTCGATCGCGGCGGCCCCGGAGTTGAGCGTCTGGACGACGATGCTCGGCAGCGAAGGATCGCGCGGCTTCGAGTGACCGACGATCACCGTGCGCTGCTGATTGGAGGCAACCGTCGCGCTCGCGCCGGCGAGCTGGCGCTGCGCCGTGTCGAACGCGCGCTTGAGCTCTTCGGCCGTCTCGGTGAAAGGGAGCGTCTGCCGATCGAGGGGTCCGATATCGCCCGGATCGAGCTTCGGCATCGAGGCGAGGGAGACCCGAACCACGGGTGCGCTCGAGCGCGGATCGCCCTTGGGTATCTCGCTCAGCTCGATCTCCGAGATCGTCCGCCGTCCGATCGGCGCGAGACCGTAGGTGATCTCGGGTCCCTCGCGGTCCACCTCGATCGCGGCGAGCGTCGAGCGGCCGAGCTGCGCCTCACCCGAGACGGTGATGTCGGGCGGCAGCGGCGGCGGCGTCGGCCGGCGGGTATCCATTCCGATCGCCCCTACCGGGCTGAGCATGGGGATGCTGCCGCGGACCTGAACGACGTCGTCGAAGTCCAGCGCGGGCGGGGCACTTGTTTTGCGGCCGGACCGCGAGCTCGCGCGCGGGGGGCGCGAGCTCGCGCGGGCGGGGGGCAGCGTCGAGCCCTTGCTGGGCGGCCGCGATTTGCCGCGCTTCTTTGCCCGCTTCTCCTGCGCTTCCTCGAGCAGGGCGTCGAGCATGATGACCGCACGCGAGACGGCGCCGCCCACCTCGTTCTGGGCCGCATAGGTGGCCATCACGACGCACAGGATCGCCTCCGGTCGCGCGGCGACGTAGACGTCGACAGGCGCTGCGCCGCCATAGGGAACGAGATCTTGCCTCGGGATCTCGAGGTGGCCGAAGCCGCGACGTGCGGCCAAGAGCTCCTCGGCGAGCGCGGCGATGGCGCCGCGCCCCGCGTCGGGCATTTCCTTCGGCGCGTTCTGCGTGACCAGACGGCCCCTGCGGCTGAGGACGAAGGCGAAATCGGCACCGGCCTCGGCGCATGCGCGGTCGGCGATGTCGTCCAGCGTGGGCACGAAGGCTCGAGTCTACAGCGGTCAGTAAGCTTTCGCGAACAGCACGCGCCGTTCGCTCGGCTTCCCCGTAAAGATGCAGGTCCCAGGCTTTTCTGCCTCCGGCATGTCCTCGGGGATGTTGCGGACCGTTACTTTGAGCTTTTCTTTCAGCTCGCGCTCGACCTCGGCGTCGCCGGACCAGTGAGCCAGGGCGAAGCCGCCGTGGATCTCCGCCTTTTCCTCACCTCCGCCCTTGGCTCCGCCCTTGGGGGTGAAGAAGGCGTCGAAGTCGCCGCGCGAGTCGATGACCCGCGTGTGCTCCTTCCGGAAGGCGAGCGCCCGCTCGTACAGCCCGGACTGCATGTCGTCGAGGATGCCGAGGACGTTCGCGACGAGCTCGGCTTTCTTCATCGGGGTCTTGTCCTTCGGCCCCTTGTCGCGGCGCGAGACGACGGCGCCGCCCTGCTCGACGTCGCGCGGGCCGACCTCGATGCGGAGCGGGACGCCCTTCTTGATCCACTCCCAGCTCTTCTCGCCGCCGCGCAGGTCGCGGGCGTCGACTTCGATCTCGAGCGGACGGCCGTGGTAGCGGAGCGAGCGGAGCTCCTTCACCAACTCGTCGATGAAGCCCATGACGGGACCGCGCGTCTCTTCACCGCGAAGGACCGGCAGAATGACGGCGTGCGCCGGAGCGAGACGCGGAGGGATGACCATACCGTCATCATCCGCGTGCGTCATGACCAGGCCGCCGACGAGGCGGGTCGAGACGCCCCAGGACGTCGTCCAGGCGAGCTCTTCGGTCTCCTGCTTTGTCTGGAAGCGGATGCCGCTCGCCTTCGCGAAGTTCTGGCCGAGGAAGTGCGAGGTCCCAGCCTGAAGCGCTTTTCTGTCCTGCATCATCGCCTCGATCGAGTACGTGTCGACCGCGCCCGGGAAGCGCTCGCTCTCGGTCTTGGCGCCCTTGTGGACGGGCATCGCCATGTAGTCCTGCGCGAAGGTCGCGTAGACCTCGAGCATCTTGCGGGTCTCTTCGACCGCTTCCTCGCGCGTCGCGTGGGCGGTGTGGCCCTCTTGCCAGAGGAACTCCGCGGTTCGCAGGAAGAGGCGCGTTCGCAT
>JBGTSH010000153.1:0-23028 GCA_041940405.1 Polyangiaceae bacterium
GTGCAGGTCGGGCCGCGCCCGCTCAACGTAGGCTTCTACGACCCCGCGGATCTGGACGACGAGCTCGAGGCGTCGATCGAGCGCGAGCGTGAGCGCCGGGCTACGGAGCGCGAGCGCGTCCTGGCGTCGATCGCGGACCCGATCGTTCGCGCGCGCACCGCTGCGGAGCTCGACGACGAGGACGCCCTCGAGCGCGAGCGCGAAGAGCGCGCCCTCGAGAAGGAGCGCGACGTGATCCTGGACCGCCTCGACGACGTGTACGCGAGCTTGCCGCGCCAGCGCCTGCTCCTGCTCATGTCGATCCTCGTCAGCGGACCGACGAAGGACGGCGTGAGCGTCGAGCGGTTCCTCGCGCAGTCCGTCGAGGGCGTCAGCTCCAGCGGCGTCATCGGTGGCTCCGGGGCAAGCGTGAATTTTTCCCCTCGCTTCGGCGTCGAGGTGGAGCCCATCCCGAGCTGGCTCGTCCTTCGCGCCGGCAGCTACTACGAGCCGAACCGCTTCGGCGGCGTCGGACGACAGCACTTCACCTTCGGATCCGAGGTGCGCCTCTTCGAGACCGACATCTTCGGGCTCACGCCGCTCTGGCCGTGGGGCGTCATCGGCGCGGTCGATCTCTCGCCGAGGTACCAGAGCGTGTCGGTCAGCTTGGCCGTGTTCCGCTGACCGGCGCGCACCGGCGGAGAGCTAATTCATCTCTTTGGCGGAGCGCTCGTTCTGCTGCGGCTCCAGGAACGTCGCGGTGATCTCGCGCTCGAGCGCGCCGAGGAGCTCGCCGTCGATCGCGGAGACCTGGCCTGCCTGGCGCGCCACGTTGATCGCGTAGATGAACACGCGGCTTGCCCGGGCGGGCGGCGATCGCTCGCCGCTGACGGGCTCTTCGTCGCCGGCGTCGAAGCCGTCGAGCAGGACGAGCGCGCGAGGATCGACGCCCTCGGCGACGAGCTCTACCCCGGGGACGTCGGAGATGAAGACGTCGGCCCCCGCGACGTACTTCGAGAGCAGCGGGTTCAGTTGCTCGAACGCGCCGCCGGCCGCCTTCTCCCAAGCTTCACGCGGCGGAGCCCAGGGAGGCATCCCATGGAGCAGATCGAGCTCGCGCGAGCGCAGGAACGCGACCGTCGCGCCCTTGCCGTCGCCCAGCTCGTCGCGCACGAGGCCGAGGTAGTAGTGCGCCTCGGCGTGACGCGGATC
This sequence comes from Polyangiaceae bacterium, assembly GCA_041940405.1. Classification (GTDB taxonomy): domain Bacteria; phylum Myxococcota_A; class Polyangia; order Polyangiales; family Polyangiaceae; genus Xiheicaenibacterium. The sequence goes on from JBGTSH010000153.1 coordinate 1,192, forward strand.
CTTTTCGGCCGCCTCTTCCACGAGGGTGCGCGCCTTCTCGACGTCGCCTAGCTCGTAGTGCGCGCGGCCCACGAGAAACAGGTGGCTCGGGTTCTCGTAGGGACCTTCGGGGACCTGCGCGAGGACGCGGCGCGCCTCTTCCTGCTGGGCTTTGCCGACGAGCGCGTCGAACTTGAGCAGCAGGGCGTCGATCACCTCTTCGTCGACCTCGGCGAGGTCGAGCGCTTGATCGCACATGCGGATCGCCTGATCGTAGTCGCCGAGCGGCGAGATGTAGACCTCGGCCGCGTTGAGCATCGCCTCGAGGTACGTCTCGTCGAGCGCGATCGCTTGCTGGTACGCCTCGATTGCTTCGTCGCCTTCGCCTTCCATTGCGGCGACGAACCCGAGGAGGTTGTGCGCCTCCGGCGAGGTGGGATCGAGCTCGAGCGCGCGACGCGCGGACGCAGCGGCGCCCCGTGTGTCGCCCCGCTGGACGAGCTCCCACCCGCGGTCCAGATGCGCCGAGAACTGATCCATTGGCTACCCGCTCCCTTATCGATGGAGCGAGCGGCGTGCAAGAGCGCCGCGTCCGGCGCTCGGTCGCCGAGCCAGCGGTCACTCGTGAACGACGACCATGCTGCCCGGGCGATCCTTGCTCGAGTAGACGGCGTGCCAGCCGCGCGGAGCGCGCGGCTCTACCCAGTTGAAGACGTGTTTGGCGTCCTGGGGGGCAAGGTTGACGCAACCGTGGCTCATCTCGCGTCCGAAATTCTGGTGCCAGAACGCCGCGTGGAGCGCGTACGAGCCCTTGTAGTAGGCCACGTACGGCACGTCCTCGATCGAGTAGGGAAGATCACCGGATGCGCCGTCGCCATCCATGGTCACCGCCACGTGCTTCTCGCGAATGCGCCACTGGCCGGTCGGCGTCGCGTGGTCCTTCTTCTTGTTGCGAGACCGTTTGCCGGGCGAGACCGAGGCGGCGTAGACGGGCTTGTCGCCGACGAAGAGCACGAGCGTCTTCGTCGTGATGTTCACGTCGACCCACTTCTCGTTGGGACCTACCTCGGGCGGACGTGGGCCGGGCTTGGTGACGTTGCCTTGCTTGTCGGAGACCCAGTAGCCCTCGGTGCTCTCGCGGTAGATCGTGTCCTTGATCGTGATGGTCTTGCCCGTCAGCGGCACCGCGGCGTGGCGCGCGATCTTTCCCTTCTCGACCACCGACTTCTCGTCCTTGGCGAGCTCGAGCTTCTTGCCCTTGTCGGAGAGCATGAAAAAGATCTCTTTCGCGCCGTCGGGCCATTCGATGCCCTTGGCGTCGGGCGGCTTGTTGATCCACATCCGATCGGTCGGCGCGAGCAGGCCTCCTGTCGTGCGGTACCAGAGCCGATCGTTCCATCCGAAGGTCTTGTCGACCGCGATGAAGAAGCCCTTCACCATGCGCTTCGACAGGTTTCCGTCGGCGTCTTGCTCGAGCTCGGCCAGCGTGACGACGGGCTTTTTGTCCTTGTCGTCGTCCTGCCACCACGCCTTCGGCTTCTCTTCGACCGCCGCTTCTTCCGGGGTCGGCGCACCGGTATCGAGCTTCTCGACCGCGGCGACCGCATCCTCGGCTTTGATGTCGCCGGTCGGGACGGCGCCGCCCGCGCTCTCCGGCGTCTCGGCGTCTGGGGCGTGCTTGCCCTTGCGACGCTCTTCTTCGGCGGCGGTCGGTGCCTCGGTCTTCTTCTCTTCGTCTTTTTTCTCGAGGTACGGCTCGTACTTGAACATCTCCGCGCGGGTCGGGAGCGTCTTGTAGAGCGGCGTGCCGTGGAAGCGGTTGTACGCGTACTGATAGGGAAGAAGCGCCGTGAGGTCGGGTTGCTTCACGCCGAGCTTCACGCGCGGGTGGTCGAGCTCGAGCGTCGCGTACTTGCCGCAGACGAAGCCGCCCTCGAAGAGCTCGTACCAGCCCTGCTTGCAGTTGGGCTTCTTGATCACGCCCGGCTTCACCGGGACTTTGCCGCCTTGCCGGATGTAGCCCGCGCGCTCGTCGGAGAACCGAGGCTCGGGGTAGATCGGCGTCTGGAACGCCATCGCGCCGAGGAGCGGACCGTCGTAGGGCGCGTCGGGCGCGAGGACGACGGCGGTCGATGTCGCCGTTGGCGTGGCGCCGGGCGCTGCCGTCGTGGTCCCGGCGGGCGCGGCGCCGCCGCCGCCGTTCTGCGGCGTCGCGGTCGTTCCGGGTTGCGCGAGCTGATCGGCGCCGGGGCTGCTCGCTCGTCCCGGGCTCGGCTCGTCGTCGCCGCCGCTGCAGGCCGCAAAACCGAGGGCGGCTCCGCCCGCTCCCGCGGCGAGCAAGAAGCCGACGAGCGGCGCCAGCCAGCTGCGAGGAGCAGCTCGGCCTTGCCGTGCGTTGTCTCGCTTGGTGGTGCGTGCCGATCCCATGGGCAGACTTCGTTTTCCGCGCCGGAACGCCGGGGGCTGTCAGGTCTACTACTCGTCAGCGCGAGAAGGATCCCAATTTTTCTCGGCGATCTTCGTGCCAACGAGAACTTTTGTCGGCACGGCCGTCAAACAGCCAGGACCATGCCACATTCTGCGCACGTGATACCTTGCGAGGACGACGCGGCGGCGGGCTCTTCGATGGGACCCGGGCGTGGAAATGCTGACGCAGAGGAGTGCCTCAGGTGACACGCGCTGAAGGCGCGGCGACGACCTCGCCGCTGCCCGCCGCAGGTGTGTCGAACGGAGGCCGCTGGCTTCCTCCCGGGGTTCCGCCGACGGTGCGCTTCGTGGCGCGTCTCGGGGCGGCCCCGAGCAAGCTGATCTGGTGCCTGGTAATCGCTGCGGTCTTGCACCTTCCGCTGCTTCCGTTCTCGCGGTTCTTCACCCTCGGCCTCTTCGACTTCTTGTTCGACGAGACCGAGGAGACCGACGAAGAGGCGGTCGTCCCGCTCGATCTCGTGGTCGATGACTCCGAGGACGAGGTGCCGCCGGCGCAGAAGGAGAACGTCACGGAGATCGCGACGCCCGATCCGGGCGGTGAGGCGATCGTCGATGCAGGCGTCGACGCGTCGAAGGGCATCGAGGATGCGGGCCCGGACGCGGCGAAGGACGGCGGCATCTCCGACGCCGGCCCGGACGCGCCGCCGCCGCCGATGCCCAAAGAGCAGGAGCCGCTCGCCAACAACCAGGCGGTCAAGAGCCTCTCGAACAACCCGAACAACGTGCAGATCGTGCTCGTCGGCTCTCGCCTGCGCGAGCACCCGGTCGGCGTGAAGCTGGGCGGCTTGCTCCCCACGATCAAGCAGTGGGAGCCGTTCTTCAAGGACACCGGCATCAACCCCGTCGACGATATCGACGTGATGATCATCACCGGCCCGCAGGTCCGCGTGTCCGGCGACGTGATCGCGATCATGAAGTTCAACGGCGACATGGACAAGGTCGAGGCCGCCGTCCAGGGGATTGCCGAGAAGAGCGACGGCGAGAAGCTCGAGGACGCGGCGGTGCCGGCGTGGAAGGCGACCGCCGACAGGGGCTCGCGGATCTTCGCCCTCGTTCCGGAGAAGAAGCTCCTCTACGTGCTCCCGTGGCCGAAGCCCACGAAGAAGGACAAGGAGAAGAAGCTCGACAAGGACAAGGAAGCGTGGGCGAAAGAGGCTCGAAAACGGGCCGACGCCCAGCTGGCGCGCATCAAGGTCGCCAAGTTCCAGGACTTCTCCAAGGAGGCGTACGCGATCGACGCGTACATGATCGAGCCTTACAAAATTGTCAGCAAAACGGGTGAGGTGGAGCTCGGGCCGTTCAAGATCCAGCTCATCCCGCAGACGCTGAAATCGATGCGTCTTCGCGTGGTTCCGAGCGGAGGCGACGCCGAGGTGACGATCACGTTCCAGGCCAAGGACGAGGACGAGGCGGAGCTGGCGATGAGCGATCTCAAGTCATCGTGGCCGCTCTTTCAGGTCGGCGCCAAGTCCGAGGTCGGCATGGAGCTCCCGGACCTGACGTGGGAGGTGAAGGGCGACATCGTCGAAGCGAAGGTGACGCTCGCGCAGGCTTCGCTCGAAAGGGTGTTCGAGCTCGGCAAGAAGCACGCCGAGGACGTGAAGAAGCGCAAGAAGGAGTAGCGCCGGTTTCGCCTGCGAGCAGCTACTTCGCCGCGAGGAGCGAGAGTGCGCGATCGGCGAGCTCGCGGTCCACGTCGCGGAGCGCGACCGTCCTGCCCTTGCGGGGCTCGAGGATGACGCGGCAGCGATGCGGTGTGGCCGACGGCAAGCTCGAGAGGATGTAGTCGGCCGCCAGCGACAACAGCAGGATGCCAGCACCGAGCCCGATGAGCTCGGGCGATCCGGACCGGGCGCCGTCGATGACCAGGCGGAGCCCGACGTAGGTCCCGGCGACCAGCGACGCGATCCCGGCGTACGTGGCGAGCCTGGGGTAGCGCACCTCGCGGCGAGCGCGGCAGAGCCCCGCTGCCGGAAGGAACGTCTCGCGTTCGAGGATCGTGCGCCCGAGCAGCTCGGTGCGGCTCCGAACGCGGACGCCCTCGGCCGAGATGCTCACCTCGGCCGGACGCCGCATGCGGAGGGCGAGGCGTGAGAACGCGCGGACCGCGGCGACGAACGGAAGCACGAAGGTTACCGTGAGGAGCAGCGTCAGCGCGGCGCTGCGCGGCGCGCCGCCCACCTCGGCGGAGAGCTCGATGCTCTTCTGGGCGAGCGCGCCCGAGCGCTCCCCTACGAGCGCGCGCAGCGTCGGGTCGCGGAGCGCGACGCGGAGCGCGGCACGATGCTGCTCGGCGACCGGCCCGTCGCTCCTTCCGAGCGCGGCGGCCACGACGATCGCGCTCGGCCGATCGAGGCCGCCCGTCTGGCCCTCGTCGTAGCGCTCGAGCGCTCGAACCAGCGAGGCCCACAGCGGCTCGGCGTTCAGCGCGAGCGCTGCGTCGACCGCGGGGAGGGGATCGACCGCCGTGTGACCGCCGATCCATGCGAGCGCCTCGGCCACCCGGGCGCTCGCTTCCCCCGCCTCGGGCGGGGCCAGCGCAACGCCGCGCGCAACGAGCGCCCCGAGGAGGCTGCGCTCGGGACCGGTGAGCCCGGAGCCTTTGCGGAGGGCGCGGATGACGTTGCCGAACGGGGTGTCGGCCGCGGTCTCGTCGATGCCCAGCCGCCCCGCGGCCTCGTCGAGGCCGGTGTCGAGGAGGGCTCGCCGCTCGTCGAAGGCGGAGAACGCGACCGTGTGGACCAGCCGCGCGAGGTCGTCGGACCGCGCGTGACGAGCGAGCTCCTCGAGAAGAGCTCGGGGGGTGCGCTCCTTGTCCGCCATGGCCGGTCCTTAGCCGTACGCCCGCGCCGCTTCCAGTCTTCCAGGTGTCTTTGCAGGCGTGAAATTTGGCCGTTGGGCGTCGCGTCCGATAGTCGCGGTCCATGGCAGAAACGCAGGCCTTCACGGAGCTTCGTTTGCGGATCCGCGAGATGCTCGAGCTGATGCGACAGGGCTCGACCTTTCCCAAGCTCTCGCGCGCGCAGGGCGTCGTCGACGGGTACATGAAGGCTTTGCTCGAGACCGGGCAGGCGAGCCAGCGCGAGCTGCTCGCGCTGGTGAACGAGGTCCGCGCCGAGATGGACGGGCCGGCGACCGCGGAGCTCGATCTTCGCGTCGCGTGAGTCGCTCGGGCGGCGACATGCGCTAGCCTCGGCTGGTGCTGACCTGCCCGCGCGATGGTTCCGCGCTCGACGTCGTTCATCGAGCCGATCAGAAGTTCGAGATCGACGTCTGCAAACAGTGCTCGGGGGTGTGGCTCGACTCGCACGAGCTCGCGGGCTTGTGCCCGACTGCATCGCATCTGCCCGAACGGCGCGATGAAGCGATCCTGAGCGCCGTGGCCGCAGGTAGAGAAGCCGCGGGCGTCAAGGCTTGCCCCCGCTGCGGAGCCCGCCCGCATCAGCTCGAGCTCGCCGGCACCTTGATCGATTTTTGCGCCGGCTGCGGCGGCATCTGGCTCGATCGCGACGAGGTAGCTGCGCTCCTCCGCGACCCACCGAAGGAGCAGAAGGCGCCCGTCACGAGCGGTAGCCCGTTTCGTCAGACCGCGGCCGACCTCGAGGCGACCGGCGCGAGCCGCTGCAGCGCCTGCGGCGCACGCGCCGACGCCAAGAACCTCTATGCGCGGCGCGAGGGCTTCGTCTGCACGATGTGCTGGGTGAAGGACTACCAGGAGGACGCCCAGCTGCGGGCCCGCCGCGGCGCGCTCGTCCGCGCCATCGGCGACACGCTCTTCGATCTCCTGTGGACCCCGCGCGAGATCCTGGGGGCCATCAGGGATCAATGGTTCGACCCACGCCCGAAGGCGTGGCGCGACGCCTAGCCAAGACCACGCCGCTCCGCCGCCTGGAGCGTCGCTCCCGTGGATTCACCCCCCCAACCCCCCTCACTTCGTGAGGGGGGAGTCCGGTTAAGCGAAAACCCCCCTCACGAAGTGAGGGGGGCAGGGGGGTGAATCAACAGGGACGACGCCACCCAGCGGCGTGACGTTCTGGTGTTGGCGTGAGGTCAGGGCGCTCTCACGACCGAGACGTTGCCTTCGGTGCGCTCCTTCGAGCGGCGCCACCACGAGACGAGCTGGAGCGCGCCGTCCACGGTGACCTGGCTCGAGAAGAAGCCGCCGAACGAAGTCGTCTCCGCCTCGTAGACGCTCCAGTCGTGGCCGCCCGAGCTGGGCGTGCCCACCGCGTAGCGGAGCTTGCCGGCCGTGGCGTCCTGGTAGGTGACGTGCACCTCGCCGCTCGGCGTGACGCTGACGAACGAGTCGTCGCCGATCACGTGGAGGCCATCGGCGTGCTGCATGCCGCCGAAGGTCAGTCCGTCGTCGATGACGCCGAGCTCTTGAACGACGCCGCCAACGACGCGGGCGTACCGCAAGGTCTCGTTATATCCGTCGACGTACGTGAGGTGCCAGCCGTTCGAGTCGATGAACAGCGACAGGCCGATGCCGACGTCGGAGAACGTTCCGTCCGGCTGCTGGCCGCCGTCGACCTGCACCGGAGCCCACGAGCCGCCCTGCTGCGCGGCCACGAAGACCGCGCCCGTCGTTCGGTCGTAGTACGCGAGGCCGAGCCCGCCGCTCGGCACCTGAGCGAGCGCGATGTAGAGCCCGGTCGCCATCGGGTAGCCCGCTGCCTTCCCGGCGAGGACGGCCACGCACGTCGGGGTGCCGTCCACCGAGACGCACTCTTCGCCTGAGCCGGAGGCACAATCGCAACCGGTCGTCTCCGGCGTGCAGAGGCCGGTGTCGGCGACGCACACCGAGCCTTCGCAGAAGCCGGCGCTGCACGGCGTCGCCGCGTTGACGATGGCGTCCTCTTTCGAGAAGTCGGCGCCGTTGCCGCGCGCGATCTTGATCTTCGACGTGATCGGGCCGCTGCTGGAAGGCTCGATCGCGAGGTACGCGATCGTCGGCGTTCCGCCGTCGACGACGAGGCTGGCGTAGCGACCGACGTCGCTCGACGGCCCGTCATCGACGGTCGTCGTCTGCCACTCCGAGCCGCTCTTGTAGGCGTACTTGAGCGCCTTGTTGGTGCGGTCGTAGTAGGCGATGACGGGGCTGCCATCGACGACGCCGATCGACGTCCAAAGGCCGACGTCGTCGCCCGGCGCCGTTTGGCCGCCACGGAAGCCGTCGCGATCGAAGGCCGTCGTGTCCGCCGGCGGATCGGTGGGCACGCCGTCGACGATCTCCCAGTTGATCTGGGTGCCGTCGTACTTGCCCACGACGAGGTCGCCGTACTGGATCGGCTGGCCGGAGAGGTCGACGTTGTCGTAGTCGCCCTCGAGGTAGCCGGCGACCCAGAGGGTTCCGTCTTCCGCGACGGCCGTCGACGTATACGAGCCGATGAGGCCGGGCTGCAGAGGGACGCAGTTCGGCTCCTCGCACTTGTAGTTGTCGCGCGGGGGCTTGGTCTCGTCGTCGCACGAGCAACCGCTGAAGGCGCCGGTGGCGAGCACGCCCGTCGCCATCGCCGCGTGCTTCGCGGTGCGCGAGGCGCGCCGCAGCCGGCGCGCGAGACCGAAGACGCCGGCGATCGCCGCGAGGCCGAGGCCCCACGGCATGCGCGCCGGAGGCTGATCGCCGGGAACGGCGCAGCCGCAGCCGTCGCTCTCGCCGCGCGGAGCGCCGCGGATGATCTCTTGCTGGGCGCGACCGACCTTGCCGGTCTCGTCCATCGCCTCGAGCTCGATCTCTTCGGCGTCCTCGGGGACCTCGATGCGATCGACGTCGGCGACGCGGCGCCACGGGGTGAACTTGTCGCCGTCGAAGCTCCAGCGAACGAGCGTCTGGTCGCGCGAGACGAGATCCCACACGTCGAGGCGAGCGGTGTCGTCGTCGCTGACGGGGAGGAGCTTGATCTCGGGCGTCTGGGTGTCGATGAGCACCTCGAGCTCGGCGGGCTCCATGTCGAGCGCGTAGGCGTCGTTCACCGGACGGCTGCGAACGAGGATCGAGTGACGGCCCTCGATGCGGAGCGTCTCGTCGGTGACGCTGATGGTCGAGCCGCGCTGCCAAGGTTTCCACACGCCACCGTTGACGCGCACCTGGTGCTCGACCTCGAAGGTCGGCTCGGTGCCCTGCGCCGTCTGGGCGCTCACGTTGATGGTCACGACCGGAGCGTTGTCCGGCGTGATCGTCTCCGCGCGGAGCCCCTTCTCGTCGTACGTGACGCCGTCGATGGCGGCGCTCGTGTCGAGCGACGCCATGCTGGTGCCGGCGACCTGCAGCGCGGCGAAGATGCCGAGGAAGCGCTCGTTGTCCTTGGTCACGGTGCGCAGGCCCGGCGAGCCCTGTCCCTCGACGCTCGGCGGAATGACGAGCTCGAGGCCGAGGCTCTCGAGCGAGCCGTTGAGGTCGATCGGCCCGATGCCGCTGCCGAGGAGCGAGCCGACCTGACCCGCGAGCAGGCTCTGCAGCGTCGCGCCGAGGAGCGCCGGATCCTCCTTGATGAGGTCGGCGTTCTCGACGCGGCCGTTGGTGATCGCGAGCTTGTCGAGCACCGGCACGAGCCCTTCGGGCGTGACGGTGAGGTTGATCGGCGCGTCGATGTCGAAGTACGCCGTCATGAAGCGGATGTAGCGGTCGTGGGACCAGATGTAGAAGTCGAAGCCCGCTTCTTCGAGCTGGAGACGGATGAGCGGATCGGTCTCGAGGCTCGTCCCGTTGCCGAAGGTGACGTGCGGGGGCTTGCGAGGCTTGAGGACGATCGCGACGGGCGCGCTCTCGCGCTGCAGCGCGAGGTTCTTGAGCGAAGCGGCGAGGAGGCCGAGGGTGTCGCTCGTGAGAAGGTCGATCGTCTCGGTCGAGATGCCGATGCAGAGGAGGCCGGAGTTGTACATCCCGTTGAGCGCGTAGTTGAAGAAGCTCTCCGAGATGCCGATCCCCACGTGCGGTCCGGCGGTGTCGGCCGGCCAACCGGCGGCGACGATCGTGTCGTCGAGGAGCTCGTTCGGGATCTTGAGACCCGACGGGAGCGCCATCTGGCTGAGCGGAACGCAGCCCGAAATCGGGTTGGGCTCGACGCCGCCGAAGGCGCCGACGGTCGCGCCGCCGCCGATCGGGTTGAGATCGCCCCACGTGAAGCCCGACCCATCGTCGCGCGGGCTCGAACCGCCGCCGGCGAGGACGAAGTCCATGCCGCCCTTCGTGCCGGGGGAGATCGACGCGAGCAGGCCCGACAGGTTCGCGTGGCCGTCGAGGCCGAGCGCCATCGGTACGCACGACCCGTCCGGGTAACGGCAGATGCCGCCCTCGTCGTTGGTCTGCGTCGGGCAGGGCGGGTTCACCATCGGGTTCGACTTCTGGCAGAGCTGCTCTTCGACCGTCTCGCCGATGGTTCCGATGAACTGGTCGAAGATCAGGTCGACGACGAAGCCCTTGAAGAAGTTGAGCGCCGCGCTCACGAGGCCGCCGTTGCAGAACTCGACGGAGTTCTCGATGTCGGTCTTCGAGATGTTCAGCTGGACGACGCGGATCTTCGAGTAGCCGTAGCGAGCGATGTGCGCCGGATCGAGATCGGTCTCGACCGAGAGCTCGATGGTCGCCTGGACCTGCGCGAAGGTCGCGTTCTCACCGGGGCACGCGGCGTTGCCGGTGATGGTCAGGTCGAGGTCGTCGACGTCGTTGTCGATCGGCAGGTGCGCGAGGCGAATCGGGATCGGCCCGGCGATCTGGATGTTGTGCGGGCCGACCGGCGTCACCGATAGATTCGCGTTTGCGAGATCGATCTCGACGGTGCACGCACCGGCAGGCGAGCCGGGCGGACAGATCTCGTAGTCGATGTCCGTGATGAGGACGTCGATCGAGCCCTGGGTCGGAGGCACGTCGAAGGTGAGGATCCCCTGTCCCTCGCCGACGAGCTGCGAGGCAAGCACGCCGATGTTCGCCTCGATGAAGTCCATGCCCTGCTGCGTGATGCGGAGGGCTGCGGCGTTCTCGATGCGTTTCTCGTTCGGGAAGCCGCCCGGGATGGGCGTGATTCCGCCGCAGCCGCTCGAGCAGCTGTCGCTCGAGCACGCGGTCACGAAGAGAACGGCGAGCAGGACCAACTGCCGAAGCGAAAACGCGCGAGAGTTTCGGGAGCGCGGGCGGGCCATGGACAAGCACCTCCGTCCGCCGGGGATGTCCCGATGGGGGTACACCTCCAGCGGTGCACCCCTGTCGAGCGCGGTCCCAGGCGTAAGTCTGCTGAACAGACTAGCCGTTCGACGGGGGGACTAGCAACGACGGTCTTTTGCCGGCGCAAGCGGGGCTGGGGCCCCGCGCGCAGGGTCGGGAAAAATCGTCAGGGGCAATCGCTGCGCAGAGTCGCGCCGCTGGCCGAAAAGCTCGCGGCGAGCTTCACGCTGTCCTGGCAGCCGCCCGCCGATCCGGGGTCGTCCGGGGTCGCGCCGGCGCACCAGTCACCCTTGTACGTGATGACGTTACTCGCGTCGCGGTTGCAGTTCGTGGTGCCACGGTTCGACGCATCGGCGATCAGCCAGCAGAGCGTCTTGTTGTCGAGCTCGGGGATCACGACCGACTCAGCGTCCTCGAGCGTGATGTAGCCGTCGAGCTTCGCGCCGTTGTTGAAGAGCGGCACCGTCGCTTCGGGCTTGCAGAGGTTGACCGGGTCGAGGTTCGCTCCGTTGTAGGTGCCGACGCAGTTGTTGTCCGCCGACAGCTTGCCGTCGAAGATCTTCACGCCGCGGAGCGGAAGCAGGATGACCTGCGAGGCGTCGGCCGGGTTCGTGTAGATCGGCACGGTCACCGCCTTGGTCCCCATCGTCGCGAACGATCCGTCGCCGCCGACGGGCATCGGAACGGTAAAGGGCGCGACCGGGAAGCTCTGAATCGTCTCGTTCACGAAGCAGTAGCCCTTGTTCGGATCGGCCTCGAGCTTGGCGCCGCCGGTGCGAAGTTGACCGTTCGCTTTGTCGATCTCGAGGATCCACGAGAACGTCCCGTCGCCGGTGAAGATCGGGTCGCCGGTAGCGGCCGCGCACGTCGGGTAGTTCAGCGTGATGCCCTTTGTGATCAGGTTGACCACGAGCTCGTTGGTGAGCGCCGGGGGAGCCTCGATCGTCAGCTGGCTGATGCGGACCGCGAACTTGGTCGCGGCCGAGTTGTCGGCGAACGCGATGCACTCGCTCTGGACCGCGGGACAGCCCTGACCGGCTTCGCACCCGACGTCCGGGTTGCCACCGGTGGACGACGTTTCGTCGCCGCAGCCGATCGCGGCGACGGACCCGAAGAAGAAGACGACCGAGGCGAGTGACTTCGACATGGCAGCTGCTCCTGACCAAGAGAGAAAGGAATCGACGTCCCAAGCTTAGCGCGGCAGCTCGAAGAGAGCGCGAATCTGCGTGACCCGCGCCTCGACGTCCCCCATCACCAGCGTCTGAATCTTGCTCGTACCTACGCCCTCGACGCAATACGAAGCAGTCGCGGTCCCGTAGAGCATCGCCGAGCGAAGGACGTGGCCGAGCGCACCGTGGCGATCGAGGTGGGCGGCGACGTAGCCGACGAAGCCGCCGGCGAAGCTGTCGCCCGCGCCGGTGGGATCGACGACGTTCTCGAGCGGGTAGCCCGGCACGGCGAAGATGCCGGTGTCGTCGAACAGGAGCGCACCGTGCTCGCCGCGCTTGATGATCAGCGTGTGCGGGCCCCGCTTGCGGATCGCGGCGGCTGCCTTGCGGATGTTGTGGATCCCGGAGAGCTCGCGCGCCTCTTCGTCGTTGATGATGAGGACGTGCGCGCGCGAAAGGAGCTTGGCGAGCTTTTGCGGCTCGCCCTGGATCCAGAAGTTCATCGTGTCGGCGACGACGAGCTTCGGCGAGACGCACGCGTCGAGGACGCTCGACTGGAGCTCGGGGTGGATGTTGCCCAAAAGGACGATGGGGCTCTCGGCGTAGTCCGCCGGGATCTTCGGCTGAAAATCGGCGAACACGTTGAGCTGCGTATCGAGCGTCGTGCGACCGACGAGATCGGCGTCGTAGCGCCCGGCCCAGCGGAACGTCTTGCCGGTGGCGCGCTCGATCGCGCCGGTGGCGACGCCGCGCGTTGCGAGCGACTTGATCACGTCCTCGGGAAAGTCGTCGCCCACGACGGCGACCGTGCGCACGCTCGTGAACGTCGACGCGGCGAACGACGCGAACGTAGCGGAGCCGCCCACGGTGTCGCGGAAGCTGCCGGTCGGGAGCTCGAGGTCGTCGAACGCCATCGAGCCGACGATGAGGACGGGGGCACGGGAACTTGTCACGGGGTCTCCTAGAGCGATTTCGGTACGCCAGATGCGGCCAGGAATCACGGTGATTCGGGGTCGGTCCTGGCTTCGAGCAAGAGCTCTTCGCAGCGTTTTGCCCAGCGGTGGCGGCGGCAGCGCTCGGCGAGCAGGATCCCGCGGAGCTTGCCGTAGGCCTTCTCGACGTCGTCGTTGACGAGGACGTAGTCGAAAAAGCCGTAGTGGGCGATCTCGGCCTTGGCGGCCGCGAGCCGTCGCATCGTGGTCGCTTCGTCCTCGGTGCCGCGGCCGCGGAGGCGGCGTTCCAGCTCGGCGAGCGAAGGCGGGAGCACGAACACGCCGACGGCATCGGGGAACGCTGCTTTGATCTGGCGGGCGCCCTGGTAATCGACGTCGAAGAGGACGCCGTCGGCGTCGTCGCCGCGCGCGAGATCGATCTCCCGGATGCTCGTGCCGTAGAGGTTGCCGTGCACCTCGGCGTACTCGGCGAACGCGCCCGCCTCGACCATGTTCTCGAACGTCGGCCGATCCACGAAGTGATACTCGCGGCCGTGCACCTCCGTCGGCCGCGGGCTCCTCGTCGTGTGCGAGACGCTGAAGCGCAGGCGGGGGAACTCGCCGCGCAGGCGGTTGAAGAGCGTCGTCTTTCCTGCGCCCGAGGGCGACGACAGGATGAGGAGCAAGAACTCGTCGACCCGGTTATTCGACATTCTGCACCTGCTCTCGCATCCGTTCGAGCTCGACCTTCATCTCGACGACCTCGCGGCTGACGGCGGCGTCCTGCGCCTTGGCCGCGAGCGTACCGGCCTCGCGGAGCATTTCGAGCAACAGAAATTCGAGACGCCGGCCCTCGGCTGCTTCGGCGCGGCCGGCGAGGACTTCGGTCATGTGGCCGAGGTGGGTGCCGAGCCGCGAGATCTCTTCGGCGACGTCGGACCTGTCGGCGAAGAGCGCGACCTCGGTCTCGAGGCGCAAGGGGTCGGCGGCCACGTCGGCCCGCGCCAGGCGCTCTTCCAGGCGACGCTTGAACGCGGCGGGCAAACCGCGCGCGAGCTCGCGCGCCCGATCGAGCGCGGCGCGAACGAGCGCCACGCGCGAGACGAGGTCTGCCGAGATCGCCGCGCCCTCGCGCGCGCGATCCAGATCGAGCGCTTCGAGGGCGTCGGCGAGCGCCGCCTCGGCGGCGTCGCGGAGCTCGATCAGTGTCTGCGGCGCGACCACGAAGAGCCCGGGCACCGACGCGAGCAGCGACAGCGGCGCCGCCTCGAGACCTTGGGCTTTGGCGAGCGCCGAGAGCGAGGCGAGGGCGCTCGACGCGCGCTCCTTGTCGAGCTCGACCCCACCGGCGCCCGCACCCTCGATGCGCATCGAGACTTCGACCCGACCGCGCCGCAGCCGCCGTCGAACGATCTGCTCGGCCCAGACGGTGGGCTCGCCGAGCGCATCCGGAAGCCGGACGCGGACATCGAGCGTGCGCGCATTGACCGAGCGGACCTCGACGACGACGCGGCCTTGTCCGCGCGCACGCGCCGCCGTCCCGAAGCCCGTCATGCTGCGCACCTGCTTGCTCCCGTGTCCTTCAGGCCGGCCCGCCGACAGGCGTTGCTGCGGCCTTGCGAGTTTCGTCGCCGAGCTCTACGGGGCCGCTGCTCCACAGCGCGGCCATCACCCGAGAGGCAGTGGACAGGCCCTCTTGGCGGAGCTTCGTCAGGTACTCGGCGGTCGGTGCGATGCCGTCCTCCCACTTGACCGACGGCTCGTATCCCAAGAGCTCGCGCGCGAGCGAGATGTCGCCGAGCGAGTGACGGATGTCGCCCGGCCTCTCCGCAGCGTGCACCAGAGAGACCTCGGAAGATTGACCTGCCTCTGCGAGCTTCGGACCGACGACGCGACCGATCTCGCGCACCAGCTCGTTCAGCGAGATGCGGCGACCGCCCGCGATGTTGACCGCCTGGCCGGTCAGCTTCTTCGGGGTCGCGGCCGCGAGGAGGTTCGCGGTCACCGTGTTCTTCACGAAGCAGAAGTCACGCGTCTGCTCGCCGTCGCCGAAGATCTCGATCGGCCGCCCCGAGAGCGCGCGATCCAAGAACCTCGGGATGGCTGCTGCGTAGGCGCCGTCGGGCGTCTGCGCCGGCCCGAACACGTTGAAGTAGCGGAGGCTCAGCGTCTCGATGCCGTAGAGGCTCGCGAAGACCCTGAGGTACATCTCGCAGGCCATCTTCGAGACCGCGTAGGGCGAGAGCGGCTGCGGGACGATGCCCTCGTGCTTCGGGAGCTCGACGGTCTCACCGTAGGCCGACGACGACGCCGCGAAGATCAGGCGGCGCACCCCGGCGTGGCGGGCGCAGTCGAGCACGGTCACCGTACCGCCGACGTTGGACGCGTCGCTGTCGATGGGCTTGGCGACGCTCTTGGGAACGCTGCCGAGGGCACCCTCGTGAAAGATCACCTCGATGCCCCGGCACGCCTCGGCGACCTGAGCTGGATCGCGGATGTCCCCGGTAACGCGCTCGATCAGCGACTGCTGAGGGATGCCGTCGAGGTTCTCCCAGAAACCGGTCGACAGGTTGTCGAGGACGCGGACCCGCTCGCCGGTGGCGGCGAGCGCCGCGACGATGTTCGACCCCACGAAACCGGCGCCGCCGGTGACGAGGTACTTCGTTTTCGCACCCGTAAGGGGGCGAACAAGAGCATCGCTGCCGCTCGCGGGCGAGCCCATCGCTCTCTCAGACGAGGCCCTTGCGCCGTTGGATCTCTTCCATGACGCGGCGGTACTCGACCTCCCACGTCTGCGAGCCCTCGCTCACGTGCTTGAGCTTGCCGCGGACCTCGGCGTCGACGGCCTCGTCGAGCTCGAGGTACTTCCGGAGGATCGGACGCATGCGCTTGCGGAGCTCGTGGTCCTCGGCGAAAACCTCGTCCACGTTGCCCGAGTGCATCAGCATCTCGATGCACTGGTCGAGGAGGTAGTCGAACATGTCCTCGCCGATCTTGATGCCCCGCTGCTCGGCGAAGACGCGCTTCAGCCTCCCGAGCTCCGAGGGGGGGAGGTTGCGTCCCTCCATCGCCTGCTTCGCGCGGTCGGTGACCTCACGCTCGGCCTGGATGTAGCTGTTGAAGACCGCCTCGAGATCGCGCGCGACCTCCGGAGGAGAGTCGGCCTCGATGTCCTTGCCCGCCACCAGCGCCTTGAGAAGCTCGTCGCTGAGGGGCTTTACCTTGCCGCTGTAGAGCCGCATCGTGTGGGGCTCGGCATCGCACGGATCGTCGGCGCAGTCGAGCGGCGCAAGCGGCGATCGCGCTACTTTTGCTCTACTTTCTTTTGGGCGGTCGCGACGGGGTCTTGAGCGCCCGAGTCCCGATCTTGAGGCGACGCTTTACCGCCAGCCGCTGGCGCTCCTTGTAGCTCTCGTGGCTGGCTTCGCCGTCCTCGTTCGCCTGCTCGGTCGCCTGGTCGACGATCTGGAACTCGCAGAGGACGAAGACCACGCCGCCGAGGTTCTGCGCCGCGGGCGGCGCGAGGCGGAGCGTCTCCTCCGGCAGGCGGACGGGCAGATCGACGACGAGGTGGATGACCCGGTAGCTCTCGGACGAAAAGAGGTTGTCGCTCGGCGTGTACGCGTCCTGCGCGCCGGTCTGGAAGTCTTTGATCATCTCCCGCAGGTGAGGGTGCTCACTGCAGTACTTCCTGAAGTGGAAGATCGTGTTGATGCTCTCGCCGGCCAGCACCATCGAGAACGGGAAGAGGTGGTGGCTCAGGTAGAGCAGGACCGGCAGGATGTCGTCGCGGGTCCGCGTGACGATCCGGAAGCGGAGCTTGTCGTAGACCTGCGAAGCCGACGCATCGGGCTTCGAGAGCAGCTTCGTGTAGAGGGAATCCTTGTGCTTTCGGCCGCCGACGAACTCGACGATCGGAAAGCCCGCCGAGAGCATCGCGCCGATGACCCGGTAGACCTTCTCCTCCACCAGGTGGAAGACGTCCTGGTCGGACATCGGCAGGCTGAAGAGCAGCTCGCGGCCGTCGAGGTGATGGATGATGTGCATCGCCTTGAGGATCGCGCAGGCGCAGGTCTGCCGGTGGCCCTTGCCGGACGCCAAGAGGAGCAGCTCCTCGACCGAAGCGCTCGCGACCGGCGTCGGTATCGGGAAGTCGAACTGCCGGCGAAGGTAGGCGACGGCTTCCAGCTTGAGAGCCTCGAGCCGCGCGCGGTCGTCCTCGTCGTCGGGCCGGAACTCGTGGGCGAGGATGAGCGTCCTCGCGTCCTCGAGCGTCTCGAGGTTGAGGCGATGCCAGTCGATGACCGAGTCGCCTCGGAGGATCAGCCGGACCGACTCGAGCTCGTGCAGCCGGAAGTCATCCAGCCCTACGAGGACGATCGAGTCGGTGGTGTCTCTCGGTGCCAAGGTGCCTCATAGGGAGGCAAAATGGTCCGAACCGTCAAGGACTCTCAGAGGAAACTGCAGTGGCCGGGGAAACTGCAGCGGCCCGGGAAACTAGGGCCGGACAGCGGGCGTCTTTCCGAGAGACAGCGTCCCCAGGAAGATGCCCACGGTGAGCATCACGACGACGGCATGTCCGAGATAGCCGCTGTAGGCGATGGCGCCGAACGGGGCGAGAGCAGCGAGCAACCAGGGCGTGAACTTCATCGTTTCGTCATCTCCACACGAAGAGCGGGACGTACAATGTAGGATAAGCTGCCACAACCCTCGTGACCGGGGCAACAAGTACGGGCACAGGCAGGTCCCACGCAAGCGGAAACGAACATCAAAGGCTGGGCCGCCCTGTACAGAGGGCTAGGATGATGCCGGATTTCGCTTGGATATTCGTCTGTTGCTACGAAGATTTCACGCAACAAAAGAGTAGGCGATCAGCGTCCAGTAGAACACGAGGTGCGGTCGGCTAGACACGCTGAACCTCATGGATTGGCGGCGGGGCGACCCTTCGCCCGAATCCGCTTGACGAGTCCTTGGAGCACTGCGTCGGGCAAGTCGGGGAACTGCGGCATCTTGTTCTTGCCGTTCTTGATTATCTCGATGATTTGCTCGTCTTTGACCGTCGCGAGCCACTCGTCGCGCGTCAAATCCTGAGCGCCGACCATCGGCCCTTGCGGACCGTCACCGCGGCCGAATGCCCCATGGCAAGTTGCGCAGTTCTTCCGCCAGATGGTCTCGGCGAGCGCGACCGAGGTGTCTTCCTTCGTCGGGGGAGGCTGCTCCTGACCCCGCTGCTTCCTCGGGTCGGCCCCCGTCGGGTCGTGGTCCGCCGCGGTCCACTCCCGGACGTCCCCCCGCTCCGGTTGACAGGCTGCGACCCCCAACACCCCCGCGACGACGATCAGCCAGCTGCGCACGGGGCACAGGCTTACAAAAAGCCGAAGCCCCGTCCACTCCCGAAGGAGCGGCCGGGGCGCATGGCTCAGTCAACCGAACGTCAGCCGCAGGGCTTGCCGGCCGACTCGCCGCCATTGTCGACCGGGACGTCCTGTCCCTTGTCGTTCTTGACGGGCTTGCCCTTGACCGCGGCGTCGAAGAACGACACGCGACGGTTCTTCTGCTTGTTCTCGGGCGTGTCGTTCGCAGCGAGCGGACGGCGCTCGCCGAAGCCGACGGGGATCACCCGCTTGCAGGCGATGCCGTTCTCGGTCAGCCACTTGGTCACGCTCATCGCGCGATCCTTCGACAGCTGGAGGTTCATGTTGTCGTCGCCGTCCGAGTCCGTGTGGCCCTCGACGCGGAGGAGCGTCACGTCGGGGTTCTCGTCCATGTACTTCTTGACGAGGCCGAGGATCTCGCCGGCGCCGGCGGCCATGTCGAGCTCGGCGCTGCCGGTCTTGAAGGGGACCGGGCTCGGCAGCTCGATCTCGTTGCCGACCTTGCGCAGCTTGAGCGTGAGGCGGGGCTTCGGCTTCGGCGCCTCCTGGGTGGCGGTCGGCGGCGGGGGCGGCGGGGGCTCTTCCTTCTTCTTCTTCTTCTTCTTCTTCGGCGTCTCGGACTCGCCGATCTGCACGCTCGCCTTGCATCCCGCGAGCGCCAGGCTTGCGGCAAGGATGCTGGACATCACAACCGGGGCGACAATCTTACGCATACAAGTTCTCCTCTGGCGAAGCTCGGCTGGGGAAGGGGGTCCCGCCTCGTGGAAGCATCTGCGCGCCCAACCGAAGCCCCGATGGGTGCCCCGAGCGGATGCGAAGTGAAGAGAAGTCGCCGCCCGACCGAGCGGCAACAGCCGAGACGCGAAACCGCCTCAACGGCTCTCTTAGACGCGGGGCTCGATCTTCTCTTCAGACCCTCTTCGAAGGCTGTTCACTTCGGGCGCGATTCAACATCGCGTGATACAGGCAACCCCGCGACCTGGGCAAGAGGCAGCGGGCGGGAGCACGTTGGGGCTTTCGAAGCCCTTTTCTCCCGATCTTCTAGATGCGTGAGGCCGGCGACGAGGCTCAGGCATCGTCACAAAAGAAAACGACGGGGCCCCGGTCCGCATCTCTCGAGAAGATGGCGGTGGGACCCCGTCAGTGATTCAGCGTAAAGGTCGGTGGTTGTACCGACGGTCGGCCGTCAGGGACGCCGCGTCAGTTGGCGCCGCCGCCCGTTCCGCCGCCGCCCATGCCGCCGCCGGCGCAGTTGTCCTCCGGCGGGTCGGCAGGATCGCCGACGCGCGAGAGCGTGACCGCCGCCGCGTCGAAGCCGAGGCCGATCGAGATGCCGTCGCAGGTCGCGTTCGGGTTCTGCGAGCCGTCCTTCATGATGTCCGAGCCCTGGCGGAGCTGGTTCAGGACGCTGTCGACCGCCGTGCCTTCGCACGAGATGAGCGGGCCGGCGATGTCCTTGACCTGCTGCACGAGCGCCTCGGTGTCGAGGACGCCGGCGATGACGCCGTTCGTCGCCGTACCGCGCGACGGATCGAGCTGCATCGAGATGATGGCGGAGCCGATCGCGAGGTTGAACGACTGGCCCGCGATGTTGAGGCTCAGGTTGACGGTGCCCTTGTCACCCGAGACCCAAACGTTCTCGGTGACGTAGGAGTTCGCGAAGCGCACCGGCGAGTTGAGCGGGCTCGGCACCGGGCCCGTCGGCAGCGGCGGGCTGAAGAACTCGGGGACGAGCTCCCACGCGTTGCCCATGCCGTTCTTGCCGGCGAAGAGGTGCGCCTCGATCGGGCTGTAGTTCGCCCCCGCGCCGAGCTGGCGCAGGTCGATCATGACGTTGAAGTCGCCCTCGGCGATCGCTTGGTTCAGGTCGCCCTCGAGGTCGGCACCACCGCCAGCCGCGCTCGCCGCGGTCTTGATGATCGGGAGGAGGTACTTGCCGAAGGAGTTGTCGATGCCGTCGTTGCCGTCCGGGAAGACCGACTTGGGCGGTGCGTTGCCGGAGGGCTTGCAGTGCTTCGAGAAGTCGCTCGCTCCGGTGATCTGGCCGTCGAGGTCGTAACCGAAGTCCATCCAGGCCTTGGAGTCCTCTTGGCCTGCGCGGGTCTTGGTCCCGATGTAGAGCTTCGTGGTGCCCATGATGACGCCCGCGCCGTCGCCGGGGCCGGCGCCGTTCGGGCGTGCGGGGGGCTGACGACCTGCGGGCTGCGTCGTACCGCCGCCCGATGCGCCTTCGTCGTCGCCACAGCCGACGGCGTTGACGGTGAGGAGCCCAGCCGCCGCGAAGGCGAAATAAAGATGGGAACGAAGCATACGGCACACCTCCCGGCGGACCGGCTGTGCTTAGCCGGCCCTGATACGGATCGAATCGGTTTCGACGGCCCCGGACCAGCGAGCTTCAAAAACGAAGAACGATGGCCGGCCAAAAAATCCTGCGAGGCCTCTTAATCCTTGCGCGACCGCAAGGGAAGAATGGTTACAGCAAAATCAGTCTAGCGCTCGACTCGGGGGGCCAGCAAGCGTACGGGCACGATCGTGCCGTCGCCGGACTCTCCCTCGAGCGCTAGCGCGGGGGGGTTCGTCCACCTCCACGTTCACAGCCAGTACAGCCTGCTCGACGGCGCGCTCCGGGTGAAGGACCTTGCCAGCCGGGCGAAAGCGCTCGGAATGGGGGCGGTTGCGCTGACCGACCACGGCAACATGTTCGGCATCCTGCAGCACCATTTGGCCTGCAAGGACCAGGGGATAACGCCGATCTTCGGCTGCGAGGTGAACGTCGTTCGAGAGGGCCGGACGACCGGGCCGACCGAGGACGTGCCCGTCGACCACCTGGTGCTCCTGGCGGCGAGCCCCGAGGGGTACCGCAACCTGGTCCGCGTCGTCTCGGCCGGACACCTCGAGCCGATGAGCTCCCGCGCCCCCAGCATTCGCCTCGAGACCGTGGCGCAGAACC
This sequence comes from Polyangiaceae bacterium, assembly GCA_041940405.1. GTDB lineage: Bacteria > Myxococcota_A > Polyangia > Polyangiales > Polyangiaceae > Xiheicaenibacterium. The sequence continues at coordinate 22,248 of JBGTSH010000153.1, forward strand.
GCCAGGGGCTCATCGGGCTGACCGGGTGTCTCGGCGGCGTCGTCGCGCAGCAGGTTCTGGAGCAAGGAGAAGGCGCGGGACGCACCTCGCTCGAGCGCGTTCGCGACGCGTTCGAAGAAGGGAGCCTCTACGTCGAGCTCCAGGATCACGGTCTGCCGGAGCAGCCGATCGTGAGCGGCATCCTCGCCAAGGCCGCGCGCGAGCTCGGGTTGCCGCTCGTCGCGACGAACGACGTTCATTTCTCGCACCGCGACGACGGGCCGAGCCAGCTCTACCTCTCGTGCATCGCGGCGAACCGCGCCTTCTCGGACGCGAACGCCGCGCACCACGGCAGCTACGAGATGTTCCTCAAGGGGCCGGACGAGATGGTGCATCTCTTCCGCGACTACCCCGACGCGGTGAAGAACACGCTCGCGATCGCCGAGCGGTGCTCGGGCTTCAAGCTGAAGCTCGGGGAGCCGATGCTGCCGAGCTTCAAGGTGCCGGAGGGATTCGACACCGACTCGTACTTCCGCCACGTCGCGAAAGAAGGGCTCGAGCGACGCTTCGTCGAGGCGAATGAGCTCGGTCTCGAGCTCGACCGCAAGACGTACTTCGACAGGCTCGAGGTCGAGCTCGACGTCATCTGCAAGATGAAGTTCCCGGGCTACTTCCTCATCGTCTGGGACTTCATCCGCTACGCGAAGGAGCACGGCATCCCGGTCGGTCCCGGCCGCGGATCGGGCGCGGGATCGATCGTCGCGTACGCGATGCGGATCACCGATCTCGATCCGCTCCCGTA
>JBGTSH010000154.1:0-22936 GCA_041940405.1 Polyangiaceae bacterium
GTCGGCCTTGTCGCGGATGACCTCGAGCTCGAACTCCTTCCAGCCGAGGATGCTCTCCTCGATCAGGACCTCGCTCTTCTTGCTCTGATCGAGGGCCCAGGTGATCTTCGCTTCGAGCTCTTCCCGCGTCTTGGCGATGCCGCCGCCCGTGCCGCCGAGCGTGAAGCTCGGGCGCACGATGACCGGATATCCGGTCGGGACGCCGCCCGTCTCGGGCGTGCCCGTCTCGACGATCTCGAGCGCCTCTTCGAACGTGTGCGCGTAGCCCGAGCGTGCGCACGCTAGGCCGATCTTCCTCATCGCCTCCTTGAAGAGGCGGCGGTCTTCGGCCTTCGCGATCGCGGCGGGGCTCGCTCCGATGAGCTCGATGCCCAGCTTCTCGAGCGAGCCGTCCTCGGCGAGCGCGAGCGCGAGGTTCAGCGCCGTCTGCCCGCCGAGCGTGGGCAGGACGGCGTCGGGCTTCTCGCGCTGGAGGATCGCGCGGAGCGTATCCTTGTCGAGCGGCTCGACGTAGGTCCGGGCGGCGAGCTCCGGATCCGTCATGATCGTCGCCGGGTTCGAGTTGACGAGGACGACCTCGTACCCGTCGTCACGCAGGGCCTTGGCCCCCTGGGTCCCGGAATAGTCGAACTCGCAGGCTTGCCCGATGACGATGGGCCCGGAGCCGATGATCAGGATCTTTTTGAGGTCGGTTCGCCTGGGCACGGCGCCCGAGCATCTACACCTAAGACCCGGGGGTAGCTAGCGGGGGAGGTCGCTTGACAATCCCCCGAAAGCCCGCCATAAACCGCGCCCCCGCATCCCCGAGGCGCATCCCCGAACGGTCCTGGGCAGTCCAGGGCGGCCAAACGAGAGCGGACGAGAAGAAGAGGCAGTCATGCCCAAGATGAAGACGAATCGAGCCGCGGCGAAGCGGTTCAAGATCACCGGCACCGGGAAGGTGCGGCGCAGCAAGGCTGGCCTCAACCACTGCATGCAGGAAAAGAGCAAGAAGCGGCTTCGCCGCCTGCGCAAGAACGACATGGTCGACAAGACCATGGAGAAGCGCGTCAAGCTCATGCTGCCCTACGGTTGAGGAAGGAGCCTACCCATGCCCCGCGCAAAAAGAGGCTTCAAGGCCCGCCGCCGCCGCAACCGCGTCCTCAACCAGACCGAGGGTTACTTCCTCGGCAGAAAGAACCGCTACCGCCAGGCGGTAGAGGTTCTGCGTCACGCCTGGGAGTACGGCTACATCAGCCGCCGCCTCAAGAAGCGTGACTTCCGCCGCCTGTGGATCACGCGCATCAACGCCGCTGCGCGGTCCGCCGGCACGACCTACTCGCGCCTCATCAACGCTCTGAAGACGGCCAACATCGGCCTCGATCGCAAGATCCTGAGCGAGCTCGCCGTCAGCGATCCGGCCGCGTTCCAGGCCGTCGTCACCGCCACCGGCGCCGCGAAGGCGTAGTCGTACTCCCATGAGCGCGGCCGGCGCTGCCGAAACCATCGAGGCAAAGCTAGCCGCGCTCGGGACGGAGTTCCGCCAAGCGTTCGCAGCCGCTCCCAGCGAGCAGGCGCTTCGCGACCAGCACGCGAAGCTGCTCGGCAAGAAGGGCGATCTCACCGCCGTGCTCGCACTGATGCGCGACGTCCCGGCGGACCTTCGACCGCGCGTCGGCGCGCTCGTCAACACGTTCAAAGAGGACGTCGAGCGCACCTTCGCAGCGCGCCTCGCGGAGCTCGCGCAGCTGAAGCTTCGCGCCGAGCTCGAAGCGCGCCCCGAGGACATCTCGCTTCCCGGGCGGCTCTCGTTCACGCGAGGTCACCCGCACCCGGTGCTCGCGGTGAAAGAAGAGCTGCTCGCGATCTTCCGCGACCTCGGGTTTTCGTCGGTCCCCGGTCCGGAGATCGAGTCCGAGGCCAACAACTTCACCAAGCTGGCGTTCCCTCCGGACCATCCTGCGACCGACATGCAGGACAGTTTTTGGTTCGGTCCGGGGGTGCTGCTGCGCACACACACCAGCAACGTTCAGGTCCGCGAAATGTCGCGAGCCGCCTCAGTGGCCGCGCAGAGCGGGGCAACCGTGCGCCTCGCCGTGGTCAGCGCCGGCGCCGTTTACCGCCGCGACGACGACGTCACGCACTCCCCGATGTTCCACCAGATCGAGGGCTTCCTGGTCGACGAGCGCGTCAGCCTCGCCGAGCTGCGGGGCGTGCTCTCGGCCTTCGCGGAACGCCTGTACGGCCCCAATACGCCCGTGCGCTTCCGCCCCAGCTACTTTCCTTTCGTCGAGCCCGGCGCTGAGGTGGACGTGGGGTGTGTTTTCTGCAAGGCGGACGACGGCAGCCGCGCGTCGTGCCGCGTCTGCAAGGGCACCGGCTGGCTGGAAATCGCAGGATGCGGGATGGTCCACCCCGACGTTTTCCGCCATACGGGAATCGATCCCGAGCGGCACACGGGTTTCGCGTTTGGAATGGGGATCGAGCGGATCGCGATGCTGCGCTACGGCATCCCGAACATCCGGCTCTTGTTCGAAAACGACCCGCGTTTCCTTGCCCAATTCTGAAGATGAGTTAAGAGGGCCGGCCGCCCTCTCGTCGCTCGAGGGCGCGCCTCTGCAACGCCGTGTTGCCGGCGAGAGCGCGAATTTCCGCGTGTAGGGCGAAGAACGCTGCGGTTTCGTTTGCACACCGCCCTGACGCGAGTGTCGCGGTGCTCGTCACGATCTCGCTTGTTGCTGACACATTTACGTGAAGGCCACTGGCGGTTTCTGTACCGGCACCCATGTTGCTTCGAGACTCGAAGAGGGACCGTGGGTGACGGTCCCTCCGAGCGTTGAAAACCAGCAAGTCGAAACCAACCAAACTCCTCGATCGAACACCGCATTGTCAGGAATCAAAGGGGGGTCGCGTTGGTTCTCGAACAGCCCTCGAAGTCACCCAAATCGTAAAGCCCGAAGTTTCGAATCTGAAAGAGCATCGTGCAGCACGGCTTTCACATCCGAAAGCTCACTCGAAACGAAACAAGTCCCGGAACCCGAACGCCCACCCATACGTCTCATGGCTATCAAGACCTCGACTCCCGTTCGCATGTCCGCGCGCCCGAAGAAGGCCGCTGCGGTGCGATCCGTTCGGGGTGGCCGCGCAACTCTCAAGTCAGTGCCTCTCAAGAAGGGGCCCGCGCGTTCGACCGCTTCCCATCGGGTAACGCCAACTCGATCCGTCTCAACGAGAGACCCAATCGAGAAGACTGCCGCCTCCGTAAACGTTCCTGCTTCTCCTGCCGTCATCGATACGCCGTCTACCGACACGATGCCTATGCCGAGGTCCACGATGCCTAGGTCCACTGCTGCTGCGCCGAGGTCCACCAAGACTGAAACCCGCTCGACGGAGCTCCCGTCCTCTGGCCGGCCGCTAACGCGTCCGGGCGCAGGTGGTCTCGTCGTAGGAGCCACCGCGCTCGCCGAAGATCCCTTCGAGCCTGCGAACGCCAGCGTCCCCTCCGGGCCCGCCTCCGCTGCTTCAGGCACCGGGCAGCACGTTTCCGACATCGACGATCTGCTCGATGACGACTCGCTCGACCGCACCGGCATTCGTCCCGCGCGTACCGAGTCGCTCGAGGCGCCCTTCGACGACACCGCCTCTGCCAAGGTCGAGATCGAGGCTCCGGAAGAGGGCGCTCCCGCGCTCTCGGACGAGCCCGGCGTCCTCCGCGACCTCGAAGAGGGCGGCGGCGACTCGATGCTCGCGCGCTACTTCCGCGAGATGGCGATGCACCCGGTCATGGGACAAGAGGAAGAGATTGCTACCGCGCGTGAGGTCGAAGCGACCGAGGTCGCGCACTGGATGGCGGTGCTCTCGCACATCCCGGCTGCCGAGTTCGTGCTCGCTGCGCTGAACGAAGAGGTCGAGAAGGCCGGGCCGGAAGAGGTGCAGGCGCCTCAGATCCCGGAGCTTTTCGCGCTCATCAAGCTCTACAAGCGCGCGAACAAGTTCACCGCGGATCAGGAGCGCAAGTGGTCCGAGCTCGCGTCGGCCCTCGCGCACGCGGTTCGTCTGCCCGACTCCGATCGCCTCTGGATGGCTCGCGGTGCGGCCGTCGCGCGCGACCTCGTCGCCGAGCCGGACATCGAGCACGACGGCGTCGATCTCGAGGACATGCCGCCGCGCCCGCGGCTCGAGATGTCGGCCGCCTACGAGAAGTACCTCGATCGCATCCAGTCGAGCTGGGACGAGCAGCTCGCGGTCAAGAACCGCTTCGTCAAGGCGAACCTGCGGCTCGTGGTCTCGATCGCGCGCCGCTACAACCGCGGCCGGCTTCCGCTCATCGACCTCATCCAAGAGGGCAACATCGGCCTGATGAAGGCGGTCGAGCGCTTCGACCACCGTCGCGGCTACCGCTTCTCCACATACGCGTCGTGGTGGATCCGTCATGCGATCAGCCGCGCCCTCGCCGACAAGGGTCGCGCGGTCCGCATCCCGGTCCACATGCTCGACACCTACAACCGCGTCGCGCGTGCGACCCAGGCGTTCATCGCGCGGACGGGTCGCGAGCCCACGCTGCAAGAGCTGGAGAAAGAGACGGGCGTCCCGGCCGAGAAGCTCGACAAGGTCCGTGACTTCATCGCCGAAACGCCCTTTTCCCTCGATCGGCCCGTCGGTGACGAGGACGGGCGCAAGTTCATCGACTTCCTCCAGGAAGAGGACGCGCTCTCGCCGTTCGACCACCTCGCCAGCTCCAACTGGAGCCAAGAGGTTCGCCGGCTCCTCACCACGCTCAGCCCGATCGAGAGCCGCATCCTTCGCTGGCGCTTCGGTCTGGATGACGAGGACGAGCTCACGCTGAAGGAGATCGGCGACAAGTACAACCTGTCGCGCGAGCGCATCCGGCAGCTGCAGGAGCAGGCGCTCGGCAAGATCCGCCGCCAGATCCGCGATCAATTCTGATCGGAGACGGCCCGTGCGAGGGCGACGGCGGCTTCGTCGATCGCGTCTCGCGCGGGCCTCGTCTTTCCGGGTGGCGTCTCGACGAGGAAAGAGAAGGCCAGCCGAGCTTGTCCGGCCTCGTCGAGGACATAGCCCGACAGCGCCACCGCCTTGGCGAGTGTCCCCGTCTTCGCGCGGATCGCGCGCTTGTCGCGGACCGGGCGTAGCCGGCTGCGCAGGGTGCCGTCGACGCCGCCGATGGCGAGGTGACTCACCATCTCGGGACCGACTCGCGGATCGGACGCGGCAGACGCGAGGAGCGTCGCGACCGAATGCGCCGTGGCGCGGTTGGCGTCGAAGAGGCCGGAGCCGTTCACGACGCGCTCGCCCTTCTCGAAGGCTCCGCGCGCCGCCAGCACCTTCTCGACCGTCTTCACCGCGGCCTCGGGGGTCGGGTCTTTGGAGCCGGCCGCGCCTACCGCGCGGAACAGCATTTCGGCGGTGAAGTTGTCGCTGTCCTTGCCGAGGCGGTGGACGATCTCTCCGACCGGGGCGGATGTGTGGAGGGCCAGGGCCCTCGTTTCGCCGTTGCCGCCGAGCGACACGTCGGCCGGAGCCTTCACGCCTTGCTCTCGGAGGATGGCGGCGAGCGCGAGACCGGCGAGCTTGCGTGGATCGTCTACGCGCCGCGTGTACGCAGCCTTGCGTGAGCCCTCGGGGATGGTGCCACCGAGCTCGGCGCGCAACCGATCGCCGGCGGTCGTCATGGTCAGCGTCACCTTCTCCGCCTTCGAGCTCTTCGAGGTCGAGACCTTCGCACTGAGCTCGACGAAGCCCGGCGGGCTCGACGCCACGATGGCTGGGTCGCCGTCGTTTTCGCCGGGCTGGACCCAGAAGGTGACTGTGTTGCGCTCGAGAGACACCGCCGCGACCGGGGCCCGAAACGCGGCCCACTCATCGGGCTGCTGATCGAACGCAGGCGGCACGTACCGCTCGTCGAAGTAGCTCTGGTCGACCGAGAGCGATCCGATCTCGTCGACGCCGGCGGCTCTGAGCTCGCGCGCGAGATCGCCCAGGTCGGCCGTCGTGAGGGTCGGGTCGCCTTGCCCGCGGAGCACGAGCCGGTCGACCTTGCTCCCCTTGAGCTCGCCATAGAGGCCCGTGACGAAACGGTGCTCGGCGCCGAGGAGCTCGAGCGCCGCGACCGCGGTCGCGATCTTTGCGTTCGATGCAGGGTTGAGCGCGAGATGCTCGCCCGATGCGGCGACCGAGCGACGCCCGCGCACCTCGATCACCTCCGCGCTGAGGCGACCGCCTTCTTCTTGGATGGCCTTGGCGAGCTTCCCGACCGCAGCCCGAGCCTGCTTCTCCAAGGCCTCGTCGGAGGGCGATCCGGCCGCAGCGCGATCCGCCGGAGCGCCGACTGCCTCGCGACTGTGCGGAGCCGAAACCGCCGCGAAAATGACAAGGATCGCGAGGAGACCGCGCCGTTGCACGGGTTGGGGATAGCACGAAGGGGTGTAGGCTTGGTAAGGTCCGCCCCGTTGACGTCGTACCTAAGCTGCGACCGACCAGCGAGTACAACCCCTATGGCCGCTAAATCACCGTCCGTTGTCCTTGCGCTATTGCTCGTCGCCTGTGGCAGCGCGCAGAAGGAAGACGAGCTGCCGCTCGGCGAGTTCGATACCAAGGGCGCGACGCCCCCACCGGTGGAGACGTCGTCCAGCGACGGCAGTGCTGCGGGCGACCTCAACGACGCGCAAAAAGAGCAGATCAAGGTCGCGCTCCGTCGCGGCGGCGAGAAAGCGGCCGAGTGCAACAAGGTCACCGGCTCCGCCGTCTCGGGCGAGGGTGAGGTGCAGGTCGTGCTCGACGGCAAGAAGGGCTATGTCATCGACGCCACCGTCGGCGCACCTTTCGCCGGCTCGCCGATCGAGGATTGCATCAAGCGAGCCTTCATCGACGAGGTGCTCGTTCCCTTCGACGGCCAGCTCACCGTTCCGTACACGATCAAAATCGAGGCGAAGGGGCCGGCGGCGGATCCGAAGAAGGATCCCAAGAAGGATCCGAAGAAGAAGTGAAGCGGCTCGGTCTCGCCGGTGCGGTCGCGGTCGGCGTTGCGGTGCTCGCTACGAGCCCTGCGGCGGCGCAGGACCCTGCTGCGCCCGCAGCCGAGACGGCCACTCTCGCGCCCGCGACCGCGCCTCCGAAAGAGGCCGAGGTCATGATGCGCTACCCGCCGACCTCCGCGCGGTGGAAGATCCTCATCGCCGGCTTGGCGACGTTCGCCGTCGGCTACGGAGCGTCGGCCGGCATGGGCGGCGCGTGGGCCGACGTCCCCGGGCGCGACTGGCTGTTCGTTCCGGTGATCGGACCGTGGGCCGCGCTCGGCACCGGGGGATGCGCGCCCGATGAAGAGAGTCGTCCGGGCGAAGGCGACTGCGAGGGATGGCTGGCGCTCCGCGGCATCCTCTTCGTGATCGACGGGCTCGTGCAGATCGGCGGGCTCGGCATCACCGCCGAGAGCATCTTCATGACGACCGAGGCCGATGCGCCCGAGGCGCCGGCGAAGGCGACCATCATGCCCGCGCCGATCGTGACCGAGCACGGGATGGGTTTCGGGATCCGCGGCGCGTTCTGACGCAAGGTCAGTCGCAGACCACCGCGTCGATCGTCCCCGCCACGTCCACTGCGACCTCCGCCTTTGGGGGGCTCCTGTAGCGAACCAACAACCGAATGTTCTTGCCGCTGCGTTGCGGCATCGAGACGAACCCGAGGTAGCGCTCGCGCACGTCGACCTTTTCCAGCTCGGGGATCCTTGCCGACGTGGTGTCGAGGTGGTCCGGCTGCGGCGCATCGATCAGGCGTGAGCTCGGGTAGGTGGTGCCGCCCGGCGTCGCGAGCGCTAGCCGTGGTCCCTTCGCTGCGTCGAAGCTTCCACGGCAATCGTGCTCCGGCTCCGCGTAGACCTCGATCTGAAAGCCGCCCTGCGCCTCCCTCGCGAGCGCATGGGGAAAGGTATATGCGCGGCCGCCGAAGGTGCCGCTCAGCGGCCCGCTCGGGACGGTGGCCGAGAGCTCGGGGAACGTGTCCTCGCCGGGCTGCTGCGGCTCGCAGCGCTTGAGTGAGACCACCCCGCGGGTGCCCGTCTTCAGGATCTCGATCTCGATCCGCTCCACCGGATCGCGCGACATCCGCACAAGCGACGGATGGAACGAGGTTGGTGCCGGCTCGTCGCGCTTCTTGGTTCGCAGCTGGCGCTGGAGGGGCGCCGCGATCGCGGAGCCACGGAACGCATTCACGCCGGCGCCGTCGGATGCAAGACCGATGTCCACATACAGCGTGTTGGGACGCGGACCCGCGTACCAGTCCGTCGACGCATCACGCGCGCAGTCGATCGGGTCGTCCGTCAGCACGACGTTCGTTCCGTTGGCCCCCGCCCAGTAGGCGCCGAAGCGGTAGGTAACTCCGTCGAGCTCGAGCTGGCCGGGCTCGCCCACGGCGCGCGCGTCGGCTGCTGGGATCGAAACCTCGTTCCTGGGTTGCTCCGGCGGCGCGGTGGTCGTGGCGGTCGTCGAGTGGGGAGGCAGCGGCGGAAACGTGGACGCGGTTGGCCGCGGAGCTTCGGTACACGACGTCAGCAGCGCTGCCACCAGGATCGAACCCGCCCTCGGCATCGGTCGATGCTACCCGACCGGCGAGAGTCGAACGAGCCGACGCGGACTCGCATCAATCCGACGCTTGGGGCCATGCGAGCGGCACACAACGTCGAATCTCCACGCCCGGGCCGAGGGGCTCGCCATCGAACGTGGTGAAACGGCGGACCGGCGAGCAGCGCATCGAGGCAGGGCAGTCCGTCTCTCGAGTGCACTCCTTGGAGCAGGCCCCAGGGCCAACGGGCGGCCTCTTCGGACGCTTTTCGCCGAGGTCGGGCAAGCGGTGCACGGGCATCGTCACGCAGTCTTTCGAACGGCAGTCGTCGCCGAAGCTGCACGGATCTCCGATGGCGCCCTTTCCGAGCCAAGCTTCGTAGAACCACGCGAACGCGACGCCGCCGAAGAAGAGCGCCAAGACGGCGAGCCCCACGCGCGCCTTGCGCTTCTCCTCGGGAGTGGGCTCAGGCTCGACGACGGGCCGGTTTTGGTTGATCAGATCGAGGCCCTTCTGAAGGATCGCGTCCACGTCCTTCATCGAGGCCGCGAGCTGCTCGAACCGCAGCAGCAGATCCGCGTCATAACGCTCGATCACCGTGGCCACCGGCTCGTGGCCGTCGATGACATCCTTGTAATCTTCGCCGATGGCGATCTCCATCGGTCCAAACAGCGGCACGAGCGCGTCGACCACGCGAAGACCAATCCGCTCGTTTCCGAGGAGCTCCAGATCGGCCAAGGGCACGGGATCCACGTCCGGCGCCCGGACGACCAAAGGCCGATCGTCATCGGTCCTGAGCCGAACCTCGAGCACACGCCCCTTCAGCTCCGATGAGGTCATCGGGATCGCAGACACGGCGGCAACGATCTCGTCCCACGCGCGAGGCTCGGGCGCGGCTCGCGGTGCGGCAGCCTCCCCCGAGGGCGTGGAGCGATATGCCCCCGGGGGGCGACCTCGGACCGGACGAACCGGAAGGCGGGTAAGAGGAACGGTCTTCGCCGCCATGACGCGGGAGGATCGTTCAGGTTGCCGCCGGGCTCAACCGCTGGGTCGACCGAGCGGCTTAGAGGCGCAGTAAATCGTTCAGCGGCAGTGACCCCGGGGCCGTCGTCGCACCGGTGACCTGATCAGGTCAATCGACGCGACGGCCGCGACGCGCGCAGGATGCTCGCATGAAGAGCAGCGGGGTTGAGGCGGATCGTCGGGGGGTGTTCATCGGGCTTGCGGCGGTTGCGACGGGGGTCCTCTGGTCGTCCCGGGGGCAAGCCCTCCCGCAGGGGTGGAGCGGCGCCTTCGGTCGCGCGAGCACGGCGCTTGCGCCCGTGGGCGTGGCCGTGAGCGGCGGGGAGAATCCCGACCTCGTCGCGTTCGCGGTCCAGCCGCTCGCATCGACCGAGTACCGGCAGTCTGTCAACCTCGTCGGCTCGAGCTTGCTCGGGATCCAGACGGCGGTGCGCGATGACGTCGCGAGCTTCACCCACTTCCACGACGACGGACAAGACCCGGTTCCCTGCGTCAAGACGACGATCCTCAGCGACAGCTACGCGACGCACGAGCTCTTCGACCACAACCCGATCCCCTGCGTGAAGCTCGGAAGCGAGATGCTGGAGGGCGGGCACATCGGCGTGGTGGAGTTTCTGCACCAGCACCCGGACGAGAACGAATTTCCGGTCCCCTGCATCAAGACGACGATCCTCAGCGACAGCTACGCGACGCACGAGCTCTTCGATCACAACCCGGTTCCCTGCATCAAGCTGGAGACGGAGATGCTCGAGGGAGCGCACATCGGGGCGGTCGAGCTCGTCGTTGACGATCTCTCGGTGGACCTCACCATCCGCGTCGGGGAACGCACCTACGTGCTCGTCGACGATGAGCTCGTCGAGGTGCCGTAGATCGGCTCAGCACCGCAAATCGGCCGACACGAAGCGCGCGAGGAGCTCTGTGCGGGTGCTGACGCCGAAGGCGCGGTACAGGCCGCGCACGTAGTGGTGGACCGTGTTGGGGCTGAGCGCGAGCGAGGCGGCCGCTTCCTTTTCGCTGAGACCCCGTACCAGGCACGCGAGCGTCTCGCGCTCGCGCGGGCGCAGGCGCTCCAGCACCGCGCGGTTGGCGAGGGCGTGGGCCAGTACCGCCGACAGCGTGCACGCCGCGTCGAGACACAGGGTGATCCGCGGCAGGAGCGCATCGAGACGTGCGCGGTCGCCGCTACCGCCGAGCTCGAGCACGCCGACCATGCGATGGGGCGAGCGAAGCGGCACGACGTCGGCGATGGACACGGACCGGGAGCCGCGTGCGCTGACGAGCTCCGGGCGCGCGCGGCCGACCGCCTGCAGATGGAGAGCGATGCGGCTCCAGCCCAGGCTCGCGACCACGCCGACGATCGCTTCGCCGAGCGGCTCGGGCATGAAGTGCTGCGTCAGCTCCCGTTCGATGGGATCGACGGCGTCGTCCTCGAAACAACTGTCCGCGGGAGCACCCCAGGAGTGCCGCGTCAGCTCGCGAAGCGCCCGGCCTGCGCGGCGGAGGGTCGACGCGGCGCTGAGGCTCGAGCTCGCGGCGGGGAGCTCGAGCACGATGTCCATCGAGCGCTCGCTCACCTCGAGCACCTTCACCTTCGCGGGCGGCCTGCCGAGGTAGCCCATCGCGCCGGCGTAGGCCGCGATCGAGCCGTGGAAGAACGCGCGGCACGGGCGGAAGCCGGGAGAGAGGCGCGCCACAAGCTGGATACGGTTGTCCGTGAGGTCCCACATCTCGTGCTCGATCACGTTGGACCATGCGCTTTCAGTGCCGAGCATCAGGGTTCGGTAGAGCAGGCGCGGGCTGACGAGCCCTTTCAACACCGACTGTCCCGCGGGCGGCAGGGTCTGGTGATAGGTGCGCTCCATCACCGCGTGGAACGCACCCGGGCCGCCGAGGAGCGCCTCGAGCCGCTCGAGCAGCACCGCGTAGTCGTCCCAGTCGATGCGCCGCCGCCGTGCCAGCGCATTGCGATCGAATGGCAGGCCCTCGAGCAGCTCGTCGGCGGAGACACCAGCGCGCTCGCCCATGTCGACGGCCATGCGGGCGACGAGGCCGGCGACGCCTTCCATCATCGGATCTGACCCAGGCTGGTGCCGGCGATGAGGTCGATCGCGCCCGCGGGTCTTCGCGCCGCAGACGCGCCACACCGCTCGAGGTGCGCGAGCACCGCGAGGAGGCCCGGCTCGTCCCAGGCGTCGGCGATGATTTGCAGACCGATCGGCACGCCACGCCGGTCGACGCCGATCGGTGCGGAAGCCGCCGGCAGGCCTGTCAGGTTTGCGAGGAAGGTGTGGCGGCAGAGCGCCGTGATCAGCGCCGCATCGCTGAACACCTCGTTGAAGGCCGAATCCTCGAGGCGCGGCGCGGTCACCGGAGCGACGGGCAGCGCGATCACGTCGGCGGTCTTCAGCGCTTCGGCGACCTGACGCCGGAGTCCGATGCGGAGGCGCTGCACCTGGAGGTATTCGCCGGCCGTTACGCCGGCGGCGACGTTCATCGCGAGGCGGATGTCGACCGCGAGGTCCTCACGCTCCCGTTCGCTGGTCGAGGCCGAGAGCGCCGCGCCCTCGCAGCCGATCGTCGCGATGCCGAGCGCGGGTGCGTGACGCGCCAGCGGGATCCGCACCGGGACGAGCTTTGCACCGTCGCGCTCCAGCGCCGCGAGCGCGGCCCGCGAGGCGACCGATACGTCCGCAGAGCACTCGGCCCACTCCGCCTCGTCGATCCCGATGCGCAGGCCGCGGACCCCGTCGCCCATGCGGTGACCGAACGAGGAGCGGACCGGCTCGCAGGCGAGCGTGAACGGGTCCGACAGATCGGGAGCGCTCGCGACCACGTCGAGGAAGCGCGCGAGATCGACCGATGCTCCCGCCAGCACACCGACGTGGTTCAGCGACCCCCAAGCGGCCTCACCCGTGCGACTGATGCGACCGAACGTCGGCTTCAGCCCGAAGATGCCCGCCCAAGCGGCGGGCACGCGCGCCGATCCCCCGGCGTCACCGCCGGTCGCGAACGGACCGATACCGAGAGCGACCGCTACGGCCGAGCCGGTCGAGGATCCGCCGGCTACGTGCTTCGGTGCGTGAGGGTTTCGAGGGAGCTTGATGTGCGCGTTCGTGCCGATCGGCGACACGCCCCACTCGGTCATGACGCTCTTGCCGAGGACGATTGCGCCCGCATCACGCAGCCGGGCGATCTGGGTCGCGTCTCGCTCGGCGAGTCCCGAGCTCGTCCGAGATCCGAACCGCGTCGGGAGGCCCGCGACGTCGTGCTGATCTTTGGCGAGGAAGACGATCCCCTCGAGAGGTCGCGGGTTGCCGCGCGCGAAGCGTTCGGTCGACGCGCGGGCGTCGCGCATCACGGCGTCGGGATCGCACGCGGCGAGGACGTTCATCGCCGGCGTCCGTCTGGCGAGCGTCATCAACGCGTCGAGCGCGCGCTCGGCGACTTCGTCAGGACGAGCGCGCCAGGAGGTGTAGGCGTCGTGGAGGGCTCCGATGTCGCGCGGCCAGTCACCGCGCGCCGGAGGAGGAAGCCTTGCGTCGCTCCAGCGCCTCGGCTCGCGCGCGCGCCTGGGTCGCGGGTCGTCGGGTGGCTCGCCGTGAAAGGACTCGGGCAGTCGTTTCAGCGCGCCCATCCCGAGGACCTCGAGGACAGCGGCTCGCATCGCGGAACCGGTCCCGGGGAGCTGCGAAAGCCATCGCGCCGCGGAGAGCAAGGGACCGGAGAGGCGCAGCGTCGCGGGGACCTCTTCGGGACCGCGCGGCTCGGGCCACTCGACGGGCCGGCTCGGCGTGATCTCCACGTCGATCTCCGCCGTGCTTGCAGCGCTGCCGTCGCCGGTCACGCTCCCTCCCTCATCGAGATCGAAGCGCCGGTGCGTTTGGGTTTGCTCGGTACGGAACCGGGACGCTCGACATAGCGGCCGAGGTTCTCGAGCGACCGCTCGAACATCCATTGAAAGAACGGCTTCACGAGGACGTTCATGGGCGCGAGCGCGGGCGCGACGTCGTACGCGATGCGCCAGCGGACGTCGGTGCCGCCGTCGGCGGCCGGCTCGAGCTCGACGCCTTCGATCATGGAGGTCGCAAGGGGGAGGCTCGCTGCCGTGATGTGCGCGGCCCAGCGGCGCGGCCAATCGAGGTCGATGACCTTTCCGCGCATCGTCATGAACGAGAACGTCATGTCGACGATGGCGTCCTTCGGAACGTCACGTTCGGTCAGCCAATCCAGCCCGACGTGCGCGACGAGCCAGTCGGACGTGACCTCGAACCACATGATCCGCGCGACCTCCTCGATCGGCGCGGGGATGTGCCGGCGGGCATCGATCAGGTGAGAAGCGGTCTCGAAGAGCGACGCGTCGGCGGAGCCGAATTCGAAGAGCAGCGGCCACTTGAAATGGCCGGGCGCGGCGACCGTCGTGTTTCGTCGCGTGCCGGGCAGGGGAGCTTTCGGGCGGACGGCGGCGTCGCGATCGATCGCCAGGTGCGCACGCCAATACGAGGTGAGAAACACGCCGTCCGGATCGTATTCGGAGCGAAGGCGCACGAAATCGGCGTACCGGGGGTAGAGCGTGGCGAGCACTTCGGCCGACGGCGTGTCGTGCGGAAGGAGCTTCGCCCAATGAAAGCGAGGCCCGAGGTCGGCGAGCGCGCTCCAGAGCTTGGGAAAATGAGCGTCTCGCGGATCGTCCCGGTTTCGGAGGAGCCAGAAGAAGTTGAGGCGGACCGACGCTTGTCCTTGGGAGGGGCTGAGCCAGCCCTCGGTCGGGCCGGAGGCGTAGATCTCGACCACGAAGTTTCCTGCGGCGTCGGGATCGGCGGCGAACAGATCGCGCAGCCGTCGCAAAGCCTCTGCAGCCGACGAGAGTGGGAGCCAGACCTCGGTGAACGTCGTCGGAAGAAAGCGTTCGTCGATCGCGTCGTCCATTGCGAGGCCACGCCACCAGGTGTCCCAGAAGGGTCTGCTCGCGCGATCTTCGGGCACGAACACGTTGAACACGCCCGCCTTCAAGCGCTGGAGGAGCGGGCGGGACGCGATCGTCTGAGCGAGCCCTCCGAGGAGCGGACCGGCTCGCTCCTCGAGCGCCTTCTGCCATCCGCCGATCACCGCGAGCGACGCGCCTGCGGCAGCTTGGAGCGGTAGTGTCGTGCCGAAGATCGGGTCGAAGGCGTGGTAGGGCTTTCGCGTGAGCGCCCACGCCGGACCGGTGTCGTCGTCGTAGTCGGCGGTCTGCATGCGTCGCGCCGTCCAGATCGCGAGCTTGTCGACGCCTCGCTGCGGCCACCAGAGGATGCGGGCGTACTCGGTGTCGCGGAGGAACGTCGCGACATCTTTCGGGCCTTCTTTGAACATGTCGAACGGAGCCCGCGCGACGGTCGTCACCACCTCGCTCCCGATCACGTCGTAGTGCGCCTCGCACTGGAGGGTCACCGTGGACACGATCCCCAAGAGACCCATCGACACGAGCGCCGCCTCGAACGCATCGCGGTCCGTCTCTCTCGAGAGCTCGCGCACCGCGCCGGTGCCGTCGACGAGCCGGATCGCGAGCACGCAGTCCGCGAAGCGATGACGGACCGAGGCGCCCGCGGCGCCGGTCGAGAGGAAGCCCGCGATCGTGGGGTGCGTCACCCCAGGCAGGTTGGGGAGTGCCCACCCTCGCTGTGAGAGCTGGTGACAGAGGCCCGACTCGACGGTCGAGCGACCCGTCGGGTCGTGCGGATCGAACCCGAATCGGCAACCGCCCGCCACCGTGACCCGGCGTTTTGCATCGTCGAACGTCACGCCTGCGTAGGCGTCGAGCATGATTTCGATCGCCTCTCGATCGCCGCTGCCGAGGCGTCGATCGGTGTGAATCGCCGCCGGCACCGAGTGCGCGGCGCCACAGACGCGCACCGTCATTCCGTGCGAACGCGCATAGCGAACGATCGCGACGAGCTCGTCCTCCGAGCGGGGGTGGACGTAGCCGCGGGCGTCAGCCTTCAAAGGAAGCTGGCTCATCTCTGCTGTGCCTCGAGCAAGCGCCGGGCCGCGGTCGATGCTGCAGGCGGTGCCGACTCCGCGCGCTCGACCCGCGTGCGGGCGTGCGTGCGCACGTGCGGGCGTGTACGTGCGCCGAGGCGGCAGGCTCAGCCCGAGCGGAGGGTCTCGGCGTCGATCCCGTAGCGACGCAGCAGGCGATACAGCGCGAACCGGTTCAGTCCGAGGGTGCGCGCGGCGATCGTGAGGTTGCCCTGCGCGCTCTTGGCCGCTTTGCGAATTTCGTCGGCCGTAGGCTCGCCATCGCGCTCGGTACGCGCTGCCGGCGGAGTGCTGTGCTCGGCCGAGGGGGAAGCGGTCATCGGCACGGAGAGTCGCGACGAGCGATCGATCCGATCGCGAGGGCTCTCTTCCACCGCCGCCCAGAGCACCGTCTCGAGCTCACGGAGGTTCCCCCGCCAGGTCGCGCGCACCAGGCGCTCGACGAGCCCGCGGCCGAGCCGGATCTCGCCGCCCTCGTCGCGAAACCTCGAGAAGAGGGCAGGAGCGCGCGCGGCCATCGTGCCGAGCATGTGCCGGGCGAGCAGCGGAATGTCCTCGCGTCGCTCCGAAAGCGGCGGCGTCGCGATCCGCAAGGTGAAGCGCGCGAGCAGGTCGTGCTTGAGCGATGCAGGATCGCGGTTCGTCGCGCCGATGACGCGCACGTCGGATCGCCGCGCCGTCGACTCGCCGAGGCGGTGGTACTCGCCCGCGTCGAGGAATCGCAAGAGGTGCGCCTGGAGCTCGGCAGGGAGCTCACCGATCTCGTCCAGGAAGAGGGTCCCGCCGTGCGCCTCGCCGACGAGCCCGGCGCGCTCGGGCACGCCGGAGTTCGGGTAGTTCTTCGCATTGCCGAAGAGCTCTGCGTCGACGATGCCCGAAGGGAGCGTGGCCGCGTTTCGCGACACGAAGCTGCCCTTCGCGCGCCCGCTCTCGGCGTGGACGGCGCGCGCCGTGAGCTCCTTGCCTGTGCCGCTCTCGCCGGTGAGGAGCACGTGCCCCGAAGCTTGCGCTGCGAACGCGATGGAGTCGCGCAGGCGATGGGCTGCCTCGCTCTCGCCCACAATCCCGTCGGCTCCGGGCGCGCCGAAGGGTCGAGCGTCGTCGCTCCGCGCGACCTTCGAAGCTTCCATGACGCGCGGGCGCTCCACGACCAAGAAGAGCGCTTCATTCTTCAGCTCGACGAGATCGCCGGCCACGAGCACCGCCTTGTCGACCCTCGCGCCGTTCACCGACACGGCGCAGCGGCCGACGTTCTCGGCAACGATCGCGCCTGACCTCGGAGCGAGCGCGAGCTGCCTGCGCGAGACGGTGGGTGCATCGAGCGGAGGGCAGAGCTCGTTCTTTCCCGGTCGCTGCCGGACGAGATCGATCACTTCAGGATGCGGGCCGCGCCCGATGGCTCGACCTTTGGAGGTCCGATCGACGAGCGCTACCTCGCCTGCTCGCGCCGGCTCGCGCAGCGACCAGAGAAGCACGAGCCCGAGGATGCGATCGCTCTCTTCTCCGGCGTCGTGGGTCGTGGTCGCGCCGGGAGCGGTGGTCGTACCCGGTCCCCGGCCCTTCATCGCGCGAGAGACTAGCATGATGACAAGAGCCGACTCTTCGCCGTTTTCGCGCGTAAGATGCGCATGTGGGAGCGCTGCCCGACGCCGGCCGAGTCGTCGCCGATCGGTACGAGCTCGTGAGAGAGCTCGGCCGCGGCGGGACGAGCACGGTGTGGCTCGCGACCCACCGCCTGACCAAGAAGCGGGTCGCGCTCAAGTTCCTCACCGGTCGCGGTACGACGTCGCGCGCTCGGGTCCTCCGTGAGGCGCGCGCGGCGTGCGCGGCGAACCATCCGCACATCTGTCCCGTGCACGACGTGCTCGAGGGCGAAGACGGCGACCCGATCCTCGTCATGGAGCACCTCGACGGCGAGCCGCTGTCACGCGTTCTCGAGCGAGAGGAGAAGCTCGGCGTGTCACGCACGGCCGACCTGATCGCGCAGGCCGCGTCCGCTCTCGGGGCGGCGCACGCGGCGGGCGTCGTCCATCGCGACGTAAAGCCGCAGAACCTCTTCGTCCGCCGCGATGGCCGGCTCTTGGTCGTCGACTTCGGCATCGCCAAGCTCGCAGAAGCCGACGCGGGCCCCGCGCTCACCGAGACCGGGTCGACGCCCGGCACGCCCGCCTACATGGCGCCGGAGCAGGTCTTCGGCGAGCGAATCGATCACCGCGTCGACGTCTGGGCCCTCGGCATCGTCCTGTACCAGTGCCTGAGCGGGGTGCTTCCCACGGCGGCCGACAACAGCGGTCAGGTCCTCAAGCGGGTCGTCGAGGCGAGCTTTCGGCCGATCCGCGATCTCGTTCCCGCAATTCCCGATGAGCTCGCGGAGCTCGTCGACGCCATGATTTCGAAGGATCCCCGAGATCGTCCCGCTGACATGCGCGCAGTCCTCGAGGTGCTGCGCACGTTCGCCGAGATCGGGGTCCCGCCGATCGACGCGCCGACCTTGCCGGCAGGGACCCCGGCAACCGCGACGAGCTCGGTCGACGAGAGCTCGCTCGACGAGCCCGGTGAAGGGATCGCGACCCTCGAGGGAACTGCGACTCGCACCGACGATCGGCCGGCCTCTCCGCCGATGGCGACATCGCCGGAGAGGCCACGTCGTCGCGTTCTCGCTGCTGCCGTCGTCGTCGCAGCGGCGCTCGCCCTTTCGATCGTCATTGCGAATCTCTCGAGCTCTCCCGCGACATCGTCGAGCGCAGTCGTATCGTCTCCGGTCGCCGAGTCTTCGCTCGCCGCGCCGTCGCTGACCGTGCCACCGACCGCGTCCGAGCACGCTGCTGCGACGTCGAGCGCGGTTGGCTCATCCGCGTCCCTCGGCGGCGAGTCGTCGGTCAGGCCGACCGTATCGCCGGAGTCGAGCGAGAGCGTCGCGCCGCCGGCCCCGAGCGCATCTGCTCGCGCTCCGGCGCGCGCTGGTCCTTCCTCCGATCCGTTGGGAGACCGGTTCTGATGACGCCGCGAAGGATCTGTGTCGCGCTTGTCGCGCTCGCGATCTCGACGTCGGCTCGGCCGGCGGCAGGGCAGCCGACACACGGCTCGATGGCACAGACGCTCTTCGACGAAGCGAAGGGCTTGATGGCAGAGGGGAACTACCCCGCCGCCTGCGCGAAGCTCAGCGAGTCGTACCGGCTCGATCCGCGCTCCGGGACGCAGATCAACCTCGCGGCGTGCCATGAGAAAGAGGGCAGGCTCGCGACCTCGTGGGTCGGGTTTCGCGAGGCGCTCGCGCGCGCGACCGCCGAGCGGCGCCCCGATCGAAAGCGCCTCGCCGAAGAGCGCCTGAGGGCGCTCGAGCCTCGGTTGCCGAAGCTGAGAATCGATGCCGCTGAAGGCGTGAGCGATCTCGCCGATCTCACCATCCAGGTCGACGGCGCGCAGCTCGGCGCTGCCATCCTGGGGAGCGCCAATCCTCTCGATCCGGGGACCCACCGCGTCACGGCGTCGGCGCCCGGGCGGCAGTCCTTCGAGGCGACGGTGGAGCTCAAGGAAGGAGCGCTCTCGACGCTCGTGATCGATCTTCCTGTCGCGCCGGCGACCGAGCCGCCCGGTCCGGCCGAGCCGCCGGCGCCTGCCGTCTCGCTTCCGTCGACGCGCGCAGAGCCGGCGCAGGGCGTGCCTTCCCCCTCGCGACGGCCCGTCGAGGCGGCCGAGGGGCGCATGCAGCGGATCGTCGGCTGGAGCATGCTCGGCGCAGGTAGCGCGTCGCTCGCCGCCGGGACCGTTGCGCTCGCGGTCGCCGTGGTCGATGCGCGCGCGGCCGACGCGGTCTGCACCGCGACGACGTGCCCCGACGACGAGTCGCTTGCTCGGAACGATCGCGCGCGTGTGGCCGCCGATGTCGCGACGGGAACGCTCATCGCAGGCGCCGTCGTGGCGACCACCGGCGTGATTGTCGCGCTCTTAGCGCCGCGTGAAGAGAGAGCGCTTGCGCGCGTCGCGCCGATGTCACTTCGCTGGAGCTTCTAGCTACGCGTCGAAAACGTCTCACGGAAATGGGACCTCGATTGCAACGTCCGCGCGCGTCGTGACCCCGTCACCGAGACTTCCGTCGTTCGCACCCCAGCAGAAGACGCCTTGGTCGGTGAGGGCGCACGTGTAGAGCCAGTGCATCGAGATCTGCCGAGCAGGGCCGAAAATCCCCAGCGGGTAGAGCGGCACCGCGCTCTGTGAGCCGGGGCATTCGTTCTCGGCACAGCCGTCGTCCAGGCCGAGCTGACCGACGAAGTTTCCGCCCCAGCACCGGACGAAGCCCGCGTCGATCGCGCACGTATGGGCGATGGCGACGCCGACATCGAGAGCGTCGCCGATCTCCTCGATTCGATGGGGCGTCGGGAGCCAGGGCCAAGCATCGGGCTCCTCGCCCGCGTGTCCCCACGCGTTGCCGCCCCAACACCACGCGGTTCCGTCGCGACGGCGGAGACACCCGGCGGAGTTGCCGAGCGCGATGCCAGTCGCGCCCTGTGCCACGAGCCGAGGCGCCGTGATGGGCTCTGCGTTGTGCGGGGTCCCAACTCCCGCCGTCCTCGCGCGTCCCCAGCACCACACCGAATCGTCGCCGCGACGCGCGCAAGCGTTGTCCGTCCCCGCGGCGATCTCGACGACGCCGGCGAACGGGTCGCCGTTGTCGTCACGTACGGGCTGTGCATGCGACCGCGACGCGTCGGTGCCGTACGTGCCGTCGCCGAGCGTGCCAAGCTCGTTGTCGCCCCAGCAGTGCACCTCGGTGCTCTCGAGCAGAGCGCAGCTGAAGCGGCAACCGGCCGCCATGGAGATCACCCCGGAGAGGCCAATCGGCTTCGGTTCGTTCGGATCGAACAAGCTGTCGGCGCCCATCGCTTGACCGTACGCGTTGTCGCCCCAGCCATACGCTTGCCCATCCGCGGTCCAGGCGAGGACATGCTCGCAACCAATTGCCGCGCCGCGAATCGGCGGCAGCGCCGAGACGAGCCCGGCCGCATTGAGGAGATCGGGCTCCGACCCCGTCCCGAGCTGACCCTGCAGGTTCGCGCCCCAGCAATACAGGTCATCATCCGAGGTACGCGCGCACGACATGTTCCATGAGTTCCCTCGCGCGAGCTCACACGGCACGCCTGGCGCGAGCGCGTACGCGATCCGCTTTCCGTCCTCGCATCGGTACGGGTGGCAGGGATCGTCACCGAGCGGGCCGCCGACGATCACCCCGTCGGTCGCGCAGCCGACGCACTCGCCGGTGCCGGTGCACACCGGCGCGTCTTCAGGGCAAGGCTCTCTGTCGAACGCCGTCCCGCTTGCGTTGCAGCGCTGACGCCCGCCGGTCCCACATTGGAGCGTCCCGGGCTCGCAGACCGAGCACTCTCCCTCGACGCAAGCGGGCGTCGCCAGACCACAAGGATCGGCGACAAAAGCCGTTCCCTCAGCGTCGCAGATCTCCCGCACGCCGTTCGAGCAGCGCGTCTCGGCCGGCTCGCAGAGCGCGCGCGTTCGCTCCTTGGTACCGATGACCAGGTGGCATCCGCCGAGAGCGACGGCGATCGAGAGCCAGGCCAGGCGTGCCCTCATCCAACCCGCGATCATCGGGGAAGCCCCGGGATCGCACAAGGCTCGCGCCGCCCGTCACTCGCAGGGGAAGTCGTCGAAGTGACCGCAAACGGACAGATCGGTGCGGCCGGCGCCGATGGAGAGGTCCCAGGCTATCGCCGACGGCGTGCCGACGTAGGGCTCGACGGTGATCGTCCCGGTCGTGCGTTCCAGGCTCAAGCCGCTCATGCCGGCCTGCGCGGTGCCGTGCGGGGTCTCGACACCGAGCACGAACGTCCCCGGCTCACCGTCCCAGTTCAAGATCCCCAGCACGAGCACATCCTCCACCGTGGGCTGGGCAATGCAGTTCTCGCCCGCCGGCCAGATCTCGATGAAAAGAAGCGGCTCGTCCTCTTCATCGCCGCAGGCGATGTGGCTGTAGGTCCGATCCGGCGGCACCGTCCACGCCGGTGCCGCAGACGAGCTGTTCGCGAACCCCGTGCCGGTGCTGGAGGTCGCGTCGCCGCCGGCTCCGTTCGCGCCGGCGCCGCCGTCTTGAACGATGACAGTACTGTCACACGCAGTCGCGACCAAGGTACTGAGCAGTGCTGCGCGGATCATCTTCGCTCGACCGCCTTTCCCCGGAGCGTCCCGATCCGCTCGATCGCGATCTGGACCAGCTCATGGTACCCGACGCCGAGCGCCCGATCGCCGACCGCTCGGACCGTCAGCGGTCCGAGCCCGACGACGTCGCCGGGGCGCAGATCGACGTGGGCGCTCGCGAGAGCGACGGCCGCTTCGAGCGACAGCCCGAGATCGGCGACCGTGCCGAGCTCGTGGCGCTGGTCCCGGACCGTCACCGACACGGCGAGCGACGCCGGCTTCGGCACCGTCCCGATCCCGGCGAGCACGGGGCCGATCTGCGCACGCAGCCCGCGAACCGTCGCGCCCGCGGGCGCCTTCTGCTCGGTTTCTCGCGCGCGCCAGTCGGCGAGCACCGACACGCCGAGGATCGCGGACTTGGCCTCTCGCGGGGTCGCCTCTCGAAGATCGTCACCCACGAGGATCGCTACGCCGACCTCGACGGCCGGATCTCCTTCGCCGCGCGGCAAGTCCACGAGCGCGTCCTGTCCTGCGATCGATCGCGCCGCACCCAGACGCACCGCCGGCTCGGCGCCGCGCGAGCCGACGTCGACGTGGACGTAGAGCGCGCGGTCGGTGTCACAAGGTGGGAGCGCGGCGACGCCGTCGGTGGGCAACACCGCGGTCGCGGGACGCTTTCCTTGCAGCAGCGCGCCGTCGAGCTCGCGCAGCCCCGCGCAGCCGAGCGCGGCTACACGTGTGTGAAAATCCCAAGGATCACCGGGGATCTCCACGGCCGCACCGAGCGCCGCTTCCAGCGCTTCGACGTCGTAGATGATTCCGTCGCGTTCGAGCCCGACGCGTGGGCGGCTCGTCGACCTTTCGAGGAAACGAGCGATCCTCACGCGGGTCGACTTGCATACCACCGTTTCGGATGGAATGCTCGCGGCACGCATGCGTTGACACGCTCCGTCGGTGCTCGTAACCCGGGGGATGTCGAGAGGCGGCCATGGCTAAGCGGACCAAGTACGTCTTCGTCACCGGCGGGGTTGTATCCTCGATCGGCAAAGGGCTCGGAGCTGCCTCGATCGGCGCTCTGATGGAGGCGCGTGGCCTCAAGGTCACGCACATCAAGCTGGACCCGTACATCAACGTCGACCCCGGGACGATGTCGCCGTACCAGCACGGCGAGGTCTTCGTGACCGACGACGGT
>JBGTSH010000155.1:0-22882 GCA_041940405.1 Polyangiaceae bacterium
GCCGGGGGATGCGTTCCCGTTCCGATCGGTTCGCGCCGGCGGAGTCGAGCAGCTCGGCCACGCCCGGCTCGAGTGCGTGCGGGAACCGCACCGGCATCGCGCGAAGGTCGACCGCCCACTCGGCGCCGGTAGGAACGCCCTCGTTCCAGACGGCGGAGAGCGTACCGCGCAGCGAGCGCTCGTCGCCGCCGAGCAGACGCGCAGCGAGCGTGATGCCCGCGATCGACGGACGCACCGGGACCAGCGCCGCCCCGTGCGCGGCGGCGAGCGCCACCCAGCGGTCGCGAGACGCGGCGATCGCAGCGGGGAACGGGAGCCCCCCAGCATCCAGGATGGCGCCGGCCACCTCGCGCGCCCGCGCCACGACGAAGTGCGCGAGCTCGACGAACGACTTCTGGCTGTCGTCGTTCACGAGGAGAGAAAAGCCGAGGTGGTGATCCGAGAGCCGGAGGTCCGACGCTTGCTCCAAGCCTCGGGTCGCGCGCTCGACGAACGTCGCGATGGCAGCGTCATCGACCCGCGGCATGTCCGGCTCGGGCTTGTGACGCAGAACGAAGCGCGAGGCGAGGGCCTTGGGCAGGAGCGGCGACTTGCCGAGATCGAGCAAGCGCTCGGGCCGAAGCTCGATGCCGAGGTCGATGCTCGGGAAATCGATGTCGACGTCGACGCAGAGCTGCGAGCCACGCGGGCTGTCGACGATGCGGGCCTTCGTCGGACCGATCGCACCCTCGATCAGGACAGGGTGCGAGCCCTCTTTCAGGCCGACCGCGGCCGCCATCGCGCGCGCGATGATCCGCGAGCGATCGCTCCCGACGACGGCGGCAGAGGTGTTGCTCTCGACGAGCGAGCCCGCCGCCAAGAGGCGGAGCGGGATCGCGAACTTCGGATCGACGGCCCACGGGATGTCGAGGGCCACCTCGAGCGCGACGTCGTGATCGATGAAGGCGTTCTCGAAGGTGGGCGGAAAGTCCTCCGGGATGCGGAGCGCGAACGGCACGTTGTTCCCGGACCTCACCTTGTCGGCCTCGATACGGAATCGGTTCGCGTGGCCTCGCCTTCTGTCGCCGCGCCCCATGACGATCGTCGAGCTTCCGACGATGCTGAGGTCGACGGCATCGAAGCGCGCGGACTCTGCGCCACGCAGCGCGATCGATCCCTCGATGAGCCCGCCTTGCACGACGCTCGTCGACTTGAGCGAGACCTCGACGATGATCGTGTCGTGGAACGTCGGGTGAGACCTGATGACCACTGGCGAGCCGGCCACATGCCCGAGCGGCACCACCACTTTGGGAGAAAAGCTCGTCTTGGGATCGCGCGCCCAGTCGACGTCGAGCCGCACCTTGATCGTGTTCTCGATCCCGCAGTCATTGCCCGCGTACGCAGGCGGGAGCCAAGGCGGGACGTCGACGGTGAACGGGTGCGCGTGCTCGCCCGCGGCGAGCGACCCCGACATGCCCAGGCTGAACGGTGCGTGAAAGAGCGTCGCGCGTTTGACGCGCCGGTGCTTGCCCGACCCGTAGCCGGCCCACGCCTTGGTGATGAACGCGAGCTCCAGGTGCTCTGCGCGGGGGATCGCCTCTTCTACCTGGAGCACGACGGTGCCCTGGAGCTGCTGCCCCGCGCGGATCTCGCCGTTCGGGACGCGTACGCTGAAATCGCACTTGGGAAAGAGCGCCACGATGGCCGGATACTACCCGGCCACGGCGCTCAGAGGTGGTGGTACCAGCGGAACCAGATCCCGACCTCGTACGTGTCCTCGTGGAGCGCGTCGTTGCTGTCGCCGGGATAGATGAACTCGGGCCAATCGACGCGGAAGCCGAGGTCCGCGACGGGGTTGTACTCGTCGCTCGTGGTGACGCCGATCTCGGCGCCGAGGGGGAGCGCGAAGGTGTCTCCCGCGGCGTCGAAGTCGTAGATCGCGATGCCGTGGTGGACCCCGAGCCAGAAGTCTTCAGTCGGGTTGAAGATGAACTTCAGCGGGATGCCGTTGTCCGTATAGAACGGGCTCGCCTGCAGCTCGTACAGGCCCACCTTGAAGTCCGAGAAGGCGCGGGGCCCGCGCATGACACGCGCGTTGGCGAGCATGCCGTCGAAGTCCATCGTGACGAAGCCGCCGGTGTCGATGCGACCCCAGGTGCTGAGGTGGATGGCCATCGGCACGCCGAGGACGAGGCCGCCGGCGCCGTAGTCGCTGCCGTTCGTGTCGACGCCGATGAAGTAGCGTGCGCGACCCGCGACCTCGAAGACGTGGCCGGTGTACCCCGCGGTGATGCCGAGGCTCGGGAGCGCGTAGCTCGAGCGCGGTGAGAGGCGGAACGAGTGGGGCGTCGCTTCGATCTCGAACTCGTCGATGATGCCGATGCGGATGCCGGACGTGAGGTACGTGAGCGGCGTCCCCTTGCCTTGGCCTGCGAACGAGAGGCCGATGTCCGGCGCGAGGGTCGCGCGCGGCTGCGTGATCGAACGCATGACGTACGGCTTCGGCTGCCGCTTCGACTTGCGACGACGGCGCTCGGTCTCCTCGTCCGCATCCTCCGGCACGTCCGTCCCCGATTCGTCGATCTCCGCGCTCTCGTCGCCGCCGGTCTCTCCTTCGGGCCGCTCGAAGCTCGAGGGGTCGTCGGTTCCGAGCGCGGTCTTTCCGTACTTCTCGGAGCGCGGCAGCGTGATCGTGACGAGCGAGCCACCCGCTTCGAGGGAGGAGACCTTGTGCGTCGCCTTCGACGGCTCACGGAGGTCGATGACGAGCTGCGCGCCGCCGGCGGCCTGCTCGAGCGTGACGGCCGTGACCTGCGTCGGGAAGTGCTGCGTGAGGAGCGGCAGGCGGTTCACCTTCTCGGGGACGGTGACGCCGCCGAGGAGGTAGACGAGCCGGCCTTCGGCCTTCTGCTCGGTGACGGTGACCGGGCCGCGCACGGTGACCGTGACCACCGAGCGGCCGTCGGCCTGAACGTCGAAGCCCGGCATCGTGACGGTGGGCGGTCCGGAGGCCGGCCCCGCGTCGACCGTGCCTTTGCCGCCGCCACCCTTTTGGGTTTTGGCGCCTTCCTGCCCTTCAGCGCCTTCCCAGGACGTGTTCGCTTCCGCGCTGACGTCGTCCCCGGTCTTCGCCTCGAGCTTTGCGGAGCCTTTGCAGCCCACCACGAAGGCGGCCCCGAGCAGGAGCGGTAGAAAGCTTAGCCGGCAAAGCCCGTGTGCACGCACGCGGCGATTGTGGCACGCGGCCCCGACCCCATACAAAGAACCGCCAAGTCGTTGTAGCGTTCGGGCCTATGCGAAGCGTTTCCTCGGCCCTCCTGGGCCTCGCCGGCTGCCTGGCCCTCCTCGGTTGTGGCGACGCCGGACAGCCCCCCGCGGCCCCCGGCTATCCCATCGATCCGCCGCGCCAAAACGAGGATCTCGCTGCAATGCTCGCGAGCCCTTCGGAGCCGGCAAAGCCCGAGCCGCCGCCCACCCCGACGGCCACGGCGACCGCCGCTGCGTCGGCGGTGCCGACGGCGACAGCGACCGCGGCTGCGACCGCCGCCCCCAAGAAGCCGCCGGCAGAGAAGAAGCCCGCTGACAAGCCGCCGGCGGAGAAGAAGCCCGCGGACAAGCCGGCGGAGAAGAAGCCGGCCGACAAGCCCGGCAAGATCTGAGCGCGCGGACCTGATTCGCGGCCTCGCTAGCTCATGGGCGCGGCGAGGCCGCGGTTGCACCGACCGCCTGCGCCGCAGCCCGCAAGCGCGCTTCGATCGCGGTAGGATCGCCCTCACCGCCGTAGCGAAGGCGCTCGTACACACGGATGGCCGACGCGACCTCGCTCCTCGCTTCGCCGGGCACCGCCTCGCTCGACGAAACCCGAGCCGCGAGCGCGCCGAGCGTGAGCGCAGGATGGCGCGCAACGCCACGGGCTTCGAGCGCGCGGAGCAGCTCGGCGAAGGCAGGCAGCGGCGGGTCCCGCGCCGTCATCGAGCGCGCTGCGGCTGCTTTCTCACCTCGAAGCGTTCGATAGAGGATGAGCGCACCGAAGAGCCCGACGAGCATGAGCGAGAGCTCGAACGGAGAGCGGCGGCCGAGCCAGTCGTCGATCGCCTCCCAAACGGTGCGCAGGCCGTCGGCGAGCGCGGACAGGAGCGGGGTCTCGGCGCGGGACGCGTCGGCCGCGCCGGACGGCGGCGTCGAATCGACCGCGTGCCAGGCGCCATCTATCCAAACCTCGGCCCAGCTGTGCGCGTCGCGCTCGCGAACGATGTAGTAGCCGAACGGCGACTCTTCCTCGACGCGGTAACCGGCGACGACGCGCGCCGGCACCCTGGCCGCCCGCGCGAGGAGCACCATCGCCGACGCGAAGTATTCGCAGTGTCCTAGCTTGTTCTCGGTGAGAAAGTCGGCGACCGGGTCGCGCCTTCGATCGCGCTCGAACGTCAGCGAATACTGGTAGTCCGAGCGCAGGTGCTCGGCGATGAGCCGAATGCGCTCTTTCTCCGGCTGCTCGAAGACGTTCCAACCGGCGAGCGTCGCCTGCAGGGTCGGGCTGAGGGTCCCCGGGATCTCGAAGTCTTCCTCCATCGGCTCGATCGGGACCTGAGACGTCGGCTCGTCCCCGATGAACCACACGCGCTTCGCGGGAAACCCTGTCGAGGACTGGTAAACCTGCTGGCGGTCGCGCTGGAAGACGCGCGACGAGACGAAGACGTCGCTCGCGCCGAGCGGCAAGAAGTAGCGCTGCGGATCCGACGCGTGCTCGATCTCGAAGTACCTCTCCGGCTCGCTCGGAGCCGCGGCGGTCTCGACGACCTCGCGCGGGGGCAGGTTGCGCGAGCCCGACCAGAAGCCGGCGGTGTAGTTGACCAGGACGACGCCTCGCACGAGCGGCGGCGGCCGTCCCGGTCCGCGGATGCGCATCACGACATCGTTGCTCTGCAGCATGCCGTCGAGCGATCCCAGCGCCATCGTGTCGCTGAACCCTGTCCGGTTGGCCTGCCAGCGCGCGATGATTCGTGCGATCAGCGCGTCGTGCAGCGGCGGCAGCACACGCGCGAGGGCCAAGACGGTGATCACCGAGGTAACGCCGATGAACCCGAGCGCGATCGCGTGCGGCACGCGGAGCTGGCGAAAACCGGGCCTCGCCGGGTCCTCGGCTCGAAGCGCGAGGAGCCCGAACAGGATCGCGACGACGAACAGGACGACGTACGTCGCCCCCAACATCCCGCGCCCCGCGCCGGTGAGCGCGACGAGCACCGCCGCCAGCGTCACGCGCGCGCCGTAGACCGGGTTCTTCACCAATGCCCGCGCCGCCGCGACGGTCACCATCGGCATCACGAGCAGGAGCGTGCGGCTCGAGATGGCGCCTTCTGACTCTCCTGGCCCGGCGCCGCCGGCGAGGCGTGGAACCAAGACGCCGAGGACCATGGCGCCGATCGCCAGCGCCGCCTGACCCACGCGATCGGTTTCGAGCTGCGAGGCGAAGATCACCGCGGCGACGCCGCAGGCGATCGCCAGCGCAGCCACCGCGATCGGCGAGCCGAGCGCCACGGCCACGCACGCCGCGAGGACGGAGAAGGCGAGCGCCCGCGACCGGAAGAGCTCTCCGATCATGCGGCCACCGCCTCGCCTCGATCGATGACGCCGTGATCGACGCGGACATGGCGCACGCTCGAAGGCAGCGACACCTCGTCGGTCGCTACGACGCGCAGCCAATGCACCGGCAGCCCGCGCGCTCGAAGCCGGTCGACCGCGGCGCTCGGCCCGTCGTGCGCCGACACGATCACCAGCGTCGAGAGCTCGGGCGCCAGCGCGTCGAGCGCGCCGTCACAAGGCTTCTCGACGTCTTCGAGAACGTGCGTTGCCAGCCGGTCGAGGACGCCGTCGAGCGCCGCCTTGCCCGACCGTGATGCGAGGTGCGTGAGGCGATCGTCGATGAGCACCGCATCGATACCTCCGCCGCGACGAACAATCGCTGCTGCGACACCCGCCGCGAGGGAGATCGTCGCCTCCTTCACCTCGTCGGTGACCTCGTCGCCGTCGACGAGGACCGCGAGCCCGACGCGCTCGCTCTGCTCGGAGACGTAGGACTTCACGTGCGGCACGCCGGTTCGCGCCCACGTGCGCGCGTGAAGATGACGGAGGGCGTCGCCGGGCCTGTACGGCCGGACGCCGACGATGTCGCTCTCGCCCGGCGCGCGCGACGTCACATGACCCGCTTGTCGCTCCGGCACGCGGTGCTCGAGGGTCAGGTCGACGACATTGGCGATCTTCGGAACGACGAGAAACCGCGCGCCGTCGCTGAGCCGCCGCGGTCCGACGGCGAGCCCCAGGGGAACGAGCACGCCGATTTCGAACGGGTCGAGGTGATGCTCGCCGCGCGCCGAAAAGCGCGCTTCGGCGATCACCGTCGCGCGCTCGCGAGGGCGCAGCGCGGCGACTCCATGCGGCTGCTTCGACCAACGGCCGTCCCAGGGTAGAAAGGGGCTCGCTACGCGGAGCGCGAGGATCGGCTTTTTGCCACGGTGGTCGAGGTGCACCAAGAAGCGCTGCGGCGCGCCGACCGAGACCCGGGCCGAAGTCTCGACCTCGACCTCGACCCCTTTGGCACGAAAGAACGGCCGGAGCGCGAGCGATCCCATGACGAGGCCGGCCAGCGCCGCGAAGAGGAGGTGCACCTGGCTTTGGGTGATGTCCACGCCCGCGAGACCGACCAGCATCGTGAGGAGCAGGAGCCCTCGACCGTCGCGGCTCAGCGACGCGTAGAGGAGGAAAGCCGGCGAAAGCAGCCGCCAGCGCCACGATCGGCGCAGCCGATCTCTGTCGGGCTTCTTCTCCGGAACCAGGACGTGGTTGAGGCGCTCGAGCCTGCGACGGGACCGCAGGATCTTGCGCGCGCTTCGCAGCCTCTCGCGCAGAACGCCGGCCGGAGCCGCGGCAGTCATGACGGCACGGGGACGCTCGCGACGACCTCGGCGACGACTGCTGCGGCAGAGCGCCCGCCGTACCGCGCGCGCTCCGTCGTGAGCACGCGATGCGAGAGGACGGACGACGCGAGGGCTTGGGCGTCGTCGGGGGTCACGAAATCACGACCCTCGAGCAGCGCGCGCGCCTGGCAAGCGCGGAAGAGAACGAGCGTCCCGCGGGGGCTCACCCCGAGCGCGACGTCGTCATGGTCGCGCGTCGCCTGCACGATCGCGCGGAGGTAGCGGGCGACGCGCTCCTCGACGTGGATCTGCCGCGCCTTGTTGATGAGACCGAGCAGCTCCGTCCGGCCGCCGACAGGCTTCACGGCGGCGAGCGGATCGCTCTCTTTGCGGTCGAACAGCATGCCGAGCTCGTGGTCTTCCGATGGGTAGCCGACGGCCAAGCGCAGAACGAACCGATCGAGCTGCGCTTCGGGCAGCGGATACGTCCCCTGGAAGTCGACGGGGTTCTGCGTCGCGAGCACGAGGAAAGGATCGGGAAGCGCCATCGTGACGCCGTCGACCGTCACCTGGACCTCGCTCATCGCTTCGAGCAGCGCCGATTGTGTGCGCGGCGAAGCCCGGTTGATCTCGTCGGCGAGGAGAACGTTGGTGAACACCGGGCCGCGCTGAAAGGTGAGCGTCCCCTCGCGCGGGTTCAGCGTGTGCGTGCCCAGGATGTCCGACGGCAAGAGGTCCGGCGTGAACTGCACGCGCGCGAAGTCGAGCTCGAGCGCGCGCGCGAATGCCTTGGCCAGCGTCGTCTTTCCGACGCCGGGTACGTCCTCGACCAGGACGTGGCCTCCGGCGAGGACGCCTATCAACAAAAGATCGATCGCCTCGGGCTTGCCGCGGATTACCTGCGATAGCGCGTGCTTCAACTGCTCGATCAGCTTGGGCGGCTCTGCCACGAGATCCGCTACTCTCTCAGGCGGCGCGGATTTTTCAAGGACGAAGAACGCGCCCATCGTCAACGCTTCCAACGGCATGGCTCCGCGCAAAGTCCGCTCCCTGTATCGCGTGCGACGAGGACTCTCGAAGAACCTCGGCTGGGCGGCGGTGGTCGCGCTCCTCGCCACGCACCTCCCCACCCTCATCGGCAGCCTCTTCGGCATCCCCGGCTTGCAGGAGGCGGGCAAGGCAGTTGCCGGCTCCGGGCTCATCCTGGCTCCGATTCTCGCGCTCGCGGCGCCGTTCGTTGCGTTCGTGCAAAGCCGTGCTCCCGCGATCGTCGACGTCGAAAGCGGCGATCTCGTCTACGTACAAGGCGAGAAGCGGCGCCGCATTCCCCGGAATCAGATCGAGAGCGGCGTCGTCGTCCCGAGCGCCCGAGCTCCGACGCTCGAGATCTACCTCAAGGATGGCGACGTCATGCGGATGGCAATCGACGACGCCGCCAGCGGCGATGGGCTGCTCGACGAGCTCGGGATCAGCGCGATGAAGCGGCGCGCGCGGATCGACCTCGCCGACGACTCGCGCAAGCTGCTCTTGATGATCCCGCGGCTCGCCGTGACGATTTTCGTCTGGCTCCTGATCCTCGGGCTCGTGCTCCAGCCGTACCAGGCGGCCTACGGTCACGCGCTCCCGAGCACCTTCTTCGGGCCTTGGCTCGCGTGCATCGTCGGCTCGTTCCTCCTTTGGCAGCGCCTCGCGCGGCCGGCGAGCATCGAAGTGGGCAGCGACGGCGTGACCATTCACCGCGCGCTCGGCGAACGCTTCCTCTCGCACGCGAGCACCTCGGCCGTCTGGGCCCACGGCAAACAGGTCTTCCTGCGCGACCACTCCGGCAACCTGACGAGCGTCGGCGGGAGCCTGGCGCAGGCGGGAGCAGGAGATGGCGCGCACGCCGCGCCCACGGCGCTCGCGGCCGTACGTCGCATCGAAGAGGCGCGGCGTGGAGCCTCGGGCGAGCAGGTCCCCGAACAGCTGGCGTCGCAGCTCGATCGCGAGAACCAAGGCATCGACTCCTGGCGCGCGGATCTGAAAGACGTGATGGCGCCGGACGCCGGCTACCGTTCTGCCGCCTTGAGCCCGGAGGACGTCGAGAAGGTGCTCGCCGATCCATATGCGCCGATCGACCGCCGCATCGGCGCTGCCGTCGCGCTCAAGGCGGCGCGTGTCCCGGGTGCTCCCGAACGGATTCGCATCGCCGCCGAGGCGACCAGCCACGACGAGCTTCGCAACGCGCTGGAACAGGTGGCCGGCGCGAGCGCCGACCAAGCAGCCGAGACCGAGGCGATCGCCGAAGCCGTGCTGGGAGACGAAAAAGCGGCCGAAAAGCGGAGCTGACCGGGCACACCCCGGTTTGCACCCGGGCCGCCGGTAGCGCAAAATCTCCCGCTCCTGGAGCGTCCTCGGCCGTACGACCATGCAGTTTCACAAGCCCAGCTTTCGCCTCCGATCGATCGTCCTCGCCGCAGCGACCGCGTTCGTCGGTTTTCTCTGCTTCGTCTCCGCGGTGAAAGGTTGCAGCCCGCAAGAGGATGAGAAGACGGCTGCCGAGCCCGACTGGCCGGACGGTTTCGTCGAGCTCGACCCGGCGAACAGCGCCGGCCCCGCAGCGTCCGCGCGCTAGACGAAGGAGAAGCCGTCGCCGCGATAGGTCGGCACGCGGTCGACGACGTGTCCGCGTTCGACGAGCAGCACCTCGCGGAAGCGCTCCATCACCTCACCTGCCTTGGCGTGACGAAACACCACCGGCGAGCCGAGCTCGATCGCATCGGCGGCCTCACCGAAGACCGGCGTCTGCACCTCGCCCGCCCCCTCGGCCGAGAGAAGCCGTAGCCCCCGCGGCAGCACCGGCTCCGGGAGCTTGTCGGGCCCCGCCGCGCCGGAGGCGACGTACCCCCCACCGAGGCACGTGACGTAGCCCGGCGCCGGACGCCGCACCGCCTCGAGCGCAAAGACGCACGATGGCTCCAGGCTGCGCACGAAGGCGCTCGAATAGCCGTCGAAGAGGAGCGGCTTGAAGAGCCCGGAGCCCGCGCTCACCTCGGTAACGCCCGTCTCGCGCGTCGTGACATCGAGCGAGCCGGTTCCCCCGCCGTTCACGAACGCGAGATCGAAGCCGCGCGAGCGGAGGGCCTCCACCATTCTCGGCCTCCGCTCGCCGAGCTCTCGCATCGAGGCTCGACGCAAGAGGCCCTTGGCCGCGCGGGTCCAAGGCCTGTCGAAGGGGCTGTCGTCGCCGAGCCCCGCCACCTGCGCCTCGTACCCGAGGAGACCGTGAACGACGAGCCCGGCATCGCGCGCACGCTCCGCGAGACGAACGACATCGTCAGGATCGTGAAGCGGCGAACGGCGCACGCCGACATGAAGGCGCCCCTTGCCCGCGCGAAGGCTCATGTCGGTGCAGAGCACGATCCGCAGAGGCACGCCCCGCCGCTTCGACACGGCGGCGAGGCGCTCGACGCCCTCGACCGAGTCTACAGCCAAGCTGACATTCTTGTTCTGCTCCGAGAGGTCCGCGAGCGTCTCCATGGCCGAGGGCTGGAGCGTCGGATACGCGACGAACAGATCGTCGAGCCCGCGCCCCGCGAGCGCGGCTGCCTCGGCCACCGAGAAGCACATGAGGCCGCGGGCAAACGGAGCGGCGAGCACCTGCTCGATCAGGGAAACGACCCGGATCGACTTCGTCGCAAAGCGGATCGAGAGTCCAGAGCCCGCGACCGCGCCCCCGTGACGGGCGAGGTTCCGCGAAAATGCGTCCAGATCGACGAGCACCGCGGGCAAGCGCTCGCCTTTCAGGAGCCGGCATGCCTCGTCGTAGGTCATCGACATCGGTCGGCGATGCTATCCGTGCGCCACCACCTCGTCGCCCTCCTCGATCGCCTTGTCTCTATCCTTGGAGTGGTCCTTCGCGATGAGGAGATAGATCGCCGGCACCGCGAACAAGGTGAAAAGCGTCCCGATCGCCATGCCGCCGACGAGCACGATGCCGATCGAGTTGCGTGCCTGCGCTCCGGGCCCGGTCACCAACGTCAGCGGGAAGTGTCCGGCGATCGTCGCGACCGATGTCATGAGAATGGGCCGAAGGCGCGTGGACGCCGCCTCCTTGACGGCGTCCAGCTTGGAGAGGCCGCGCTCCTGCGCGGTGTTGGCGAACTCGACGATCAGGATTCCGTTCTTGGAAATCAGGCCGACCAGCGTGACGAGGCCGACCTGCGAGTAGATGTTCATCGTCGTGGTCCAGCCCTCGGTGAGGGGGAACGCCAGACCCGGCGGGCCGGTGAACTTGAGGAACGTGAACACCAGCGCCCCGAAGAGCGCGAGCGGCACCGAGCCGAGCAGGATGACGAACGGGTCGCGGAACGAGTTGAACTGCGCGGCGAGCACCAAAAAGATCAGCAAGAGGGCGAGGCCCATCGCGGGCAGGAACTTTCCGCCCTCTTCGCGGAGCTGCCGTGACTCACCGGTGTAGTCGACGCGGTAGCCGGGCGGCAGCGTCTCCTCTGCGGCGTCCTCGAGCACCTTGAGCGCACCGTCGAGCCCGCGCGTCGCGACGCCGGACAGCTTGACCGAATTGAGCTGCTGGAAGCGGTTGAGCGTGCGCGGCTCGACGTCGTCCTCGAGGTCGGCGACCGACGCGAGGAGCATCGGCTTGTTGTCGGGCCCGGTGATGTAGAGCTCTTCGAGCTGGCTCGGCGTCAGGCGCTCGGCGCGCTCGACCTGCGGAATGACCTTGTAGCTGCGCCCCGCGATGTCGAACCGATTGACGTAGTCACCGCCGAGCATCGACGAGAGATCCACGCCGACCTGCTGCATCGTGAGCCCCATCGAAGCGACCTTGTCGCGGTCGAGGACGATCTCGGTCCGCTGCTGATCGATCTTCACGTCGACGATCGGAGGGAACGCAAACTGCCCGCTCTCTGCTGCGGCGGCGACGAGCTTGTCGACGAACTGGAGGATCTCTTCGTGCTCGGCGGTCGATGCGACGACGAACTCGACAGGCAAGAGGCCCGGGTTCGGAAGCGGCGCAGGCAAGAACATGGGCGCACGCACGCCGGCGACGCGTGAGGTCTTGGCGGTCAGCTCCTGCTGGATCGCGAAGATGTCTCTGTCGCGCTCGCTCCAAGGCTTGGCGAGCATGCCGCCGAACCCGCCGCTCGGCGTGATGAGCTGGAACGAGTGGTCGAACTCCGGCTCGGCCTTGAAGATGCCGCCGATCTCGTCGGCGTAGATGGTCATCTGCTCGAGGCTCGCGTTGGCCGGCGCCTCGAGCGAGCTGAAGACGACGCCCTGATCTTCGTTGGGGGCGAGCTCGGCCGTCGAGAAGTAGAACATCGGCACGACCGCGATCGCCAGGACGCCCCAAACCGCGTAGACGGCTCCGCGGGCAGCCAGCGTCACTTCGAGCGCGCGCGCGTAGCCGCGGCGGATTGCGCCGAACCCGCGGTCGATGTTGCGCGCCAAGAAGCCCTGCCTCCTCTCGGCGTGAAGGACCCGCGACGCCATGACCGGCGAGAGCGTCAGGGCCACGACGCCCGAAATGAAGACCGCGCCCGCCAGCGTGAACGCGAACTCGCGGAAGAGCGCGCCGGTCAGCCCGCCCTGAAAGCCGATGGGCACGTAGACGGCGACGAGCGTGATGGTCATCGCGACGATGGGCCCGACGAGCTCTCGCGCGCCCAGCAACGCAGCGCGGCTGCGCGTCTGCCCCTCGCGGATGTGACGCTCCACGTTCTCGACGACGACGATCGCGTCGTCGACCACCAGCCCCACCGAGAGGACGACCGCGAGCAGCGTCAGCAGGTTGAGCGAGAACCCGAAGACCTGCATCAGGAACACGGCACCGACGAGCGACAGAGGAATCGCGACGACGGGCACCGTCACGCTGCGCAGCGATCCGAGGAACGAGAAGATGACGACGATGACGATGAGGATCGTCTCGAAGAGGGTCGAGCGCACCTCGGCGATGGCGTCCTCGATGTACTTCGTCGAGTCGAACGCGATCTCGGCCTTCATCCCCTTGGGGAGCTCCTGCTGCAGGCTCTCGAGCTCCGTTCGAGCGCGCGAAACGACGTCGAGCGTGTTGGCACCGGGCAGCACCCAGATGCCCATGAAGACCGCCGACTCGCCCGAGAACTTCACGTCCTGGTCGTACGTCTCGGCCCCGAGCACGACGTCGGCGACATCGGACAGACGCACGAGCGTCGTCCCATCGTTCCGAACGACCAGCTTCTTGAACTCCTCGACCGATCGCAGGTCCGTCGTGGCCTTGAGGTTGACCTGCATGAGCGCGCCCTTGGTCTGCCCCACGGCGGCCAGGTAGTTGTTGGCCGCGAGCGCCTGCCTCACCTCGGCCGGCGTGATCCCGAACGCCGCCATGCGGTTCGGCTTGAGCCACGCTCGGATCGCGAACGTGCGGCCGCCGAGGATGTCGGCGCGCTGGATCCCGTCGACCGCCGAGAGCCGCGGCTGGACGACGCGGATGAGGTA
This sequence comes from Polyangiaceae bacterium, assembly GCA_041940405.1. Lineage (GTDB taxonomy): Bacteria > Myxococcota_A > Polyangia > Polyangiales > Polyangiaceae > Xiheicaenibacterium. Next base: position 13,371 of record JBGTSH010000155.1, read on the forward strand.
GTCGGTGACCTGGTTCTGTTCGAGAATGTCGGATCGGAACGACAGGTACATCGACGCTACCTGCGCGTCCGATGGCTCGATCGATATCGTCGGCACCTCGGCCTCGGGGGGGAGGTCCGCGCGAACCTGGGCGACGCGCGCGCTGATGTCGGCGAGCGCCGCTCCGGCGTCGAAGTTGAGCTTCAGACGGATGTTGATCGTCGAGAGCCCCTGCGTGCTCTGCGACTCGATGTAGTCGATGCCGTCGGCGGCCGCGATCGAGCGCTCGAGCGGCGCGGTGATGAATCCTCGAACCAGGTCCGCGTCGGCGCCGATGTAGACCGTAGAGACGGTGACCGTCGCGCTCTCGATCTTGGGGTATTGGCGGACGTTCAGCGTCCGCATCGCCTGCAGACCGGCGACCAGGATGACGAGGTTGACGACGACCGCCAAGACAGGCCGTCGAATGAAGATATCGGTGAGCTTCACACGCTCACCTGTTCGGCGGCTGGGGTGAGGCCTCGGCCTTGGGCAGGGCGCGTTCGCTCACGACGACGCGCGCACCATTGCGAAGCTTGAAAGCGCCGGCGATGACGACCTCTTCTTCGGGCTCGATTCCTTCGAGGATCGCGACGAAGTCGCCGCGCTCGGCTCCGGTGCGAACGAAGCGCTGCTCGGCGATGCGGATCGGCTGGCCGTCTTCGGTCTCTCGGCTCCCTTTGTCCTCGGGGCGTTGGTCTCGCAGGACGAACACCGAGTCTCCATAGGCGGCATGAACGACGGCGGTCCCCGGGACCACGACGAACGAGGTCGTGTCCGGCAAGACGACTTCGACGTCGACGAACATGCCGGGGCGGAGCTTGCCTTCCTTGTTGGGTACGTTCGCGCGGAGACGCACCGACCGCGTCGCTTCGTCGAGCGCGGGCGCGAGGGCCTCGATCTCACCCTTGAGCGGCTCGCCGCCGCGCTGGGAGACGCGCACGGCCATGCCGCTGGACAGCTTGTCCAAGCTGCCCTGCGGGAGAGTGAAGTCGACGAACACCTTATCGACGCTCTCGAGGATCGTGATCGCTTCCCCGGGCGCGAGGTACTGGCCGAGGTTGACGTTTCGAATGCCGAGCCGTCCGGCGAAGGGCGCACGTACCGTTCGGCGCTCGATCTGCGCTTTTGCGCCCGCAACCTCGGCAGCCGTGGCGTTTCGAATCGACAGATCGTTGTCCAGCTGCTCTTTTGCCAGGACCTTGTCCTCGACGAGGAGCCGGGTCCGCTTCTCGTTGACAGAGGCGAATCGCTGGCGAGCTTGCGCTTGGGCGAGCGCCGCACGCTCGACGGAGGTGTCGAGCTCGACGACGACCTCGCCCTCGGCGACCAGGTCACCGGACTCGAAGTTGATCTTGCTCACCACCCCGCCGACCTCGGGCGCCAGCGTCACCCCGCGCACCGACGTCACGCCGCCGACGGCGTGCAGCGTCTCCTCCCACGTCTCTTCCTGCGCGACCGCCGCGCCCACGGTCTCGGGCGGAGGACCGGCCTGCTCCATCTTCTCTCCGAAGCGGATCATCGTGGCGATCTGGGCGCCTTTGACGGCACCGAGCGCCCCGACAAGAACCGCTGCGATCAGCGCGGCGACGAGGTACTTCACGAGCGTCCGCCCGGTATGTGCAAGGCGGAGGCCGTGCGCAGTTCAGGGCGCCACCCGCACGCAGGGCGTGGCTGCACGCATCACCGAGCACGAGCGCACAGCGCGCTGCGCGTCGTGCTCGGAACCCGTCAGTTGCAGCTCACGCCATTGGCCGCGCCCGGGCTGGGCGTGTTCGTCGAGACGAACTTCGCACCAAGACGGCGGCCCGTGCCGCAGCGCTTGATGGTCTTGGCGACGGTCGACTCGTTCTGCTGCACGGCATCGAGGACCAGCGTGAGGAGGCCCGCGTCGTCCGCGTCGTTGGTGTCGTAGACGAGGGCGTCGATGAGCCCGCTCGTCGTGATGACGGCATTGTTCGCGTAGCTGCCCTGGTAGATGGCGACCGCGTCGGCGCCGTTCTGGAGCGAGTTGTTCGCGAACGTCTTCTGCGGTGCCGGGCTGACGCCGGCGTTGCCCACCAAGACGAGGCCGCCGGGGCCGCTGACGACGCCGTCGAGCGGGACGACCAGGTACGACCTATCGGTCCCACCATTGAACAGCACGAGCGAGTAGCCGTTCAGGCTGACGCCCGGAACACCGGTCGAGATCTCGACGAACTCGAGGACATCGGTGCTCGTCGTGTCGGAGTCGAGCTCGTTGATGACGAGATCGATGACGGTGAGCGAGGGGCCGCTCGCCGCGCCGGTGGGCGTGGTGACGACGATCCCTTGGGCGCCGACGGGCGTCGTCTCGGCGACCGCAGGGATCGTGATCGAGGTCGCCGAGTCGGCGACGAAGGTCTGCTCCACGCCGCCGATCGTGACGCTGCTCACGCCGCCGAAGCCGGTACCGGTGAGCACGACGCGCGAGCCGCGCGCGGCCACCGAGACATCGGCCGTCACGCTTGCCGCACAAGCGAGCTGACAGACGCTGGCGACCTCACCGACGCAGATCGAATCCCAGGCGGTGCTGCAGCAGTAAGGATCGACGGCGCAGATCTGCTGGGTGCACGTGTCGCAAACGGCCGCGTTGAGCTTGGCTCCCTGCTGGCAGACGGGGTGCGCGCACTCTGGATTGGGGACGAAGCTGACGGTGCCCTGCGACCACGCTCCGACGGTCGTGCCGCCGTCGGTCACCTCGGCGTAGACCCAATAGGTGCCTTCGGGCGCATACGAGGTGTTGACGATGTGAAAGCCCTCTTCGCCGGGCGTGAACTGCGAGGTCTCGAGGAGGATCTGGGTGCCGTCGAGCGAAGGCTGCTCGTTGAGCCAGAGCGTGACCCACGTGGCGTCACCCTCGGGATCGCTCGTGGTCCAGGTCGCGTTGTAGGTGTCGATCGCGTGCGCGACGTCGACGTTCCCCGGGCCGGGCGCGGTGATCGAGATCGACGGCGGCTGGTTCACCGGCGGATCGATCGTGAGGCTGTACGACGGGCTCACGGCGCCGGGCTTCGCGCGGACGACCGCGTAGTACCAGCCTTCGGGGCGCCCCTCGAGCGAGATGCTCTCCAAGTCGGCGCCCGTCTGCGTCGACGACGCGACGAGGTTGCCCGCTGCGTCGCGCAACTCGAGATCGATGTCGCCTTGCGAAGCGACGTGATTCACGCGCACGAGGTCGGACGCGCCGCCCGTGTCGTTCGCATAGAAGCGGAACCAGTCGACGTCCGCGGCGTCATGCAATGACAGACCCGTGATCGTCCGCGTCGGGTTGACCGGCCCGAGGTTCGAGCTGTTCATGGCGCCGACCGGATGGAAGTCGGTCGCTGCCTGGTCGTTGTTCGGCTCGAACGAATCCTCGGCGAGCGGCGGGGCGCCGATGGTGACCTTGATCCGCGTCGCGTTGTTCGTCTCGTCGCTCTCGAGGACCTTGTCGAGCGGGTCGACGACCGACTCGAGCCAGTATGTACCCTCCGGCACGTCGGTGACGTCGATGCTCTGACCGGCCAGCCCGGCGCCGTAGACGTCGATCCAGCCGACCGACAGACCTTGGATGGTCGAGCCGCAGCTGTGGAACTCGCCATCGGTGTCGAAGTTCGGAAGCGCGCTCGAGTAGATGCCGAGATCGAGGATGCAGAAGCTCGTTTTCTCGCCCTGCGCCAGGATGTCGCCGACGCCGTCGTTCGGCAGGACCTGGCGGATCCGGTAGCTGGCCCAGCCGTCGAAGTGCACGTGGCTGTGACCGGGGTGGTACGTGAAGCTGCCGGCGGCGCGATCTTCGAACTCGCCGACGGCGTTGAAGACGCGCTGCATGACCGTCTGGGTGCCGTCCGGGTTCGCGGGCGTGACGCCGTAGAGGTAGAGCTTGCCGGTGCCGATGTTGGCCGTGCCGTTCGACAGTCGGAGGAGCCTCCGCCCCGGGACCGACGTCACGTCGAGGTAGTTCGTGTGCAGGTCGGACTCGCGCACGACGATGTCCGGAAGGAGCCCGTTCTCGAGCGCCAGACCTGTCTCCTCGGCCGGCTCGCCCTCGGGCAGCTCGGTCCCGGGCGCGCACCCGGCGAAAGGAAGAGCAGCCACCGCCAGCGAAGCCCAGAAGAAAGAACGCTGATTTTGCACGGGGTTACCTCGAGAACCCCTGCATCTACGTAAAAAACCTACATCGCCTTCCTCGAGGAGGAATCGAGCTCCGTCGGAAGGGTGCGCGCGGTCGGCTCGGCCAGCGGCAAATCGGTGTCGAGCGAGCGAACCCAGGCCACGAGGGCGGCCACGTCGTCGTGCTTCGGCACCGCGGGGTCAGACAGCTTTGCGAGCCCGGCGCTCATCTCCCCCGCCGACTGGAAGCGGTCGCTGGGGTGAACCGCCAGCGCCTTGTCGAAGAAGTCGTCCCAGCCCTGATCGAGATCGGCGCGCCGTGACGCGATCGAAGGCACCTCGTGGTTGAGAACCGCGATCGCGGTCAGACCATCGGTCCCGCGACGAAAGAGCGACTCGACCGAGAGGAGCTCCCAGAGGATGACGCCGACCGCGAAGAGATCGCACCTCTCGTCGATCGGCTCCGCGCGCACCTGCTCGGGCGCCATGTAGCCCGCGTGCCCGGCGATCGTCTTGGTCTCCGAGAAGGTCGCGTCGCCGAGCGCCTTCGCGATCCCGAAGTCGGAGATCTTCACCTCACCGCTGGCCGAGACCAGGATGTTCGAGGGACAGAGATCGCGGTGCACGACGCGCAGGCGTCCGCCGTCGCGATCGCGCGCGCCTTCGTGCGAAAAGTCGAGCCCGTCGAGGAGCTGCTGCGCAATCCACGCAGCGACCGAAGCGTCGAGCGGCTTGCCGGCGATCGAGGCGCGCCGAATGAGCGAGCCGAGCGTGATGCCGTCGACGTACTCCATCGCCAAGAAGTACGCCGTGTCATAGCGGCCGAAATCGAGCACCTGCACGACGTTCGGGTGAACGAGCCGCGCGGAGAGCTCCGCCTCTTCCCGGAACGCCTTGATGAACTCGGGCTTGTCGGCGAGGTGACCGTGAAGGAGCTTCACCGCCACGACGCGCTCGAAGCCGCCTTCCGGGCAGTAGACGGCGCGGTGAACGGTGCCCATCCCGCCCGCACCGATCTTCTCTTCGAGGCGGTACTTGCCGAAGAGATCATGCGATCGGACGTTCCGCTCCGCGCGTCCGATCGCGCGCCTCAGCGCCTGGCTCACGAGCGCGGCCAAGAGGCCGGCGAGCCCGAACGACAGCGCCCGAACGACCTGCATCCCGGTCCCGAGCAGCGGGCGCGTCAGCTCCTCGGGCGTGAGGATGTCGCGGAGGTAGATGAAATAGATCCCCAGGAACGCCACCATGTTGAACGTGCCGATGAAGACCGTCGTCTCGGTCCGCAGCCGCGCGATCGCCGCGACGATGACGCCGGCAAAGAGCATCGGCGGAACGTAGGAGCCGAGCGCGTCGGCAGCGCTCCTGAAGTGGGCGAGCGCGATCAAGAAGACGGCCGGCGTGATCGCCTCGACGATCATCCCGACCCGGATCGGCGTCTCGGACTCGGACCGTTGGAGCCACTCGCGGTGCGCCGAGAACCAGACGAGACCGACGGCGCTCAGCGCCGCCACTGCGGGACCTTCGTCGAAGTCCAGGATGAAGTAGACCAGGAGGCCGCCCACGATGCCGCCGATCGCCAGGATCTGAAACGCCTGGGCGATGCGCAGGTCGAGCGCTCGAAGCTCGTCGCCGAGCGCTTCGTGAAGCGGGCCGCGGAGCGCGCTGTTCAGCGAGCCTTTGGTCTGCGAAGGCGGCGGAGCCGTAGCTTCTTCCTGCGAGGCAGCCATGGGCGCGAGACGCCGAACGGGCCTAGTTCAACTTGCCCGGATCGACCGACTCCTCTTCTTGCTCTTCGGCGCCGGCGACGGGACCGGCCTGGTGGTGGACCATGCGCCAGCTCCCTTCTTCACGCGCGAAGACGTTGGTCGCGACCAGCTTGCTGCCGCCGAACACCTCGAAGCAAATGACGTACGCGGTGTCGCCGAGCAGGTGGACCCGAGGGTCGACGCAGCGGATCTTCGGTGATGTGGGGTTCTCGAGGATGCCGCGCCAGCTCGAGATCACGCTCGCGCGCGACTGGAGCGGCGACCACCCAGGATGGATGCAGGTAACCCCGTGGCTCTTCGCCCAAAGCGCTTCCATCGCAGCCAGATCGCGGCTCGCGAAGAGCATGTAGAACGCCTCGTTGGCGGCGAGCACGTCGGCTTCGTCGCGCGTCATCATCGCCGCATCTTCGCACGGAGCGCGCCCGGACGCTCGGGCCTCAAAACAGACGGCCTGCGAGCGCTTCGGCGACGAGCGGAACCGCGAGGTGCGCCGCGGCGGCGAGGACGACGGCGCCGACGTCGCGGGCGTCGACGGCGAAGCTTCCGATGACCTGGGCCTTGGTCCCCCGAGCCAGCACGCGGAGCGGCGGCGCGGCGGCTTCGCGATAGGCGTCGATGGCTCTGTCTGCTGCGACGAGCACCGGACCGGCCCCGCCGCGGCCACCCTCGGCGCGGCGGAGCTCGGGCTGGTCGCCACCCAGGTTGATCCATCCGTCTTCGTCCATTTCGGCCTCGCGCGCCCTTCGGAGCGCAGCGAGACGGCGGCGCCGCAGCAGGAGCCATGTGCATCCGCACGCAGCAAGCAGCGCGCTGAAGCCCATGAAGGCGACGGAGATGCCTTCGGGCGCGATGGCACCTCGAACGCTGGCGGCTCGGACGAACGACGCGCGCGGTCGTTCGCCCACCACGTGCTCGACGGTGTATCCGCTCGGGTCGTAGCGGCTGGGGAGCCGCAAGACCCAAGCACCCTGCTCGCGATTCGCGCTGAGGGTGATCGGGTCTCTGGAGTCGTGGCGGCCCCGGGAGATGTCACGAGCACCGACATCGTCACGAAGATCGAGCCAGAGACGACACTCGTTCGCCTTGCGACACTCTCGGTAGAGCAGCACGTCGCGGTCCTCGAAGAGGACGTCGCTACATTGGCCAAACAAGCAGGTGTCGCCGAGCGGCGGGGGCCGAACCACCGCGACCTCACGGATGGTGTCCCGGAAATCGCTCGGGCTCGGGCGCGCCCTGAGCCGCTCGGCACCCAAGACGGCGAGGCTTACGAGGACTGCGGTCGCCGCTCCGAGCGCCAGCGGCACCGCTCGACCGATCATGGCGCGCCGTCGCTTCAAGAACAGAACGGTCATGAGAAGCGCACACGTCGCGCCGCCCGTGACGATCGCGAGCCGCCCGGACTTGAACACCCTCGAGAGCTGCTGATCCGGCGAGCTCAGCTTGAAGAGAGGCACATTCGCCGGCTCGAACGCCGAGAGGATGAGGAGCGGCAGGAGGACCGCCATGGTGAAGGCCACGGCCGCGCCCTTGTCTGGACCGAGCCAGGAGCGCGCCAGGAGGCCCATCACGAGCGTCGCGACCCCGAGGACGAGATGGCCCCATGCCGCCCCGCAGCCGGCGAGGTACGTCCCGACGAGGACCAGCAGCCCTGTCGCAATCGGGATCGCAACCATTGCGATGCGGGCGCCCCTACCGGCCGGCTCTTCCGGCTCGGGGTCCCTCACCTCGCAAGAAGCCTCGCCCTCCGTCATCGCCCGAGCCGACAGCGTAGCAGCGATCGGCGATCTGCCCACGCTCCCCCATGCTAAGCCCAGGCTCATGGGCCTCGTAGACGTCCTCCCGTTTTCTCCACAGAGCATCGCCACATCGCGGACGAACGTGATCCGCGCCGCGTGGGATCGCCTCTCACACGTTCCGGGCGGAAAAATTCTCTTCTCGAAGGCCGTCGGCCTCGCCGCGCCCTATACGTCGACGATCGGTGCCCGGGTCGAGCAGCTGCGCGTCGGCTACGCCGAGGTCTCGCTCCAGGATCGGCACGCGGTGCGAAACCACCTCTCGTGCGTGCACGCGGTCGCCCTGGTGAACCTCGTCGAGCTCACAGGCAACCTGGCGGTCGCGTATTCGATGCCCGACGACGCGCGCTTCATCGTGGCGGGGATCTCGATCGACTACCTGAAGAAGGCTCGCGGGCTTCTGCGCGGCACGAGCGAGTGCCCCGAGATCGAGACGAGCGAGCGCCGCGAATACCTCGTTCCCGTTCGCGTCTGGAACAAGGCGGGAGAAGAGGTGGCGCGCGCCGAGCTCAAGACGCTCGTCGGCCCGAAGAAGGAGCGCTCGTGAAGGCGGAGCTCACGGGCAAGGACCGCAGGCACCTGCGGTCGCTCGGTCACGATCTCGATCCTGTCGTGCAGCTCGGCAAGCAAGGGCTGACCGACGGCGTCGCGGCCGCGACCGACGTCGCCCTCGGCACGCACGAGCTGATCAAGGTCAAGCTCGGCACCGAATGCCCCGACCCGCCGGATGAGGTCGCCGCGGCGCTCGCCTCGAGCCTCGGCGCACACGCGGTGCAGGTCCTCGGCAAGACGATCCTGCTTTATCGAGCGAACCCGAAGAAGCGAAAGGTCTTCCTCCCGGGCGAGCCGATCCCCAAGCCCACCACCAAGGCCAAGTCGAAGCCGCGCCGCCAGCGCAAGCCGCAGAGGACGGATGAAACCGAGCGGCCCCGGCGCCCCGCCGCCCGCCGCTGAGCTCTTCGCGATCGCTGCGCTCGCGATCGCGTGTCGCGGCCGCGCCGAAGCGACCGACCGAAGCGCGAGCGCCTCGGAATCGACGACAGAACCGTCATCCATCGTACAGTCGGCGACCGCCGTGGCGGCAGCCTCGGCAGAGGCGTCGGCACCGCCGGTGGCCCCCGCATCGGCCTCGGCCCCCGCGCCGCCCGTCCCCTTCTCCAAGCAGCCGATCACGCGCGACTACGCGAGCGGCCCGTTTTACTTCACGCCTGCGTACGACGGGAGCCTCCGCTTCTCGCTCTGGACCGGCACGCTCGCGTTCGCGCGCCGGATGGAACGGCTGCACGGCCAGCGCCCGCACTTCACCTTCTTCGTCAACGCGGCGTTCTACACGACCGAGCGTGGCAAGAGCGACGTGGGTCACGCAACGACGCGCGACGAGGTGCTCGTTCGGCGAGCGCTCACCCAGCTCGCGATCAACGACGGCCACGAGATCGGAGATCACGGCATGGGTCACCTCGACGGCCGCGGCTTCGACGAGGCTGCCTGGACCGAAGAGCTCGATCGCTTCCACGCGGTGATGGATCACACCCTCTTCGAGCCGCTCCTCGACGCGTCGGGCGAGCCCGCGTTTCCGAAGTTCGTTCCCCTACCTGCCGCCGAGGCAGGCAAGACGGGCGCCGCGTGCGAGAAGGATGACGATTGCACTTCGGGGCCTTGCGTGGACCTCGGATCGGCCAAGCTCTGCTCGCAAGCATGCAACCTGAGCCAGCGCTGCCCCAAGGGCACTGCGTGCGGTGCGCCGATGTTCCGCGACGACACCGACCTCTGCCTTCCTCCGCCGGCGTTCCCGGTGAAGCTCGACGGCGAGACCCTCTTCGAC
>JBGTSH010000156.1:0-22869 GCA_041940405.1 Polyangiaceae bacterium
GAGCATGTGGTGGGCGAGCTCGGCGTGCCGCGGCTCGCCGATGCGGCGCCGGAGCTCGGCTGCGGCCGCGCGGTGCAGCTTCGCGCGCGCTTCGGTGGTCAGATCTTGGTAGAGCCCCTCACGAAGGAGCACGTGCGTGAAGTGCCACCGGCCTGCGTGCTCGAGCGGTTCGACGATGCCTGCATCCGCCGCGACGGCCAGGCGGTCACGCACCTCCCGCTCGGGCAGAACGGCGACGCGTCCGAGCGGGTCGAGCCAGAAGTCGCGCCCCAGGACCGCCGCGGCCTCGAGCAGCCCGCGCACCTCGGAGGGGAGCAGAGCCAAACGAGCCTGCACCGTCGCCTCGATGCCCGCCGGCTCCCGCGCCGTGCGCCCGCGCAGTCGGAGCAGCTCACGCACGAAGAGTGGGTTGCCCTCGGTTCTTCGGTGAATGGCTTCGATCCGGTCGCTCGCGGGTGCCTCGCCGGTCGCTTGCGCGATCAGCTCCGCCACCTCGTCCCGCTCGAGGCGCCGCAGCGGAAGTACGGTGGCTTCGCGGCTCAGCCGCGCGAGCGATTGGCCGACCTCCGGGTTCAGGCGCGCCTCGGCGTCTCGGTAGGTGCCGAGGAAGAGGACGCGTGCGGAGCGCACCTCGCGCGCGAAGAGTCCGATGAGCACGCGCGACGACGCGTCGGCCGCGTGCAGGTCGTCGAAGATCAGGGCCTGAGGGGCGCTGGCCGCGAGCGCGTGGATCACCGCGGTCAGCGCCTCGAGCAGCACGAACCGATCGTCACCCGTCGCCGCATGACCGATTCCCGGAATCATTTGTGGCAGCTCGGGCAAGAGCCGCGCGAGTGCCGAACCGTGAGGACCGACGGCTTTCTCGAGCACGGTTGGCTCGGCGCTTCGCGAGAGGCTGCGCAAGACCTGGGTGATCGGCCAATACGAGGGCGCGCCACCCACCTCCCAGGCGCGCCCCCAGTGCACGCCGAACCCTCGAGATCCGGCGATCCTGGCTACCTCGTCCGCGAGCCTCGTCTTTCCGATTCCCGGCTCTCCTGTGACGAGAAATACCGAGCCGTGCCCGGCCTCGGCTTCTTCCAGACCGGCGCGGAGCTCGGCCATCTCAGGCTCACGGCCCAGCCAGAACCGTGACGCCGGAGGAGTCGGGGCCGCCTGTTTCAAGGGAGCCGGCACATTGTGCCATCCGATTTCACGCCTTGGGGATGACAACTGCGGGCATCGAGACCGCGCCCGCCACCACCGCTAACCTGAGCCCGAAGAGGGGTGCCATGACCATCCAATCCGTCCGCGAATTCTCCGCCCGTCACTTCGCATCCGCGACGGGTCTCGCCGCGCTGGTCGCCGCGCTCGATGCCAAAGCCGGCGGCAGTCCGCTCGACCCCGCGCTCGAGGCTCGCATCAGCGAGCTCCTCGCCGCGCTCGGTGCCGGCGAGGTGCTCGATGGCGTGAGCGCGAGCGAGGCCAAGATGCTCGTCCCCGAGATCCGCCATCAACTTCGGTGCGATGCCGCGCTCATGAACGGCGACACGCGCTCGACCTCGTGGAGCTACTCCGATCCACGTGTCCTTCAGGACTTTGGCGACTTTGCGCGCTGCCACGCGACCGGCATCAGCAAAGGCATCATCCCCTCCATCGAAGGCTTCGCCACGCGGTTCGGCGCACCCGGAGCCGCGTTCCTCGACATCGGCGTCGGGGTCGCCGGAACGGCCATCGGGATGGCCGAGCAGTGGCCCGATCTGCGAATCGTGGGGATCGACGTGTGGCAACCGTCTCTCTCGCTCGCGCGCGTCAACGTGGAAAAGGCGGGGCTGCGAGACCGAATCGAGCTACGCGAGCAGGGGGCGGAGAACCTCGACGACCAAGCTGCCTTCGATCTCGCGTGGATGCCGCTGCCGTTCTTGCCCGAGCGTGTCATCCCAGCGGCCATCGAGCGCACCCGCGAGGCCCTTCGTTCGGGGGGGTGGCTCGTCGTCGCGTTCGTCAATCTCGAGGGACACGATCCGATCACTGCGGCGCTCTGGCGGCTGCGCGTCACTTCGTTTGGAGGTCCGCTCTGGTCCTCGACCGAGATCGAGTCGCTCATGCGCGACAAGGGTCTGGTGGATGTGCGAACGCTCCCTCGTACCCCCGGGGTGCCTGCTTCGTTCGCGATCGGTCGCTGCAAGGCGAAGCCCGAGACCGGCAGGTGAGCGGCGTGCCAACGCGGTAGGGCTCACGGATCCGCGTCGCCGACGTCGGTGAACAAGGCATCGAACGAAGCTCCGAGCACCGATCGAAGCTGCGCGGCCACGTCGTCGTCGAGCAGCAGGTATCCGTCGGTGTCACTGCCGGCGAGGAGCGAGCTGCGGAACGGCCTCTTGCCGTCGCCCAGCCGCTTCAGCGCGGCGGAGACGAGCCTGTCGCGGGACCAGGATTTCTCGAAGGAGAAGTCGCCGCCGACGCCCAGCTCCTCGAGGACGCCTTCGTGCGTCAGCTTCCAATCGAGCGTGACGCCCGAGTCGGAGTCCAGTGCCAAGTGGGAGAAACCTTCGGCGTCCAAGCCGGGATCGATCAGGGACGAGCTCTCGAAGCGGAGCAGCGCCAGCGCTCGCGCGAAGCTCGTCGGAACCGGCTCAAAGTCCGCGATCGACACCCGGGGTCCGATCGAGGCCGGCGCCTCGAGCTCTGGCTGGCTGCGAACGCAGTCGTCGATCGCGGAGCCTCTTTCGGGAGCGAGCCACCGAGCCAGGTCCGCGGCCTCGACCAACAGAGGATCGCTCTCCGGATCGTAACCGGTCGGTCCTGGAGGAATTTGCGCGAGCGGCGTCGAGAGCAGCGGGTGGTCGATACGAGGTGTGACGAGCCCCTCCTGGTCCCGAATCGTTCGGAGCGCCGCCAGCTCGATCGGGCAGATTTCGTAGCCTTCATCGAGCACGCTGTCGTCGCCTTCGAGACCAGCGCGGCGAAGGTGCTCTGTGCACAGCTCGCCGATCGCGCGAACGATCTCTTCCTCGTCGGTCCATACGTCGAAGATGCGTGCGTAGGGACCCTCGAGGCGGGCCTTCATTTTCGTCCCGACCCAGCGCGCGTGAAGGGCCAACGCGAACGCGGTGAACGGACAGGGTTTGCTCGCCCCGGCCCTTTGAGCCAGGTGGTGCCCGAGCGCGCGCTCACCGAGCACGATGGCGTGGAATAACGGAACGGTCACCTTGTAGGCCTCGCCACACGCGACGCCGAGCGCTTGAAAGAAGACCGAGCGCTGGACGTCGCGCCACAGCGAGAGCCGAAGCGCGCACGCGCGCAGGAACGCGGCACGTGAGGTGGCCAGCCCCGACGGCGACGCCGGCGGCGCCTCTGCCTCTGCCGCTGCCGATGCTGTGGCCGTCATACGCACCATTGCTCGGACGCCGTCCCAATGCGCCGAGCGGACGATGGAGCTGAACAGGGCACGATCGGAGACCGCTTGGCCCCGGAGGTTCTTGCGCTGGACGCGCCCGAACGCGCCCGGCTCCTCGTACTGCTTCAACCTCTGGGTCGCTTGGAGCACCAAGCGCTCGAGCCGCTCCCTTTCACGATGCGGGGCCACCTTTCGAGCGTGGGAGCGCGGCTCCGCCATCACATTCCCATAGCATCCTTCTCGAGATCCCAACGCAAAGCCCCTCGCGCAGCTCCTGCTAGGCTGGGTGGATGCTGCGTTCGGGCATCGCACTCGGGAGCGCGGCGCTGCTCCTCGTGGCGCTCGTCCACTACGCCTATCACGCGACCGGCTTCACCGAGCAGCTTCTCAGGATCGCCGCGGGGGCGGCGCGTTGAAGTGACGTCCTTCGCGGATCTCGTGAGCGATGTCCCGGTCTCGCCGAGCGAGAAGCTGGCGATGGGCATGGGACTCGTCGCTTCGCTCGTCACCCTCGTTACCGGCCTCTGGCACGCCGGACGCCGGCGCTCGGGCGCGCCGTCCACGCGCGGCCCGTGGCTCGAGATCGGCTGTGTCGCACTGAACGCCGCCGTGTTGGTGCTCGCCTATCGAGAGACCTTCGGCGCGTGGGCGCTCGTGACCGAATCGGGGCTCGCGAAGATCGACCTGACCGTCAGCTACCTGCTCGAGCGGCTCTCGGCGCTGGCAGTGGCGACCGGGGTGTTGATGTCGATCGCTGCAGTCGCGGCCGCGGTGAGCTGGTGGGCGCGAGCACGGCCCAAGGCCGGTCCGCTCCTGCTGGCTGTGAGCGTTTTCGTCCTCGGCGGCGTGTTGCCGCTCTCGGCAACGCTGCACGGCTACGTCGAGAGTGCCATGGAGAGCGAGTGTGCCGGCCCTTGCCGCCGCGAGCGCGTCCTCGCCATGGAGCAGGCGCGGCCCCGGTTTCGGTTTGCAGCAGGCATCGCGTCTGCCTCGTTCGCCGTCTCGGCGTTCTTGTTGGGTCGGTCGAGGCGAGAGCGCGCTCCGGCGCCGTCCTGGTCGTTCATCGCGGCGACTGCCTTGCCGTGCTGCGCCGCCGCAGCGGCCCTCTTCTGGCATGCGCGGCCGCTGGCCGCCGAAAATGCCCGGCCGATCTCGATGGACCACGCGTTCTCCAACGCGACGCTCGCATTGGTCGCGCCACCGCTCACCGAAGGGGTCGGTCCCGACGAGTTGGCCGAGGGGCCCCTCGTGCGAATTGGCAGCGACGCGACCACGGTGGATGGCATGCGGGTAGGGGACGGCTCCGAGCTCGAGGGGATGTTGCGCCACAAGCGCGAGCTCTGGCAGAGCTTGCACCCAGGAGAATCTCCTGATCGGTCGGTCCTGGTCGACGTCGCTCCCGATCGGCCGGCGGCGCTCTTGGCGCGGGACCTGGACCGAATCCACGCCGCGGGAAACCCGAGCATCCGATTCCTGCTCACGCAGGTGGTCCGCGACGACCGCCCTGTCTTGGGGCACCTCGTCGGGCAGTCGCGCTCCGCCGTCGTGACCACGCTCGCGTCGTCGGAGGCGGATTGCGGCACGCAGCCGGTGACGATCGAACGCGTCGCGCTCGATAGCGGCTCGACCGGAGCGCTCCTGGAGCGGCTGGTCGCGTTTCGCCGCGAAGACAAGCGAGTATGCATCGTGACCCGCGTGGAGCCGAAGAGGGAGTGACCCGCGTGGGAGGCGTTCGGTCGCCAAATTAGGACGCCTATCTGAGGAACCCTCTCCAAGTACGCGAGCGGTGACGTGGTGGGCGTAGCGTACTGCCGCGGTGGCATCGGCGTTGCAGCCATTCCGTGTGGAGCGAGCGAAGACATCATGGCACGGCAAAAGCACCGCAGAGTCCTCGTCTTGGGCGCGACCGGCTTCGTCGGCAGCGCGCTGGTCCCCGCGCTCGTCGCCGAGGGATACGAGGTCCGCGCCGCCACACGAGATCTCGAGCGTGCGGTGAGGCGCGCGCACGTCGAGTGGGTTCAATGCGACGTCAACAATGCGGAGGACCTCGACCGTGCGCTCCAAGACGTCGATGCGGTGTTCTTCCTCGTGCACGCAATGGGAAGCGGCGGCAGCCGCGACTACGCGGAGACCGAGCGAAGTGTTGCGCTCCATCTGCGTCAGGCGGTCTCACGCGCGGGCGTCGAGCGCGTCGTGTACCTCGGCGGAGTGGCCCCGCGAGGCGAGCCTTCGGAGCACCTCAAGAGCCGGCTCTTGGTAGGGGAGCTGCTCCGCGAGGGCACGGTGCCGGCGCTCGAGCTACGTGCCTCGATGATCGTCGGTGCAGGAAGCGCCTCGTGGCAGATCGTTCGCGATCTCGCGATGCGGCTGCCGGTGATGATCCTCCCTGCATGGACGGCGTCACGAACCCGCCCGATCGCGCTCGATGACGTGGTCGTCGCCCTCGTGCGCGGGCTCGAGCTGCCACTACCCGAGAGCGCTTGGTACGACATTCCCGGCCCGGAGACGGTCAGCGGTCGGGAGCTCCTGTCCAAGATCGCAGCGCTCAACGGACGGCGCCTCCCGGCGGTGCCTGTGCCGTTTCTCAGCGTGTCGCTCTCCTCTTGGTGGCTGAAGCTCGTGACGCGAGCGAATTTCTCTCTCGCGCGCGAGCTCGTGCTCGGGTTCAAGGGTGACCTGCTCCCGCGAGACGAGCGGTATTGGTCCGAGATCCACTACACGCCTCGGTTTACTGTCGAGGCCGCAGCGCGAAAGGCGCTCGAAGAGGAAGCAGCCGCGCGAGGCCGAGCAGGAAACGCGGGGAGCCTCGAGGAAGCATTGGTCCAGCTGGTGTCGCCCAAGCTGGAGAATTCGCCGGCCGGTGGCCGACCTTGACGTGCGCTGCGCGCGCTGTCTTCTCGAGAGGCCGGCGAACGTAGCCCCCAGCCGCGGTCCGGCGCAGACGCATTCCCTGCGTCCTTTGTCGACGGTCACCGTCTTTTCGGGCAGAGGTGATGAAAATGCAGGAAAAGACGAAGGACGAGGTTCGGTCGACCGTGCGGGAGCAGTACGCCAAGGTGGCACGCGCCACCGGCTCGACGAGCTGCTCGCCGGGGTGCTGTGGGCCGGCGGGGGCGAGCGCGAGCTTGGCGCTCGGGTACTCGCAGGACGACCTCGACGCCGTGCCGGAGGGCGCAAACATGGGGCTCGGGTGCGGCAACCCGCAGAGCATCGCGGCGTTGAAGCCGGGCGAGACGGTGCTCGATCTAGGAGCCGGCGGCGGTTTCGACTGCTTCCTCGCCGCGAAGCGCGTCGGGGCCGAAGGTAGGGTCATCGGCGTCGACATGACCCCGGACATGATCTCGAAGGCGCGCGCAAACGCGGTGAAGCTCGGCGCCACGAACGTGGACTTCCGCCTCGGCGAGATCGAGCACCTGCCGGTGCCCGATGGTATGGTCGACGTCATCCTGTCCAACTGCGTGATCAACCTGAGCCCGGACAAGGAAGCGACCTTCAAGGAAGCGTTCCGCGTGCTGAAGCCCGGCGGCCGGCTCGCGATCTCCGACGTCGTCCTGACGCAAGCGCTCCCGGGGGAGCTCTTGAACGACGTCGCTGCGCTCACGGGCTGCGTCGCGGGCGCCGCGAGCGTGGATGCGATCGGCGCGTGGCTCCATGCCGCCGGTTTCGAGGACATCCGCGTCGACGTGAAGGAGGAGAGCCGCGCCTTCATCCGCGATTGGATGCCGGGCTCGGGCGTGGAGCGCTACGTTGCCTCGGCGACGATCGAGGCCGTCAAGCCCGGCGGCGAGGCGTGCTGCGCGCCTTCGTGCTGCGCTCCGGAGGCGGCGTCGTGATCGATCCTGCGGCGCGTGGCGCATGGCGGGAGCTCGACGCCGAGCTCCGGCCGTTCGTCGCACGCCGCGTGCGCGCCGAGGTCGACGTGGACGACATCCTCCAAGAGGTGTTCCTCCGCATGCAGCGGGGCTTGCCTGGGCTGCGTGACGATCAGCGCTTCGGCCCCTGGGTGTACCAGATCGCGCGGAACGCCATCGTCGACCACCGCCGCTCCGCGGCGCGCCACCCGATAAAGGACGCTGCCGCCGTCGACGATGAGGCGTCGCCGGGCGTCGACGAGGCGGAGGACGACCGCGCGGTCGAGCAGATGCTGGCCGCGTACGTCGCGCCTTTCGTCGCCATGTTGCCGTCGCCGTACCGCGAGGCGCTCACGCTGACCGAGCTCGAGGGACTCACGCAGAAGGATGCCGCGGCCATGCTCGGCATCTCGGTCTCCGGGATGAAGTCGCGGGTGCAGCGGGGCCGGCACATGCTGCGCAGACTCTTCGAAGACTGCTGCCACATTGCGCTCGACGCCCGCGGGCGGGCGATCGGGTGCGAGCCGCGAGCCGACGGGCGGTTGCCGGACTGCCGCTGTCGTTGAGCGCCAGCGCCGGGCCGTCGTGGAGGTCTTGACAGTCTCCGCCATGTCATACAGTCTGTCACTGTGACAGTTCGTGTGACATCAAGAGCGTCCGACGTCCCACCGCTGCGGCGCGAGCAGGCCAATGCCGTCCGCGAGCGAATCCTCGAGGCAACGCTGCGCGTGATCGAAGATGGCGCAGAGCCGACCATGCGCGCCGTGGCGCAGGCGGCGGAGATCGCCGAGCGCACGCTCTATCGGTACTTCGCCACGCGGGATGAGCTGAACGACGCCGTGGTGCCCCGCATCTCCGCGCGCGCGAGCGCGCCGATGGCCAAGGACGTGGGCGGGCTGCCCGCCTACCTGCGGGCGCTATTTACGACCTTCGACGCGAACGCGCGGCTCACGCGCGCGCTCGTTCACGCGACCTGGGCGCCGACGAACGTCTCGCGGCCGAAGAACCTGGCGGCGCTTCGAGCCATCATCGACGCCGCTCATCCCAAAGCTCCGGCGGCGGAACGCGCGTCGGCCGCAGCCTCTCTGCGCGTCCTCTATTCGGCAGCGTCGTGGGCTTACCTCGCGGACTGTGGCTTCGATCTCGAGGCCAGCATTCGCCATGTCGAGTGGAACACCAGGGTGGTGCTCGCAGAGCTCCGCAGAACATCGAGGGGTCAACATGCGTGAAGGTGAAGTCGCGTCTCCGTCGCCGACGGAGAAGATCACGTGCATTCGCTCGGGCAAGGACGGCGGCCCGTTCATCTTCGAGCTCGAGCTCGCGCCCGGGAGCGGGGGCCCGCCCACGCACACCCACGATGAGGGCGACGAGACGATCGAGATCCTCGAGGGGGAGATGGGCTGGAAGATCCACGGCAAGACCCGCGTCATGAAGAAGGGCGACACGCTCACGCTCACGCCGAACGACCCGCACACCTTCTGGAACGCGTCGAAGACCGAGGTGCTGCGGGCGCGCGTGACGCACGGCGCCCGCTTCGAGCGGCTGATCGCGCAGCCCAATCTGACGGCCATGCTGATGTACCTGGTCTACGTCGACCCGGGCGCTTCCCGGTCGTCGAGCATGGCGATGAGCGCTGCGATGCGCGTGATGGCCTGGTTCGGCAAGCTCCGCGGCATCAAGCCCGTGGTGGAGCCGGTCGACGCGTAGGCCGTCTATCGCCGCTTTGACTGCTTTTCGCGCTCTTTCTGCAGCGCCTTCTGCTGTCGCGCCACGTCCGCCTCCCATCCGGGGAGCGCGCTCGCGCTGCCGTCGGCGAGAGAGAAGATCTCCGGCTCGGCCTCCTTGTTGGCGAAGAGCGTTCCGCCGACGAAGAGGACGCGG
Organism: Polyangiaceae bacterium; assembly: GCA_041940405.1. Classification (GTDB taxonomy): domain Bacteria; phylum Myxococcota_A; class Polyangia; order Polyangiales; family Polyangiaceae; genus Xiheicaenibacterium. Next base: position 9,112 of record JBGTSH010000156.1, read on the forward strand.
CCGTCGTCGAGGGCAAGAGGGACACTCCCGCTCTGCGCGAGCGCCAGCTCGCCGACCTCGGTCGCCGTGAGCTTGGCGAGGTCGGTGCGGATGACCACACCGTCTTTCCACCTGGCGCTGATGACGGTGTCGTCGTCGACACGGACGCGTACCTCCGAGGTGCCGTCGAGGGCCGGGAGCTCTTTCTTGTCGCTGAACTTTCCGCCGGCGTAGGTCCATCCTGCGCCGTCGTCGAGCAGGACGACCGAGCCGTCCTTTCGCGCCAGCACGAGGATCCGCGAGAGCTCATCGGGGAGGCGCGGCCCTTCCGTCCATTTCTTCGTCCCGAGATCGAGCAGCCAGGTGCGATCGGTGGAGCCGAAATACGAGTCGCTCTTGGCCTCGCCGCCGAGGATCCAGAGCTTGTCTCCGAGGGGAACGACGCGATCGTAGGAGCGTGGCTCGGGCAGATCCGGCAGCTTTTCCCATTGCGTTCCCGTGCCGATCGCGACGGCCGCGCGTTCGCCGCCGAAGAGGAGCACGCGGCCGTCGGGGAGAGCGCGCGCGACGGTGGCGAAGTCCTGGCGAATGGGCGTGGCCTTCCCCTCCGACCATCGTCCGGTCGCGGCGTCCCACTCGAAGGCGAGCATGTTTCCTTCGAATGGATGGGCGATCACGAAGGCGCCCTTGGGCGCAGGAAAGGCAAAGGCAGGAGCGTGCACGGCCTGGAAGACGTCTTTGGCCGGCGGGTGCTTGGTGAACGTGGACGTGGCGGGATCGAACGTGAACGTCGCGCCTTTGGTGATGATGTCGCCATAGCTCTTGCCGAAGTCCTCTCCGGTGACGACGAACAGCCGTCCGTCGGCGAGGCGACAACCGGCGACGTCGCGCGCGTAGGGACGCGGGCCCTTCTCAACCTTCGCTCCCTTGGCCGCCTTCTCCGGCTTGCCGGCGGGCTTGGGCTCGGGATTCGCGGCCTTCTCGATCTCGGCGAACACCACGTCGGGGAGCTTCACCTTCTTCGCGAGGGCCTTGCGCTCCGCATCGCTCATCGGCGGGTCGAGCTTCCGCTTCTTGCAGAATGCACGGAGGGCCTCGTCCTCGCCGTTCGAGGCATAGGCCAGGTGATCGACGAAGCGACGGCCTGTCACGTGGAAGCTGCCTTCGTTGTCGAGGTAGACGAGGACCGTCTGTCCGCCCTGCGTCCAGTACCCCACGGCGCCGCCGTCGGCTTCCTCCGCCACCCACTCCATGGCCGAGAACGTCTTCTTCCAGCGGTCCGCGTCCTCGTCGGTGAGGAAGCTGTCGACGATGGAGGGCTCGTTCGTGAACGTGAGCTCTCCGTACGTGCTCTCTTCGAGCTCGGGGAAGCCCTTCTTTGCCAGCTCGAGATCGTTGCGGTCTGCCGCCGCACGCTGCGCGCCCGAGGTCGGAGCGCCGGCCTTCCCTCCGGTCACCTCGACGTACCCCTTCTTCGTCTTCTCGGCGACGAGCTTGTCGGCCTCTTTCTGCGCCGCCGCCGGCGAACCATGCGCCTTGTCCTTCGTCTGTCCGTCCGTACCGAGACGGCCGAAGCGCACCGTCACGGTCGAGCCCTCGACCGCGACCTCCCAGAACTTCCGCGACCCATCCTCGACGAGCTCGAAACGACGCACGGTGCCTCCTTCGCAGCCGACGAGGCGTGGCCGCGGCGCGCAGCATAGCTGCGTACACCATGCTCGGGGAATGCCCGGACATGATCTGACGGCGGCGTTGTACGCTCCCGCGCGTGAACCGCGCCGCCCTGTTCGCCGCCCTCGCCGCCATCGCAGCGTGTGGCGAGCCCCCCGCGCGCGCCCGCTCCGCCCCGCCCTCGGTCGCGGCCGTGCCGACCGCCACGCCCGCTGCGTCGGCCTCGTCACCCCCGACTCCGAGCGCGAGCACCGCGACCCAGGCCGCCGGGGTACCGGGATCGCCCGGCGCCATCGCCCGCTTCGGCTCCCTCACCTATCGTGTGCCCAACGTCGTCACCCGCGTCTATGCGTTCGACGATGGGCGCGTCTGGTCCTTCGAAGGCCACCACGTGCGCGACGTGAAGACTGACGAAATCGTCATGACGGTGAGCTGCGCGGCCGCCGACATCCTTCCCTCTGGGGATCTGATCACCTGCTTGAGGCGCGAGCCTTCTCGGGTGGACCTCTTGCGGATCCCCGGCGGCGAGGTCGATTCCACCGTCACGCTCGGCATCCCGCCGCTCCCGAGCCCGCGCGGGAAGCATTCGATCTTCGCAGACGCTCCCGCCGGTATCGAAGTGACCGAGTCGGGTGGGCTGCGGGTAACCGTCTCGGGCAAGCTCGTGACCCTGTCGCCTCCTCCTTTCGTCATCAAGAAGATCGAGAAGGCGCCCGATCCCATCGCGGTGCTGTTCTCCTCCTCGCCCTCCTCCGCGCCACAGCACCAGGATCCCCCGCGCAATCGGTCCGTGAGCCCCGACGGCTCGGTGCGCGCCACGGTCGACAAGAAGACCAAGTCGGTAAGCGTGGTCGCGAAAGGCAAGCGAGAGGGGGTAACCGGCTGGGCGCCGTCCGACATGCCCATCCACGCCGCCCTGGTTTCGGACGGCGGCTTCGTGATCGGCTATGGCACCTCGTGGGAGCGCCTCGATCACAATGGCAAGCTGGTCGGCGGCGGCGACCGCCAATCGGCCACCCATTACATGATGGGGCCCTTCGTGCACGACGGCAAAGACGGAGCGTTCGTCGGCGCCCAGAGCAACCACGACGAATACGCGTACCGTCTCCTCACGCCCGAGCTCTCCGCGGCGCCGCTCTTCCGAACCGACCGGTGCCTCGCGCAGGTGCCGGGCACGACCTCGATCGTGTGCAGCGACATCCGCGTTCCGCCCGGCGAAAAGCACGGGGCAGAGGGTGACATCGTCCTCTTCGATGCGCTGACGGGCAAGGAGCGCGCGCGGCGCAACCTCGGCAAGCACCACCTGACGAACGCCTACGTCGCATCAGACGGTGGCATCCTCGTCGAGCTCTCGCTCGGCAAGCGCCAGATCCTGAACCGCGATCTCTCGGTCGCCGTCCCCTCCCTCGAGGAGACGATCAAGAAGAGTGGCAAGATGGGCTACGTCGTCGGGCTCCTGCCCGGTCGCGTGGCGATCTTCCGAGCCACCCGCGAGCCTGGGCTCTGGGCCATCGAGGGCGAGACGTTCCGGCCCCTCTTCGTCGAGCCGGGCGCCGAGACCAGCGGCGTCGAGGTCTCGCCCGACGGTCGTCGGGTGGCGGTCGTCGTCCATCGCGGGCGCGCGACCGAGCTGCTCTTGCTCGACGCCGCGACCGGCAATCGCCAGGCGCGCTTCGTCGGGGAGATGGGACACTACGTCGGCGGACTCGCCTTCGACGCCAAGGGCGAGCGCGTCCTCACCGCGGCGCAGGGCGTGGTGTGGCTGTGGGACGCGACGAGCCGCGGCGTGCCGTGAGCGGCCCTACGCTCTCGGCTTCAGGGCCGCATGACGCGCCGAATGAGATCGACGTGAATTGCGATGAACCGGTCGAGCTCCTCGTCGGTGGGAGCTCGGTCCGGCGGCAAGAGGAGCTTCACCAGCGAGATCTTGATGTCCTGAACGAGGACCAGCAGGGACTGCACCGGCAAGTCCTTGCGGACCGCGCCGACGGCTTGGCCGCGTGACCACAGCGCGCCGAGCTTCGACGCGCTCTTCATCAGGACGGAGGTCTCGAGCTTTGCGCGGAGCTCCGGATGGTGCGACACGGCGGTTCCGAGGCGCATCAGCGCGTCGGTCGCGGCGCGCGGGCTCTTCCGGAGTTGCTCGGTTCCTCGCTCGACGAGCTTGTCGAGCTCTGCCCAGAACTCTGCAGGTGTGTCGGGCTCGCGGATCTGGTCGAGCATCGCGACATGCAGTGACGCCTCACGATCGAGGACCGCGGCGGCGAGGTCCGCCTTGTCGTCGAAGTAGTAATAGAAGGACCCCTTGCTCAGCCCTGCAGACAAGAGGATGCGGTTGATCGACCCGTTCTCGTAGCCGTGGGCGCCGAACTCTTGGGCGGCGGCGTCGAGCAGCGCATCGCGTTTCTCGGCCGCTACGCGGTCGAACCTGGGCCGGGGCATCGGAATCCTGTTTGAGGCGCCATCTTGATATAGACTTGATGGTCGAACCGCTTGACTATACCTCCTGGTCTATCAAGATCAAGCGCGCCATGCGACGCAGGAAATGGGTGAAGTGGGCGGTCGGTCTGGGCGCCTCCGCCGCGATTGGTGGCCTCGTCGCGGCACGCTCGATGAGGCCGGTCGACGTGGTCGCTGCGCCCGTGACGCGCGGGCACGCGGTCGATGCGATCTACGCAACAGGCACGGTCGAGGCCGAGCGGCGCGTGATCGTAAAGGCCAAGGTTGCCGGCCCGGTCGCGACGTTGAAGGTCCGCGAAGGTGAAGCCGTCAGCTCGGGCAGCCTCCTCGCGAACATCGACAACCCGGCAGCCGCGATCGATCTGCGGCGGGGTGAGGTCGACGCCAAAGCGGCGTCCGCGCAGATCGGGCCTCGCCTCGCCGCGACGCGGGCAAAGATCGCCGCGCTCGATACTCAGCTCGGCGCCGCAAAGCGAGAGCTCTCGCGGGTCAAATCGCTCGTCGCCGCCGGAGCGCTGCGTACTTCGGATCAGGACGAGGCGAGCGATCGCGTGACCGAGCTCGAGGCGCAGCTCAACGCGGCGCGCGCCGATCTGAACGCACAACAGATCGATCTCGATGCGGGCGCCAAGCGCGCAAAAGAAGTCGTCAGCGCGTTGGAGACGCGGGTCTCCGAGACCGAGGTGCGCTCCCCACAAGACGGCGTGGTCCTCGCCCGCTACATCGAGCCTGGCGAGGTCGTGGCGCTCAACCAACCGCTCTTCAAAGTGGGCGACACGAGCAAGCTGCTCCTCGAGGTGAGCATCGACGAGACGGACGTCGCTCGCGTCCACGATGGGCTCGACGGCAAGCCGCCTTCGAAGGTCGCTGCTCGCCTCAATGCGTTCCCTGGCAAGAGCTTCAACGGCAGCGTCATCATGGTCCTGCCCGACGCCAATCGCGAGACCAAGAGCTACCTCGCAAAGGTTCGGCTCGACGATCCGCCGCCCGGCCTGCGCAGCGGCATGACGACCGAGGTCAACATCATCATCGAGGAGCGCGAAGGCGTGCTCCTCGCGCCGGCGGATGCAATCAAGGACGGCTTCGTCTGGCGCGTCGGCGCGGGTCGCGCCGAGCGCCGCCAGGTGTCGGTCGGCATCCGCGATCTCCTGCGGGCCGAGATCACCTCGGGCCTCGAAGAAGGCGATGAAGTCGTCATCGTCGGCATGGAAGCTCTGGATGAGGGCAAACGCGTGAAGGTGGGCGCGCCGGCCGCGCCAAGCTCGGCTCCTGGAGCGCGCTGATGCGTGTCGTCGGCTTTCTCGCGATGCGGCAGCTCTGGGATCGGAGACTGCTCACGACCATCGCCATCCTCGCGGTGACGCTCGGCGTGATGACGCTCGTGGCGATGCGCGGGATCCAGCTCGGCTTCCGCCAGAAGTTCCTGCAGACGATCGTCCGCGTGACGCCTCAAGTCGCGGTCACCGACAAGCAGCTCTCGGTCGAGCCGCCGATCCTCGCGCGCATCTACGGTGAGCTCTTCGTCGCGCGGATCGCCCACGACGCCGAAGAAGAGCGGCGCACGCGCATCGAGCGCCCTTCGGAGATCATGCAGGCGATCGCCGGGTTCGAAGGCGTCAAGGCGACTGCACCCTCGGTCGGCGGCTCGGCTCTCCTGACCTACGCGGGCAAAGAGCTGCCGTGTGAGGTGCGCGGCATCGTGCCCGTGGATCAAGATCGCGTGACCGATATCCAGGGCTACGTCGTCGAAGGCTCGTGGCGCGAGTTCGCCGAATCGCGTGACGGCGTGCTCTTGGGGGCCGGTGCCGCGAAGAAGCTCGGCGTGAAGCCGGGGGACATCGTCAGCCTCGTCGGCCCGCGCGGCGTTCGGCTCACCGGCCGTGTGCACGCGACGTTTGCATTCTCGGTCCCGGCGATCGACGACGGGCGCGCCTTCGTGCCGCTCAAGATGGGCCAAACGGTCTTGTCGCGACCGGACACGGTGAGCCGAATCGAGGTGCGCCTCGCCGATCCGGAAATGGCGGAGCTCTATGCCCAGCGAATGCAGCGGCTCTTCGGCGTCGAGGTCGAGAGCTGGCAGAAGGTGAACGAGAGCTTCCTCGGTCTCTTCGTGGTCCAAGACATCGTTACCGCGTTCATCATCGGCTCGATCCTGGTCGTCGGCGGCTTCGGGATCCTCGCCATTCAGATCATGCTCGTGCTCCAGAAGCGTCGCGACGTTGCGCTCCTGCGAGCGACCGGCTTCAAGAGATCCGACATCCTGCGAATGTTCATGCTCCAGGGCGCGGTCATTTCATCGATTGGCGCAACGGTCGGCAGCGTCATCGGCCATTTCATCCTGAGCGCGGTATCGCGCATCGAGCTGAAGGCGGACACCGCGATCGGCCGCTCGGACCGGATGCTCGTGTCGGACGATCCGAAGATGTACTTCTACGGCTTCGTCTTCGCGATCGTCGTGGGCCTGCTCGCCAGCCTGGCGCCTGCGATGCGCGCCGCCAAGCAAGAGCCCGTGGACGTCCTGAGGGGGATGGTCGGATGACGCTCGTACGCGCCGAGCAGGTGGTTCGCGATCTGGGCGTCGAGCTCAAGAACCGCGTCCTGGATCACGTCGACCTCGTCGTCGAAGAGGGCGAGTTCGTCGCGCTCACCGGACCGAGCGGATCCGGCAAGTCGACCCTCCTCTATTTGCTCGGCGTCCTCGACCGGCCGACCGAGGGGCGCGTCCTGGTTCACGACGTCGATGTAACGCCGCTCGATGACGACGAGCGCGGGGAGCTGCGAGGCAAGAGCCTCGGCTTCGTCTTCCAGTTTCATTTCCTCCTACCGGAGCTCACCGTGGCCGAGAACGTCTTCATCCCACTATGGAAGCGTGGCGTCCCACGTGACGATGCAGAAGCACGCGCACGTGAGGTGCTCGATGCGCTCGGCCTCGCCGACCTCGGCGACCGCAGGCCGCATCAGCTGTCAGGCGGCCAGCAACAGCGCGTCTCGATCGCGCGCGCCATTGCGGGTCGGCCGCGCCTTCTCTTGGCAGACGAGCCCACGGGCAACCTCGACTCCAAGAACGGCGAGACGGTCGTCGAGATCTTCCGCAAGCTCGCCGACGACGAAGGCGTCGGCATCATCATGGTCACGCACGAGATGGGCTTCGCGGCGCGGGCGCACCGCCAGGTGCAGCTCCGTGACGGAAGGATCGTGGCCGACAGCCGAAGTCCGCACTGATGGTCGGAACCGCGCTTGGTGCTTCGGGAAGCAGCGGCGTAGTATCCCATACATGACTCGGTTGTCACGATCGCTCGCGCCCTGGATGTTGGCCGTCCTCGCCGCCGGCTGCGGCGATCAGGCTTCCCGCACCGGGCCGACCGCCAGCCAGACGGCGGTCGTGCCGACGGCGGTCACCACCTCGTCCGCGGCTGCACCAGCAAAGAGCGCCGATGTCGACCCGATCGACAAGGAATTCGATCAAGCTGCCGACACCGAGATCCCCGGCGGCAAAGAGGCGGGGTGCACCGCGCGCGCGGTGGGCAAGCGGGTGCGCGTCATCTGCAAAGCTCGCGACGGGCACCCCGCGCCGGATGCGGTCGTGAAGACGAGCTCGAACAAGCGGCTCGACTCCAAAGGGGGCCCCGTCGCGTACGTGGACACCGTCTTCGAGCCCGGCCTCGACATGACGGCAACGTTCGTCTGGGGCGACAAGGCGCGTGAGCTCACCATGCGCTGGCCCGACGGTGCACCGAAGCCGTCGAGCTACGGCAGCTTCGGCGCGGAGACCGCCTTCGCCAACCCTTGCAAACAGAACGGTGTCGAGGGGTTCGGCAGCAAGGGATCGCCCTGCCGCTTCAAAGACGGAGAGGCGCTCGTCGCGTTCAAGTGGATGAACGAGTTCGGTCCTTCCGGCGCGAGCCCGGAGAGACAGAAGCCGGCCTTCGAAGTGGAGAACCGCACCACCGCGACGATCATGACACTCACCGTGTCGCTCTCGTACTTCGACGGAGCCGGCAAGCCCGTCGAGCAGGACTCGATCGGCGAGCCATTCCGAGCGACGACCGCCTACCCCGTCGACAAGAAGATCAAGCCCAAGGCCAAGGTCGAAGTCCTTCTCGGCCCCGAGCGCCCCCGCATCCCCGACACGGTCAAGCGCATCGACGTCACGCTGCACGAGTTCACGACGTGGGATCCAGAGGCGAGCTTCGTGCGGGAGAAGACCGAGCGGAAGGACGGGGAGAAGAAGTAAGGGCGCCGGGCGCTACGCGCTCACTTCTTGTCGCCGAGCGCGTCGACCTTTGCGAGAAGCGCTCGAAGCCGGGCGTCGAGTCGGCCGGCGATGCACATCTGCGGGTGACCGTGCTTGCAACCGGCGTCCCACAATGCGCGCGCGGCGGCGACGGGGGAATGCACCGCGGCGAGGGCACGATCGACTTCGGCACGCGAGACAGGCGGGGCAGTCGCCGGGTAGACCGCGGGTCCGTTCCCCTCGTCGGCACAACACGAGTGGTTGTTCGCGCAGCCCGCGCAGCAGTTCTTCGCTCGACAGGTGACGATGTAGCAGTCGATGCAGCGTTCCTCGAACTGGCCATCGACATCGAGCCACTCGTTGGCATCCATCGATGCGGGGTCGCAGCGATCGCATCCGAACGGTGCAGGCGGCGTGAGCATCGTGATGAGGCTCATGCACGAGGCCAGGCGACCGAGCTCGCAGGCGTGCGCTTCCGCGTGGTGCTGCGGGCTGCCGATGACGTTGGCCGGATCGTACGCGCCGGTTCGATAGGCGACCATGTGGCAGCCTTCGATGAAGCCTGCTTTGCAGCCGCGCTCGAAGGTGGCGATTGCCTCTTCTTCGCCGAGCGCCTCCATCTCCAGCCCGCTGCCGTAGCGAATCTTCGCGGCGCGGATGCAGACGCCGGTCCAGCCGGCTCGACAAGCGGGCATCATCTCGGCGACCGCGCGAACCGGATTGCCGCCCGCACCCGACGGATGGTCGAGGCTCTCGGCCGCTATGGCGCAGCCGACCGATTTGCCACCCTGGCAATGACGAGCGAAGAGCTCCCGAGCTGGGTCGCCGACCCGCCGCGTCGCTCCAACCGCCCGATCCACGACATCGTCCCAGAGCCAGCAAGCGAGCCTCTTGCCAGCCTCGCAATCGCGATGCAGCGGCTCCAGATGCGGGGCCACCACTTCCAGAAATGAGAGCGCGCTCGTGGCATCCTCGAGCTTGGCGTCGGCGGCGAGCCCCTTCGCGATGAATGCGTCGCGGAGCGCATCTGCGGCTTCGGATGACTGCGCGCCTCCATCTCCCGGACCCCCATCCTTCGACTGCGGTGTGGTCGTCGGTGCCGTCGACTGACAACCTTGCGCGAGGAGGAGGAGCGCGAGCGCTCGGTTCACACCTGGACGGGGCACGCGCTCGTGATGCGGCGGTGTGTGCGTGCGGTCAAGGACCGAATCAGCGGACCGCGACGCCGAGCAAGCGGCGCCGCGTGATTGACGGCATACGAAGCCTGCCCGTAGCCTCGCACCGCGGGGGATGTCTCTCTCGCCAATCAAAAGGGGAGCGCCATGGCGTCGAGCATTCCGGTCGTCGATCTTCAACCCTTCACCTCGGGCAGCGAGGGCCGTCAAGGCGTCGTCGACGCCGTCCGCAAGGCGTGCAGCGAGGTGGGCTTCTTGGTCGTGACCGGCCATGGAGTTCCGCAAGATCTGCTCGACCGTTCCCATGCCGCCGCGCGGGCGTTCTTCGATCTCGACCACGCGACGAAGCAGCGGTACGTGCCGCCACCGCGCGGTCACCTCGGCTACCGCGGCATCGAGGGTGAGATGCTCGCGTCGTCGCTGGATCAGGTCGCGCCGCCCGATCTCAAAGAGACGTTCACGATCACGCGCTTCGACACGCGCGATGAGCCGTACTTCACCTCGCCGCAGGGGCAGATGTTCTTTCAACCGAACCCGTGGCCCGTAGAGGTGCCGGCGCTGAAAGAGACGTGGATGCCGCTGTACCGCGCGCTCGATCAGGTCGCGACCACGCTCATGCGCGTGTTCGCGGTCGCGCTCGAGCTGCCGGAGCGCTTCTTCGACGACAAGATCGACAAGAGCATCACCGGCCTCCGCGCCCTCAACTACCCGCACCAGAGCACGGCGCCGCGTGCAGGGCAGCTCCGTGCCGGGGCCCACACCGACTTCGGCAGCTTGACGCTCCTGAGCATGCAAGACGCTCCGGGTGGGCTACAGATCAATCGCGGCGGCGACACGTGGGAGGACATCAAGGTTCCCTCAGGCGATCTCGTCATGAACCTGGGCGATCTCATGGCGCAATGGACCAACGATCGCTGGGTCTCGACCCTTCATCGCGTCGTGAATCCCAGCCCGGACGCTCACGGGAGCACCCGGCGTCAGAGCATCGCGTTCTTTCACCAGCCCAACTACGACGCCGAGGTCGTTCCCCTCCCGAGCTGCGTCACCGCCGATCGCCCTGCGCGCTACACTCGCACGACATCGGGAGAGCACCTCTTCATGAAGATGATGAAGGCGGGCGTCGTGAGCAGCTGACGAGTGATAGCTCGCCCATCAGCTTGCCGGCGGGCGGCAAAAGGGGTGTAAGAGTCCACCCGTGGCACCCCCACCCAGCCTGCGCACCTCGCTGAACCCGATCGCGCGTGCGCTGACGGCGCTGCAGACCGAGGACACGGCCGAAGCGCGCGCATTCCTTCAGAAGCGGCTGGCGCTCTTTCTCAAGCTCATCTCGGCTCTCTCGGGCGGGTTCTTCGCGCTCGGCCTCGCGATCACGGTGGGCGTCTTCCCTGGCCACCTCGACAAGCACCTGTCGCACCCGGCGACGATCGCGCACGTATCGTCGACGATGGCGATGTTCGCGATGTGGCTCTACGTCGGCAGCGCTCCGCGCTCCGGTCGCGCGCTGGATGTCGTCGACGCCCTCGGCTTGACGGTGCTCGGGGTCAGCTTCGCGTTCATGATGACGGGAACCCACGAGGGAGAGCAACCGGAGCAGGTGGCACTGCAAGCCGTGGGTTGGACGCTGGTCGCCCGCGCGGCCCTGGTCCCGAGCCATGCCGTTCGGACGGCAGCCTTGGGCGTCGCCGCCACCACACCGCTGATCGTCATGACCTACCTCATCGTCGATGACGACCCGGTCATGCGTGCGATTTACGCGAGCTTCTGGACGACGACCGCGATCGTCACGACGACGGTGATCAGCCGCATCATCTACGGGCTTCAGCGCCAGGTGCGCCAGGCGATGAAGGTCGGCCAATACACCCTTGTCGAGAGCATCGGGGCCGGTGGAATGGGCGTCGTGTATCGCGCGGACCACGCGCTCCTGCGGCGCCCCACCGCGATCAAGCTCCTCGCGCCCGAAAGAGCGGGCGTGACCGACGTCGCGCGCTTCGAGCGAGAGGTGCAGGTCACCAGCCGCTTGACCCATCCCAACACCGTCGCCATCTACGACTTCGGCCGGACGCCCGATGGCGTCTTCTACTACGCGATGGAGTACCTCGAGGGGCTCAGCCTCGAGCACCTGGTGAAGGCGGGCGGTCCGTTGCCGCCCGCGCGCGCCATTCACCTGGTCACACAGATCTGCGGGGCTCTGCACGAGGCCCACGAGTCGGGCGTCGTGCACAGGGACGTCAAGCCGGCCAACGTGATCGTGACGACGCGCGGGTGCGTCCACGACGTCGCCAAGGTCCTCGATTTCGGTCTGGTGAAGCTTGCCGGTCAAGGGGCGGCCGATCTGAGCGGCGCCAACGTCATCACCGGAACGCCGCTCTACATGGCTCCCGAAGCGATCGTCGATCCCAACTCGATCGACGCCCGCGCCGACATCTACGCGGTCGGCGCGACCCTCTTCTACCTGCTGACCGGCTCGACAGTCTTCACGGGGCGGACCCTCATCGAGATCTGCAGCAAGCACCTTCACGAGACGCCGGTCGCGCCGTCGGAGCGCGTCGGCAGGGCATTGCCCGACGCGCTCGACGCCCTGGTCCTTCGGTGCCTCGCCAAGTCTCCCGAGGATCGACCGCAAACCGTCGCGGACTTGGCGGACGCGCTCGCCGCAATCGAAATCGAGCCGTGGACTCCATCGATGGCGAAGGCCTGGTGGGACGAGCACGGTGATGAGCTTCAGAAGCGAGTCCGCACCGAACGCCCAGAGGCTGGCTCGCTGTCCAGCCCGCGGACGATGACGGTCGATCTCGCGCGCTGAGCTCGCGCGTCAACGGCGCCCGAGCTCCGGTCGACACTTCCTAGGCACTCGAGCCTTCCGGGTGACGTATCTTGCGCGGGTGCTGAACGTTCGTCGACTCGTTTGCTTGCTCGTCGCGGCTTGCCTCTCCTGCGGCGAGGAAGCCGACGAGCTCTGCGGCAACGGCGTCGTCGACGAAGGCGAGGCATGCGATCCGGAGGACGACGGCAAGCGCTGCAGCGACGCCTGTCAGCCAAAAGGCGGCTACGATTGCGATGACGGCGAATGCGCGCCGGTGTGTGGTGACGGACTCGTCAGGGACGATGAGCCTTGTGATGTTGGCGACACGCCGGGTTACTGCGCCTCCGACTGCTCGGAGGTCATCGGTTCCTGTGGCGACGGCAGCCTTCAGCTCCCCGACGAGCAGTGTGACGGCATTCGTGGCTGCGGCGGTGATTGCCAAGCAGCCTTCGGGTTCACTTGTTACGGCAACTCTTGCGAGGCGACCGGGCTGCCGGGGGATCTGCTCATGGGTGAGATGAACGATGCCCAGCTGCTCGCATGGTGCGAATGGCTCGTCGAGACGCTGGGAGGCCCGGGCACGCAGATCCACTGCAGCAACAAGAGCGTGCAAATCCTGACCCCGCAGCAGTGCTTGGAGAACACGCAATTGGACGGTCTACCGGGAAACATGGAGGCGTGCACGGTGAGCGCGTTCGAAGATTGGGTCGCCACGACCGACGAGTGTGGCCTCTTCGCCGGCCTTCCGCCGTGCGGACAATAGAGCGCGCACGCGCCCAGCTTCTCGAGGTCGACGTCCGTGCTCGTCGCGCAGAGCGTGCCGATGATATGGTGGACACCGACCAAGCGATGTGGCTGAACGACGATAGTGTCCGAGCACTCTCGAAGGGCGAGGTGACGAGCGCCGACAGCTATAGCTACGTGAGCTTCCTACCCGTCGAAGGTGGTCTCTACTGTCCGTCGATCTTCGGCGAGATCGGCTGGAAGAGGAAGGACCTGCGCGCGCTGACCGGCGATGCCCGAAGCGACCGCTGCGGTCATCTCGAGCTCGGTGCAGCGATTCCACGCCCGGACGGACCTGCGCGTCGCGTGATCCTCGTGTTGCCGCCCGTACACCGCCAGTTTCGCTTGCTGAGTGCGGAGGAGCATCGGTCCTCTTCACGAGCGCGTCGCGCCGAGCTCCTCGCGCTCTCCAAAACCGAGGAGTGGCCGTACTGTGACCCCGTCGACAAGTTGCTCGCCGAAGAAGGCCTCACGGATCCGGCCGCCATCGACGCGCAATTGGCCCGTGCGGCACATCTTTTCGATATTGCCTTGGGTCAGCTGCGGGAAGCGGCGCTTCAGCCACCGGTCCAACCGCTGTTCGCCCTCGTCCTCGGAGATGGTCAAAATTTGCACGCCGCTCATGTCAGGCTCCTTGCGAGGGCCATCCCCGT
>JBGTSH010000157.1:0-22816 GCA_041940405.1 Polyangiaceae bacterium
GCAAGTGCGACTACCCGGCGGCGTGCAACGCCGTCGAGACGCTGCTCGTCCACCGCGCCTTCCTGCCGCACTTGCCGGGCGTCGCGCAGGCGCTCGTCGCCGAGGGCGTCGAAATGCGCGCCGACGCCGAGGCGCCGCGCGGAGCACCGACCGCGCACGACGCCGTCGCCACCGCCCCAAGCGTGCGCCAGCAGAAAATGCAGCAGCTCGAGCGCCGCCTCCAGCTCCGAAACCGGAACGTGGGCCGCGGGCGTGGAGGCGGTGGGCTCCGCTTCGACGCGGGCGTCCTCGTCGTCCGCATCCGACCAACGCGACAACCCTGAGGATGCCTCGGGCGCCGCGCTGGACCCAGGCCCGATCATGGCCGGCACCCGGGCCGAGGTCGATGATCCAATCTGCGTGAGCCATGACTGCTTGGTGATGCTCGATCACGATCACCGACTTTCCGGCGTCGACGAGGCGGTCCAAGAGTGCGAGCAGCTGGGCGAGATCGGCGAGGTGGAGCCCGGTGGTCGGCTCGTCGAGCACGTAAACGCCGCCCTCGGTCCCCATGTGCGCCGCGAGCTTGAGCCGCTGCCGCTCCCCGCCGGACAGCGTCGGAAGGGGCTGGCCCAGACGCAGGTAACCGAGCCCAACATCGGACATCCGCTGAAGGATCGCCTGCGCCGCCGGGGTGTGCGCCTTGCCGGCGCCGAAGAACGCCAGCGCCTCTTCGACAGGCAGATCGAGCACCTGGGCGATGTCGAGCTTGCCGAGCTTGTACCTGAGCACCGACGCCTGAAAGCGCTTGCCCTCGCACTCCTCGCAGATGGTCCTGACGCCGGCCATCATCGCGAGGTCGGTGTAGATGACCCCGGCCCCGTTGCACGCCTGACACGCGCCCTCGGAGTTCGCGCTGAAGAGCGCCGGCTTCACGCCGTTCTCCTTCGCGAACGCCTTTCGGATCGGTTCCAAGAGATCGGTGTAGGTCGCCGGGTTGCTGCGCCGCGAGCCGTGAATCGCGCCCTGGTCGATCGAGACAACCCCCTCTTTGCCCACGACCGAGCCGTCGATCAGCGAGCTCTTGCCCGACCCCGCAACGCCGGTGACGACGACGAGCACGCCGAGCGGAATGTCGACGTTCACGTTCTTCAGGTTGTGCGCGCGAGCGCCGCGAATCTTCATCACGCCCGTGGGCTTGCGCACCGACGGCTTCAGCGAGGGGCGGTCGCTCAGGTGACGGCCCGTGAGCGTTCCGCTCGCACGCAACGCTGCCACCGTGCCCTCGAAGACGACCTGGCCCCCGGCGGTGCCGGCGCCGGGGCCGAGGTCGACGACGTGATCGGCGATCGCGATCGTCTCGGGCTTGTGCTCGACGACCAGCACGGTGTTTCCCTTGTCGCGAAGCTGGATCAAGAGCTCGTTCATGCGCCGGATGTCGTGGGGATGGAGCCCGATCGTCGGCTCATCGAAGACATAGGTGACGTCGGTCAGCGCCGAGCCCAGATGACGGATCATCTTGGTCCGCTGCGCCTCACCACCGGACAGCGTTCCCGATGGCCGGTCGAGCGACAGGTAGCCGAGGCCGATCTCGACGAACGAATCGAGGGAGTGACGCAATGCCTCGAGAAGCGGGGCCACGGACGGCTCGTTCAGACCCCGCACCCATTCGGCCAGATCGCTGATCTGCATCGCACATGCATCGGCGATGTTCTTTCCTTTGATCTTCGACGACCGGGCAGCCTCATTGAGGCGGGTGCCGGCGCATTCGGGACAGGTAGTGAAGGTCACCGCCCGCTCGACGAATGCACGCACGTGCGGCTGCAGCGAGTCGACGTCCTTGGAGAGCATCGACTTCTGGATCCTCGCAATCACCCCCTCATAGGTCAGGTTGATGCCGTCGATCTTGATCTTGGTGGGCTCCTTGTAGAGCAGATCGTGAAGCTCTTTCTTGGTGAACTTCTTGATGGGCTTGTCGGCGTCGAAGAAGCCGCAGCCGTTGAAAATGCGCCCGAACCAGCCATCCATCGAGTAGCCGGGGACGGCGAGCGCCCCCTCGTTGAGCGACTTCTTCTCGTCGTAGATCTGCGACAAGTCGATGTCGTTGACCGATCCCCTGCCCTCGCAGCGCGGGCACATCCCGCCCGTGCGATTGAAGACTACCTTCTCGGTCTTGCCGCCGCCCTTCTCTACGGTGATCGATCCAGCCGCGCGGACCGACGCCACATTGAACGAAAATGCATTGGGACCGCCGACGTGCGGCTTGCCCAATCGACTGAAGAGGATGCGGAGCATCGCATTGGTATCGGTCGCGGTCCCCACCGTCGACCGGGCGTCCCCGCCCATCCGCTCCTGATCGACGATGATCGCCGTCGTGAGGCCGTCCATGACATCGACGTCGGGGCGCGACAGGGTGGGCATGAAGCCCTGCACGAAGGCGCTGTACGTCTCGTTGATCATCCGCTGCGACTCGGCGGCGATCGTGCCGAACACCAGCGAGCTCTTGCCCGAACCCGACACGCCGGTGAACACGGTCAGGCGGCGCTTCGGAATCTCGACGCTGATGTCCTTCAGGTTGTTCTCGCGCGCGCCCCGGACGCGGATGAGGTCGTGGCTGTCGGCCGGGTGCCTATCGCTCTTTTGCGTCATTCGTCCATCGTCTCCAAGAGTCGTTCGAGGCGATCCACGTGCTCCGTCCAGAAAGCACGGTAGTGCGCGATCCAATCGATGAGCGGCTTCATCCCGCGCGGCTCCACCCGGTAAAAGACGCAGCGCCCTTCGCGCCTGCCGTTGACCAGTCCCGCATCCTTCAGCGCGGCGAGATGCTGCGAGATCGCCGGCTGCGAGATGTCGAAGCGGGCAGTGAGGTCCTTCACCGCCGCTTCGCCACGCGTCAGCGACTCGAAGATGGCCCGGCGGCTGGGATCGGCCAGCGCCTGGAAGATCTTGTTCTCGGCCGCGGCCGCGCTGGGCATCGCCGATACATAAGCTGTTACTTATTGATTGTCAAGCTCCCGCGCTGCGGCGATTCGCTTCTCGAGGAACCGCCGCTCGGGCTGGTTGCGCGCGACCCCGAGCGCGGCGTGGAAGTGGTTTTTGGCCGCAGCGCCGCGGCCTCTGCGAAGCTCGAGCTCTCCGAACGCAGCCTCGTAGAACGGGTACCGCGCGAGACGGTCGCTGCCCTCGATCGCCGCGAGCGCCGCGAGCCCTCGCTCGACCCCGTCGCGCTCGGCGACCGCGACCGCCCGGCTCAGCGCCACGACGGGTGACGGCGCGATGGCCATCAACTTGTCGTAGAGAGAGACGATCACGTCCCAGCTCGTGGCGGCGAACGTCGGTGCGCTCGCGTGCTCGGCCGCGATCGCGGCCTCGAGGTGGTAGGGCGTCACTTCGTCGCCGCGCGCGGATTGCTCGAGCAACGCGAGCCCCTCGGCGACGCGCTCCGTGTTCCAGCGCGAACGGTCCTGGTCGACCAGCGTGCTCAAGTCTCCGGCCTCGTCGAGCTTCGTCGGGAGTCTCGCCGCGTGCAGGCACATGAGCGCGCCGAGCGCGTGCGTCGCCGGCGTGGCCCCCGGCGGATGCTCGCTGAGCAGCGCCGTGAGCCGAATCGCCTCCTCGCAGAGCTCTCCGCGCACCGGCGTCGCAGCCGAGGCGCCGTGGTAGCCCTCGTTGAACAAGAGGTAGAGCGCCCGCTGTACCGTGGCGAGACGCGCGCCGAAGTCGGCGTCCGCCAGGTCGAAGAGCGTCTTCGCACCGGCGAGTGCCTTCTTGCCGCGGCTGATCCGCTTCTCGATCGCAGCGCGCCCGGTGAAGAGTGCTGCGGCGATCTCGGGCGCGCCAAAGCCGCAGAGGATGTTGAGGATCAACGCGAGCTGCGCCTCTTCGGGAAGCTTGGGATGGCAGCAGGAGAACATCATTCTGAGCTGCTCGTCGCGCACCGCAGCCGGCTCGAAGGCCTCGTCGATCGCCGGGCCGAGCGTCCACTCGCTCTCGAGATGCCGCGAGAGCTCGGGCGCGAAGGTCCGCGCGGTGCGCTCGCGCCGCACCCGGTCGAGCGCGCGGTTCTTCGCCGTGGCCATCAGCCAGGCCGAAGGGTTCTCGGGGATGCCGTGGACCTTCCACACCTCGAGCGCGCGACAGAAGGCGTCCTGAGCGACGTCCTCGGCCAGCGCCAGGTTGTGCACTCCGAAGATCCGCGTGAGGGCGGCCACGAGGCGGCCGGCCTCACGCCGAAAGAAGTGCTCCGCGAGGTTCGCGGCCAAAGCTAGAGCTTCATGACCGGGCGGACCTCGACGCTCCCCGCGCCGCGGAGCACCGGGCAACCCTTGGCGAGCTCGACGGCCTCGGCTTCGTCCTTCGCCACGATGAGCGAGAAGCCGGACACGATGTCCTTTGCCTCGGCGTAGGGACCGTCGGTCACCTGGTTGTTCGGCCCGGTCACGGTCCTACCCGTCCGCTCGAGCGGCTCACCCCTCGACTTGAGGTGACCCTTCGCCTCGAGATCGGCCATCC
Organism: Polyangiaceae bacterium; assembly: GCA_041940405.1. Taxonomy (GTDB): domain Bacteria; phylum Myxococcota_A; class Polyangia; order Polyangiales; family Polyangiaceae; genus Xiheicaenibacterium. Next base: position 4,492 of record JBGTSH010000157.1, read on the forward strand.
ACGCCATCCAGAGCTTCATCGACGCCTGCGCCGCCTCGGGCGTGCCCATGTACTTTCGCGCGTCGGCCTCGGTGTTTCGGTAGAGAAACAGAAAATCTGCCATGTCGAACGCTCCTCCTGGGACGGCCGCAGTCTGGCGGCCGGTTTCACACGGTCAACGTTCGAGCGAAAGCGCTCCGGACAATTTTCTACCGAGGGGGCGCGCGGGGCTCTCCAGCGCCTTGACGATGGTGCGTGCGAGGACATCCGAGGTAACCGGTTTGGCGAGGACCTCGTAGATGCCTGCCGCCGCGAGCTCGGCCTCGTCGATCGCGGCGCCGAACCCGGTCGAGATGACGACCGGCAGCTTCGGTCGAGCTCTGCGCGCCTCCACCGCGAGGGTGAGCCCGGTCATCTCGGGCATCGAGAGGTCCGTGAGGAGCAGATCGATCCGTGTGCTCGACCGCAGCTCCTCCAGCGCGGATCGAGGGCCGCCGGCGGCAATCACCTCGTAGCCGAGGCGCTCGAGGACGCGGCGAGTCGTGCTCAGCACGGCGGGCTCGTCGTCGACGAGGAGGAGGACCTGTCCGGCGCCGCGCGGCTCGTTCCTCTCGGGCTCGGGCGTGACGACGGGTGCGCTCGACACCGGAAGGTAGACCGAGAACACGGTCCCCCCGCCCAGCGTGCTCTCGACCGTGATCGTGCCTGCGTACCCGTGGACGATCGCGTGGACGACGGCGAGCCCCAGCCCGGTGCCCTCGCCGGCGCTCTTGGTCGTGAAGAAGGGCTCGAAGATGCGGCCGAGGTGCGCCGCGTCGATCCCATCACCCGTGTCCCGAACCTCCAGCCGCGCGAAACGACCCACCGCGATGCCGTGCGCGGTCGCGAATGCCTCGTCGACGAGCTGCTCGTCGAGCGAGACCCCGAGCGTACCGCCGCTGGCGCTCATCGATTGCACAGCGTTCGTAACCAGGTTCGCAACGACCTGGTGGACGCGTGAGGGGTCGGCGAGCACCCGGATCCCCGAGGTGAGCCGGGTCGTGAGCTCGATTGGCGAGCTCTGCGACGCACGCATCAGGCGAAGCTCGTCCTCGATCAGCGGCGCCAGGTCGACCGCGCTGTCGCTCGAGCCGCGCTGCTTGGCGAACGCGAGTACCTGCTTGACCAGATCGCGCGCGCGCAGCGTCGCTGCACGAATCGCTTCCACGGATGGGCGGGCCGGGTGCTCGACGCCGATGTCGAGCGCGGCAAGCTCTGCGTTGGGGAGGATCGCCGCCAAGAGGTTGTTGAAGTCGTGCGCGATTCCACCCGCGAGCCGGCCGAGCGCCTCGGTCCGGTGGGCTTCCGAGAGCCGGCGCTCGAGCCGTTGGCGCGCCGCCTCTTCTTCCCTTCGCTGTGTGATGTCCAGCGCGGCGCCGACGAACCGTCGTTCTTCGGCCGCGCCCGTGCGCGAGCCGCAAACGAGCAGCGTGCGCAGCTCCTGGTTGGGGCCGCGAACCCTGAGCTCGATCTGGAAGATCGACTCCGGCACGGTTGCACCGTCCAACGCGGCCTCGAGCTCCAGGCGGTCGTCCGGGTGCAACAGCTCGAGCGCGCGCTCGAACGAGGACGCCACGAGATCCGGCCGCCCCAACATACCGGCGAGCTCTTCGCTCAACATCAGCTGGCGCGATCGCAGGTCGAGCTGCCACGTGCCGAGCCCGGCGAGCCGTGCTGCGATCGCGAGGCGTTCGTCTGCGCTTCGCTTCGCCAGCTCGGCTTCGGTGCGCGCGGAGACGTCCTGTCGCTGCTCGGCCAGGAGCGCGATGACGATCAGGTTCCCGAGCGCCGCGCTGCCCAGGAAGCCCGAGAGGACGAGCAGGCCGGCCTGCACGTCGGTGCTCGTGAACGGCCCCAGCCGGGTAGCGGTGGCCCAGACCGCCGCCGCTGCGATTCCCAAGACGACGAGAGACGACCCGAGCCCCGGAAATCGCAGCGCCGCCCACACCACCGGCAACAGGACGATGAACGTGATCGGTTGCCCGACGAGGAAGAAGACGGCCAGCACCACGGCGAGCGTGGTAGCGGCGATGAGGAGGAGCTCGAGCTTGCGCCGGCCGAGCTCGCGGAAGGCATCGCGGCGCATCGTCAGGAGAGCCGGCCCCACGACGAGGACACCGTTGATATCGCCCACCCACCACATGATCCACCCGCGGCCGAAGAACCCGTGCGGCACCAGCCCTGCCTGACTCAGGGCAAAGAGACCGATGGTCGGCGGGACGAGCATGCCGAGCGGCGTTGCCGCGAGGAACGTGATCGTGTCGCGCAACGTTTCGAACGGCCGGAACCGCGCCCGCCGGAGCGCTAGAGCGACGAGCGCCGGCCCGGCGGTATTGCCCGCGCCCACGGCGATCGCCGCCCACCACGGAGCGCCCATGTCGGCATTGACGAGCACCGCCCCGAGAAAGATGCCGGGCCAGCATCGGGGACCGCGGGAGACCAAGGCCGCGACTGCGATGCCGGTCGGCGGCCAGACGAGCGTGACGTTGGAGCCGACGTGCGCGAGCTCGAGGCCGAGCCTCGCGAACGCGTAGTAGAAGACGGCGAGCAGCGCCGCTTCCACGGATCGTCGCGCCGTCGATGGATTCGAGCTCGTTTCGGCCATTCGAAGGTCGGCCGGAGCGTAGCGCCTCTCAATGGGAGCGCACGGCGGTGCCGACCGCGCATCAGGCTTCCCCCAAGGGCGCCGTTGCGGGAGTCGCCTTGACGAACCCTGCACGTGGGCTCTTGGCGACGTTGCGTAAAGGTCGGGGCCGACGCCCGCTCGAGCCGCCGCGGCGGATCAACCGTGGACCGGAGTAGCCAGCGCCCCGGTGGCGTGGCTGAACGCCGCATCGAGGCGTGGGACCACCTGCTTCTTCCGCGACATGACCCCGGGAAGATGCACCACGCCGCCGTCGAGGCGGCCGAATGCACGCTCGAAGAGATCGGAGCGTCCACCTACGAACCAGAGATCGCTCGCCTTCGATTGGACATCGGTGACCATGAGGATGATCTGGGTGAGGCTGTCCGCTTCGCGGAGCGCTCGCATCTCCCGAAGGATGTCCGCCCGCTTCTCCGCGAGCGCGCCCGGGTTCAGGGTCTCGACCTGGCCGATCCCCACGCGCTGGCCGCCCATGAGAAATTCCTTGTAGTCGGTCCTCACGATCTCCGCCGCGCTCCTGCGCTCGACGGTGGCAGCCTTGATGCGCAGCAGCTCGGCCCCGAACGTCGCTACGTCGAGCCCGGCCAGCTGCGCGAGACGCCCCGCGATCATGCGGTCCTTCTCGCTCGTGGTCGGCGAACGGAAGCCGACCGTGTCCGACAGGATGGCGGCGAGCAGGACCGCCGCGATCGACGACGGTGGCGTCACGTGGTGCAGGAAGTAGAGCTCTCCGATCAGCGTCGCCGTCGCGCCGACGGGCTCGCAGTGAAAGAGGATGGGAGCGGCAAGCCTGAGATCACCGATGCGGTGGTGCTCCCAAACCTCGAGGACGTTCGCCTCTTCGATGTGCGGTAGCGCCTGGCCGATCTCGTTGTGGTCGACGAGGATCAGGTCGTGACCGGTTGCATCCGTCAGCAACGGAGGCGGGGGAACCCCGAACCGATCGAGCGCGAACGCGGTCTCCGCGTCGAGGTCACCGGCGCGCGCGGCACGAACGTTCGGCTCTCCGAGGCGGTGCTTGAGGTGAGCGTACGCAATCGCGGAGGCGATGCTGTCCAGGTCCGGATTCCGGTGGCCCACGACGTAGACGATTCGTTCCATGCCGAGCTCCACTTCCAACCCGAGACCGGGCGACGACGAGCTTCACCTCGTGGGAGGGGAGAGTGACACGACCGTCTCTCTTGTCTCCGAGGGCGCCGTCCTCGGCTCGCGGTACAGGCGGTCGAGCGTCGCACCGTGACGCGCGATGGCTTCGCGACGCTTGAGCTTCATGCTCGGGGTGAGCAGGCCGTTCTCGATGGTGAAGTCCTCGGTCGTGAGGGCGAACGCGCTCGGCCTCTCGTAGCCGGCAAACGAGTCGGAGAGCCGAACGAGCTCGCCCTCGATGAGCTGCTTCACCTTCGGGTCGGCGGTCGGGTCGCGGTCCAGCCGCAAGCCTTCTCTTTCCGCCCACGCGCGTACCGCGCCGACGTCGATCACGAAGAGCGCGACGTTGTAGGGGCGGTTGTCGCCGTAGACGAGGACGTTGGCGATGTAAGGAGAGAGCTTGAGCGTCTCCTCGATCAGGGACGGCATCACGTACTTTCCGTTCTCGAGCTTGTACTGCTCCTTGATGCGCCCGGTGACGTAGAGAAAGCCGTCGCTGTCGAGGTAGCCGATGTCGCCGGTACGCAGCCCACCAGCTGCGGTCAGGGCCTCCGCGGTCTCTTCCGCTCTTCCGAAATAGCCGCGCATGACGTTGGGCCCGTAGACGACGATCTCGCCGTGCCCCGGCTGCTCGCCGATCGAGTCGTCGATGACGACCCTGACCCCGGGGATCGGCCTTCCGACGCTACCGAGCTTTCGGCCGCCCGGATCGCGGACGTTTCCGCTGACGAGCGGCGACGTCTCGGTGAGGCCGTAGCCCTCGTAGACCTGGATGCCCATGGCATCGATCGCTTCGGCCACTCGGAGGGAGAGCGTCGCGCTGGCGCTGATCGCATACTTCAGCCGTCCGCCGAGCCGCTCGCGGATCTTGGAGAAGATCAAGCGGTCGGCGATCGCGAGCGCCACGGTGTCGATCGCGCTCGTGCGCTCTTCCCGCCGGCGTCGCGCAGCCGTGCGGACCGCGCGCCTGAAGAGGTGTTGAACGAGCTTCGGACGCTCGGCGACCTGCCTCGTGACGTTCGCATAGAGCTGGCTGAAGACCTTCGGCACTGCCACGAGGATCGTGGGGCGCGCCTCGCCGAGCTCTCGGACGAGGTTCTTGACGTCGCTCACGAGCGCGGCGGACGCTCCCGACGCGAGGACGATGTTGAGCTCGATCTGGCCGTAGGCATGGGCCCAAGGCAGGAAGGAGAGCATGCGGTCTTCAGGGGAGAACGGGAAGATCTCCAGGGCGGTGGCGATGTTCGACGTCACGTTCTCGTGCGAGAGCATGACGCCCTTCGGCATCCCGGTCGTGCCCGACGTGTAGATGAAGCAGGCGATCGCCTCGGGCTCCGGCGATACCGAAGGAACGGGGTTGGCACGCCCGCGCTCGAGGACGCCTTCGAACGTGGAGGCACCGTCCTCTGCCGCGTCGATCGCGATGACATGCGCGAGCGACGGCAGCCGTGGGCGCATCTCCTGGAGGGCACCGACGACGCGCGGGGTCGATCCGATGACGACCTTGGCGCCCGAGTCCTCGAGGATGTGCTCCCATTCGCGGGCCCGCTGCTGCTCGTACATCGAGACGAACGTCGCGCCGAGCCCATAGGTGGCGAACGCCGCGACGGCCCACTCGACGCGATTGGCGGAGACGATGGCGACTCGGTCGCCCGGGCGCACCCCCAGCTCGACGAGGCCGGAGCGGAGCGCATCGACGTCGGCCGCCACCTCTCCGTAGGTTGCCCAGCGCCTGCCGCTTCCCGTCTTCGTACCCAGGAACGGTTGGTCTTTGTAGCGACGGAAGCTCGCTTCCGCGAGCTCGACGAGGTTCCTCGGGTGCGACTTCATGTCGTGCCTCTCGCACATCCTTTTTTGCAGCGCGCGTGCCACGCCTGCGAACGTTCCGACGCCGCCGCCGTCTATCGGCCGGCGGGGGCAAGCGCACCCGGCCGCGCCCTGATGACGTCGGGCAGCGTCACCTTTCCCCGATCGCCGGCCTCGAGCCTCGACTTCAGGCGCGGGTAGAGGTGCGTGAACGCGATCGCTCCGGCGAGCATGCCGAGCACGCCGACGATTGCGTCGCGCCGGCCTGCTCCTGCCGAAGCCACGCCGGTGCCGGGGCAATATCCGAGCAGGGCGAGGCCCACGCCGAAGAGCACGCCTCCGCCGACGATCGCGACGGGCTGAAGAGGCTTGACCGAGCGCTTGGTGAGGCCTGCGGCTTCGAGGCCGCTCAGCCCTAGACCTCCGAGCGTCGCCGCGGTCGCCATGGCGATCGCGACGCGCCGGTCACGCAGCCGAAGCTGCTCCACGATCGTCTCGCGACGATCCAGGTGACCCTGCTCGAGCAGCGTACCGAACGCCACCCCCGTTCCGAAGCCGAGCGCCAGCCTGCCTGCGGAGTCGACGCGCATCTTACGTTCCTTTCGTGAAGAGGTGCGCCGCCACGATGGCGGTGGCGCCCATGACCACGGAGAAAAGCAGGCTCGACGCCGCGAGCTGCGCATTGCCGGTGATTCCGTGGCCGCTCGTGCAGCCCTTCGCGGCGCGCGCGCCGAGCATCATCAGGGCACCGCCGACGAATGCAGACGCATACCGGCGGCGTTCGAGCGCCTCGGCTCGCTCCGGTCGCTTCTTATGGCTACCGGCGCTCCGGCTCACGCGCGAAGCAAAAAAGCCGCCGGCGGCGACGCCCGCGACGAGCGCCAGCTCCCAATCTACGGAGGGAACCTCTTCGCGATCCCGGATGAAGCGGTTCATGAGCGCTCGCGCGGGCGGCAAAGGCTGCTGCACTGCCACCGCGACCGTCTCGAAGGCGCCGGTGATCCCGAGCCCCTGCTGTGCCGTCACGAACGAGAGCCACTCGAGCGCGCCGAGCCCCGCGCCCACGGCCACAGCCGGCCACGGCGAATGGTTGGCAGGGGTCATTTGCGGGCTCCTTCGACGTCGAACGTGGTCACCGATCCGTCGCGGCCCTTGGCGCTCGGCAGCTTCAGCTTGCCCCACGCCGTCATCCCGCCGAGGACGTTCTTTATGGCGTGAAACCCATGCCGCTCGAGCACGCTCACCGCAATGCCGGAACGGTGGCCGACGCTGCAGGTGACCGCGATCGACGGCTTCGCGTCGAGCTCTCGTCGCAAGCGCGACAGGTGTTCGTCGAGGTAACCGACGTAGAGGTGCCGAGCTCCGGGGATGTGCCCTTCTTTCTCGAACTCCTGATCATCGCGAACGTCGAGCACGACGTACCGCTCGAGCTGCCGCTCGAGCTCCCGCGGCGCGATCGTGTCGGCAGTTGCAATGGGCATGGCCGCGTCGCGCCACCCCTCGAAGCCGTTCGCGAGCACACCTTCGACGCCGTCGGCGCCGACCCGCCCGAGGTGCTTCAGCGCGGCGGGCAAGTCGTCCATGCTCTCCAGGACGAGGAAGATCGGGGTCGTATCGGTCGCGAGCCAGCCTGCAAAGACCGGGAGCCCCGCGAGCCACACGTTGACCGAGCCGGGAATGTGTCCGGCCGCGAACGCTTCCGGCTCGCGTGTGTCGATGACCAGGCCGCGCTTGCTCTCGGTCGCGAAGTGCTTGGCGTCGAAGAGCGCGACGGCTGTCGCCTGCTTCGCAACGGGCCGGCCGCCTTTCAGGTTCCATTTCTCCATTGTGCGAAAGTAGGGCGGGCGCGGGATGCGCTCGTCGATCTTGCGCGCGACGAAGGCGTCACGTGCTTCCACGAAGACGGGGTTGTACGTGCGCTCGTAGCCGAGCGTGGAATCGTCCCTGTCGGCGATGTTGCCGCCGCAGACGGAGCCCGAGCCGTGGGCGGGCCAGAGCAGCGCCTGATCGCCGAGCGGCAGGAGCTTTTCTCGGACGGCGTCGTAGAGCCGGCCCGCGTTCTCCCCTGTCCGCTCGCGGTCGGGCAGATCCGTTCGACCGGTCTCGCCGATGAAGAGTGTGTCACCGGTGAACACGCCCCACGCCACGTCCGTGTCCTTCAGGTACACCGCGTAGCACGTGCTCTCCGGCGTGTGCCCGGGCGTGTGCAGGGCCTTGATGCGTACGCCTGCGAGCTCGATCTCCTCACCGTCGCCGAGCTGGATGTCGCTGTGGCCGAAGAGCTCATGGCGGTAGCTGACGACCTTCGCGCCCAACTTCTGGGCGAGCTCCTGCGAGCCCATCACGAAGTCTTCCTGGCGGTGCGTTTCGAGGACGTACCTGATACGGAGCCCCTCGGTGCGGGCGATCTCGACGTATTCGTCGATGTCGCGACGCGGGTCGACGACGATGGCCTCACCGGCGTCGCCGAGCACGTACGCCACGTGCGCGAGCCCAGGGGTCTTCACCCTTCGAAACAACATGAGAATTCCTCTCGGCGTGGCGTAGGCGCCACGCTGGAATTCGGTGCAACGGCGATGCCGGCGGTGATGCACCTCGTCTCAGCTGCATGTCGGCGCCTGTCTGCATTCCACCGACGGCGGAAGCCTGTCCGGCGGACCGCGCGCCAAAGGAGGCGTTGAATCTGGGGTCAGGGCCTCCGCCGAAAGCGTTGTTTTGGAGGTCTCCCGTCGGCGATCTGAGGCCAAGGGCCCCGGTACTCGCGGCAAGCCGGTCATTGGCGCTACGTGCCCCCGCACCGACGAATGGCCGTGCTAGGTAAGCCCCCGTGCTCCGGCCCCTCCTTCTTTCCACGGTCTTCCTCGTCGCGAGCTGCGCCGCGACGTCGGTGGACGGCCGCTTCACGCAGATCGCGCTCGACCGCGCTTCCTCGGCGGAGAGCGAGGCCCCGGGCGGGGACGGCAGCGTCTACCAACTGGCGGCCAAGGCGGGCGAGCCGCTGTGCTTCACGGGTACGATCGACAACCGCGATGGACGAGCTAGGTCCGACGCATTTCGCGTTCGTCAGTTTGCGGCGGCCGGCGACCCTCCGATCGCGGACAACGGCGCGAGCAAGGTCGAGGTTCTGAAGGAGCACCACGTCGCTCAGCCGGGCGCCATCGCCACGGACCAATACGTGGTCCACGGGGACCGGAGCGTCGGACAGATCGTCGAGCTGGGGCCTGTGGGTTATCCCGTAGCGGACGTGAGGATCTGCTTCGACGGGACGATCTCCGAGAGCGCGCGGCTCATCGTCCTCAACCGCGTGGCCCGGGCCGACGAACGCGCGGCGCCGAGCTACGCGGCGTGGCGGCTATGAAGCGCGCGGCTTCGTGATACCGTAGCGCCGTTGTTCCGCAGCAGTTGGGCGTCGCAGATTGGTTCGTTGTGGTTGGTCGGATGCTCACTCGCCGGCGAGGATCATCGGCCGGACAGAGCTGACGAGCGCTCGGGAATCGCCGCAACCGGCTCCGAGCCGATCCCGAGCGCATCCGCTGCCGCGCCTCCTCCACCGGCCGATGAGCTCGTGCTCGTTGCCGGCGGCGACGTGAGCTTCGGCCGCGCATTGGGTGACGCGCTGCTCGCCGATCCTGCGTACGACTTCTTCGGCTCGACGGCGGCCATGTCGGCGGGGGCCGACGTGCGGTTCGTGAACCTCGAGAGCCAGCTGAGCGATCAAGGCGGACGAACGGTGCACCCGGATAACCGCCTCGTCTTTGTCGGCCCACCGTCGGGAGCGGACGCGCTGGGGCGCGGGCGGATCGACGTGGTGTCGCTGGCGAACAACCACGCATGGGATTTCGGCAAGCCGGCGTTCTTGGAGACGCTCGCGCACTTGGAACGGGTCGGTGTCGGCTACGTCGGCGCCGGCAGGACGCGCGATCGTGCCTACGAGCCTGTCATCATCGAGCGGTCGGGGTTCCGGCTGGCGTTCCTTGCTGTCACCGACATCTGGAATCAGGGCTCGCTCGCCGCCCACGAGGCGAGCGACCACGTGGCGCAGGCAGAGCGCGAGACCCTGGTCGAGGCGGTCCGTTCACTTCGTGCGTCCAACCGGGCAGACGCGATCGTGGTCTCGTACCACGGCGGCGAGGAGTACTTCGACACGCCGCTCCAAGGGCAACGCGACATCCTGCGCGCCGCCATCGCTGCGGGTGCAGACGTCGTGGTCGGGCATCATCCGCATGTCGTACAAGGCATCGAATGGCGCGGTGGCAGGCCGATCTTCTACAGCCTCGGCAACTACCTCATGCGCATGACGTCGAGCGAGCCGATGACCGGGCTCGGCTTCCTCGCGCGGCTCCGCTTCCGGCGCGGCGCCGAGCCTCGGGCCGAGGTGTGCCCTTACCGCATCGTCGGGATCGATGCCGTCCCGGTCATTGCAATGGATGACGCCGCGGTGCACGAGCGCGTGTTCCGCCGCCACCTGGAGTCGATCTCTCGTGCATTTGGCGGCATCGAGCTGGGGCCGACCGGCGAAGACGGCTGCGCCCGCATCGACCCCGGCCGAGGTCGATAGGCTCACATAGAGACCTCGAGCCTCGCTCGAAAGCAGTCCCGAGCACCGGTGAGGCATACTGCGCGGACCTCATGAAGAAGCAGCCCAGCGCTGACGGGCTCACGACGCCCGCACGGACGGGACTCCGAAGTTGAGCAGCAGGCCGCCACCGAGGAGGTGGGGCGACGGGCTCATTCGGGTTCTTCGGGGCGACGAAGGCCGGGCACGACGAGCACGTCGCACGTTACGTGGCGCAGTACGTCTCCTGCGACCGTGCCGAGGAGGACGTGAGCGACCCCGGAATAACCGTGGGTGCCGAGCACCAGGAGATCGGTGTCTGCCTTCTTGACGAGCTTCTCAATCACGAGCCGCGCGGACCCGCATTGAACATGCATCTTCCAGGACGGGGCGTCTGCCGGCGAGACGCTGGCTCGCGCCAGCGCATCCGCCAGCAGCTTCGCGATCCGGTGTGTAGCCTTCTGGCCGAGCTCGCCGCGCCACTCTTCTGCGTCCTCCTCTGAAAGGCTCGGATAGACCAGCCCTTGATAGGGCGTGTCGAAAGCGTGGATGATTGCAACACGAGGCCTCGGGGGCGGAATCAGTCGGAGCGTGAGGGCAAGCGCATCCATGGCCCCTGGATCGGGATCGAGGGCGACCGCAGGCCGGCAATACGCCGCGCGAGGAGCCAACCTAACCGCAAGAACTGGAAGCTTGCCGCGGCGGATGACGCGCTCCGCGGTGGAACCGAGAAAGGTATCCCGGAGCGCGCGGCTGCCGCCACGACCCATGACGATGAGCTCGGCCCGGGTCGAAGTTGCGCACTCGGCGATCTCCGAGGCCGCGCTGCCCACCTTGACCAGCGGTTCGACATGGACGCCTTTTGGAAGCGCTCTTGCGAGATGCCGCGCTTCGTTGCCGAGAGACTTTCGCGCATCCCGTTCGGCGCGCTCCTGAGCCCTGACGGGGAGGTTCTTGGGAACGACGTGAAGTAGCGTGACGCGCGCTCCGTATGCGAGCGGCAGGAGCGCGACTCGGCCGAGGACGCGGTCCGAAATGGCTGTCAGATCGACAGGAACGAGCAACGAACGAAAGCGTTCACGCGCGTCCGCCTCCACCCCTCGGCTGGTTGCCGCCGGCTTCTTCTTGGTCTCGGTCATTGTCTGTCGCTCCCCTCTCACGGTCTCCGTGATCCCCGCTTTCGCGTTCGGTCGCTCGTGGCTCTCCTTCAACGTCGAGAAGGCGCGAGGCCCCCCCGAGGTCCCGCCGTGTTGGGTGCGCGGTCGGTCGAGTCGAGCGGGTTCGGTTTGATGAGGTGTTCGATCGTCCGCGCTTGGTCGATATCTGTCAGTACGAACAGGACGTCGTCCGCGCAGAGCATGGTCTGGCCTCCTGGGACGATGGCCTCGCCTCCTCGCAGGATCTTGACGACGAGCGAGCCAGTCGGGACGGCCAGGTCTTCGAGCGGACGGCCGACGACGGGGGACGTTGGCGGGATAGGAATCTCTACGAACCGTGTCGGGCTGCTTCCGGGCTCCCCACGCCGCGCATCGAAGATCAGCGCCTCGGTCTCGATGGCGCTCGTCCCGGACGCGAGCAGCATGAACCTCGCCATCGCATACGCGAGCTCGACGTCGCCCTGTACCGCCCGGGTACGCGGCAGACCCGACAGGGCGCTCAGCAGCGAGTCATGGTGTACGCGGGCGATGACTTCGAGCTGCGGATTCATGCGGTGCGCGTGTTCAATCGCGCGGCGAGCCGCGACCGGCTGCGTCGCAGTGACGAGGAACATCCTGGCGTTCCTGATGCCGGCGCGGCCCAGCAGATCGGGATCCTCGCCATGGCCGTGCAAGACATCGACGCCCTGACCGCGCAAGGCCATGACGGTCGTGTGATCTTGCTCGATCACGACGAACGGAATCTCACGCAGCCGCAAGAAGCGGGTGAGCACGCTCCCGACGTCACCGTGGCCGAGGAGCACGACGTGGTCGCGAAGCCGCGCATCGCCTCCCGGCGTCTCGTCGATCGCGCGCGCCTCGACCGGTCCTGGTCTGACGGACGCTGGCTTGACGGGGTGGTCGAACGGCTCGAGCACTGCTGAGCGGACGTCGGCTTCGTCTTTGGCGTGCGCGAGGATGGTGACCTGATCCCAGCCGAGGAGCCTCGTGTTGCCGGTGGGAGCGACGACCTCGTCACCTCGCGCGACGAGCGTGAGGATGGCGCCCGGCGGCAATGCGAGGTCGCGAATTCGTGGTCCAGGTCGACCTTTCGGGTCGGGCAGATCGACGACGATCAGGTCGAGGTCGCTATGAGCCATGGTGACGAGCTCGAGCCCGTAGCGCGGCTGCGGACGTGATGCCGTCGACAGTCCGAATCGTCGCGCCACCAGGCCCAGCGTCGAGCCCTGAATCCCTACCGACAGGATGACCGCGAAGAAGACCAGGTTGAACACGTCCTGCCCTGCCGGGATCCCAGCGGCCATCGGATACGTCGCGAGGACGATCGGGACTGCACCCCGAAGCCCCGCCCAGCTCATGAAGAGGCGTTCCTTCGCCTGGAACCCCATTCCGAGCGTGCCCAGCCAAACCGCGGCGGGCCGGGCGACGAGCGTCAACACCAGAAAGAGAACGATCCCCCCGAGCCACAGGTTGCTCCACTGGCTCGGGAACACCAGGAGCCCCATCATCACGAACACGCCGATGTTCGCGATCATCGATAACGCGGCTGAGAAGTTCCGAATCCCTTGTTGATAGATGAACTTCCGGTTCCCCATGACCAAGCCCGCGGTGAAGACCGCAAGCATCCCGCTGGCCTTCGCAGCCTCGGCCACGCCGTACGTCAGCAGCACCACGGCGAGCAGCAGCACGTAGTAGTAGCCGCGATCCTGCGGATTGAGCCGGTCGAAGATCGCGAGGGCGATGAGCGCGAGCAGCCAGCCCACCACGGGCCCGACGACAAACTTCCATGCGAACACCGGTAGGATCGTCCAGCTCAGCCCCGTGCCGGCTGTGAGCGCCTCGACGACGACGAGTGTGAGGAGGATCGCCATCGGGTCGTTCGCCGCGCTCTCGATCTCGATCGTCGACGCGAGCCGGGGCCGCAGGGACTGGCGACGCAGGATCGAGAACGTCGCGGCCGCATCGGTCGACGAGATCACGGCAGCGAGGAGCAGAGAGCGATCGGAAGCCCAACCGACACCGAAGTACAGGACGCAGAACACCGCGGCTGCCGTCAGCACGACGCCCCAGGTCGCCATCCCGCCCGCCGGCAGCGCAACCGCCTTGAGGACGGTGCGCTTGGTGACGAGGCCTCCGTGGAAGAGAATGAACACCAGACTGGCGTTCGCGACCTGGTTCGCAAGGTCGACGTTGTCGAAGTGCCACAGCCCGAGGACATCGCTGCCGGCGACCAGCCCGAGCCCCAAAGCCACCAGGATGACGGGCACACTGAATCGATCGAGCCAAACGGCCGCCACGACGACGCCCAGCAGCAGCAACGGACCGATGATGTAGACCGTCGTCATCAGCCCTCGGCGATCGCAAGCTCGTCCAAAAGCGGGACGCGCTCCATCAGGCCAGCCGCCTTCTCAAGAGGGCATCCCTCGGGGCGGATGCGCTGGTCTGGGCGCACGTACAGATTCCCCTCTGGGACCTCGTCCCGTCGGAAATGGCGGCCCGGCCATCTCGCATCCTGCGGCCGTCGGCTGCACCCTTGGCGGCGATTTTGCTCGCCATTTTGCACACCTTCGCTACGAAGCCTAGCGGAAACGGTCGCGCGGGCCACCTCGACGCCGATCGTCGGAGGACCGAGGTCCGCCTCGCCGCCAGGACGCAAAGCCGTGACATAACGGGCGCTCCAACTTTTGGAGCCCGACCGATGTCCCTTGACCCTTGGCACGCCCTCAGCCCCGAAGCGACGCTCGCAGCCGTCGGCTCGGCCGCAGAAGGCATCCCTTCCGCCGAGGCCGCGACTCGCCTCGAACGCGATGGTCCGAACGTCTTGTCCGAGCGTCACGGCGCATCGTGGGTGCGCAAGCTCGGCGAGCAGTTTCTTCAGCCGCTCGTGGTGGTCCTGCTGGGAGCGGCGGCCCTCTCCGTCTTCCTCGGCGACTTCGTCGACGCCGCCGTCATCGGCGCAGTGGTGGTCCTCAACGGCGTCATCGGGTTCGCTCAAGAGTATCGCGCAGAGCAGTCCATCACGGCGCTCTCAAAGACCATCCTGACCGAGGCGACTGTGCTGCGCGACGGTCGCCCACGGCGCGTCCCGAGTAGAGAGCTCGTCCGCGGTGACGTCGTCGTCCTCCAATCGGGCGATACGGTCCCGGCCGACCTGCGGCTCCTCGAGGTGAAGGATCTCAAGGTCGAAGAGGCAGGGCTGACTGGCGAATCCGTACCGTCCGAGAAGCGGCTGACGATAGTGCCCGAGGACACCGGCGTAGGCGACCGTGAGAACATGGCCTTCGCCGGCTCGGCGGTCACCTACGGCGTCGCTCGCGGCGTCGTCGTCGCGACGGGTGACGCCACCGAGACCGGGCGGATCGCCGATCTGATGGCGGCCACGGCTGCCCTCGAGACGCCGCTCACCCGCCGCATCGCTCAGCTCTCGCGTGTCTTGGTATGGCTGATCCTCGGGCTGGCTGCGGTCCTTCTGGGGTTCGAGTGGTTGCGTGGCGCTCCCCTGGCGAACACGTTCAACGCCGCCGTCGCCCTCGCCGTGGGCGCGATCCCCGAGGGACTTCCCGCGGCAGTCACGATCCTGCTCGCGGTGGGCGTCTCCTCGATGGCGAAGCGAGGGGCGCTGATCCGGCGCCTGCCGGCCGTGGAGACGCTCGGCAGCACCACCGTGATCTGCTCGGACAAGACCGGAACGCTCACCGAGAACCAGATGACAGTGACCACCGTCCTCGCGGGCGGCGAGCGCTTCTCCTTCACGGGGGTCGGGTTCGACGGCCCCGGCGAGCTTCAGCGCGACGGGGCTCGCGTTGCACCCGACGTGTCCGTGGCGCTGCTCGAGGCGCTCCGCGCCGGAGCGCTCTGCAACGACACGCGCGTCGTCCGTACCGACGCCGAGCTCAAGGTGGAGGGCGACCCGACCGAAGCCGCGCTCACGGTCGCGGCCCAGAAGGCCGGCCTGAGCGAGACGGGCCTCGCTTCGTTCACCCGGCTCGACGTCGTGCCCTTCGAATCCGCGCACATGTACATGGCCTCCCTCCACGGCGGGGCTGAATCAGCGACGCTCTACGTGAAGGGCTCCTCCGACGCGCTCCTCGCTCGATGCGTCGAACGCCTCGATGCAGATGGGCGTATCAGCCTCTTCGAAGAAGAGGCCATCCATCGCGAGGTCGACGCCATGGCGGCGAGGGGGCTGCGCGTGCTGGTGATGGCGTTGCGAACGCTGCCGGTCGAGACGCGTCGCGTGGCTCACGACGACGTCGCACAGCTCACGTTCCTCGGTCTCGTCGGGATGATCGACCCCCCTCGAGCAGAGGCCAAGCGCGCCGTGGCGGCGTGCCTGGGCGCGGGCATCAAGGTCAAGATGATCACCGGCGACCACGCGGTCACCGCTGCCGCGATCGCTCGTGAGCTCGGGCTCGAGGGGGCACGCGATGCAGCCGGGCGACTGCGAGCCGTCACCGGGCGCGAGCTCGCGACCGTCCCGGAGAAGGAGCTCATCGCTCTCGCCGATGACGTGGCCGTGTTCGCGCGAGTCGCACCGGAGCAGAAGCTCTCCCTGGTTCGAGCGCTCCAGTCTCGAGGTCACGTCGTGGCCATGACGGGCGACGGCGTCAATGACGCGCCGGCGCTGAAACAGGCGGACATCGGCGTGGCAATGGGAAAGAACGGGACTGACGTCGCGCGTTCGGCCTCCGCGATGATCCTGACCGACGACAACTTCGCCACGATCGCCGCCGCGGTCGAGGAAGGTCGGGGCATCTATGACAACCTCGTCAAGTTCATCGCGTGGACGCTGCCGACCAACGGCGGCGAGGGCCTCGTGCTCTTGGCCGCCGTCCTCTTCGGCACGACCTTGCCCGTGCTGCCCGTACAGCTCTTGTGGGTGAACCTGGCGACCGCACTCCTCGGAACGACGCTGATCTTCGAGCCGCGCGAGCCCGGTCTGATGCAGCGACGACCGCGCGCAGCGAACGCTTCCATCCTCAACCGGACCCTTGGCATCCGGACGGCGATCGTCTCTTTGGCTGTCGGTGGCGCGGCCTTTGGCTGCTTCGAGTGGGCTCAGGTGCACGGGCTCTCCGACGAAGCCAGCCGCACGATCGCCGTCAACACGATCGTGGTCGTCGAGGTTGGGTACCTCTTCGCGTGCCGGAGCCTCAGTCTACCCTCATGGCGGATCGGGCTGTTCACGAACCCGAGCGTGTGGATCGGCGCCGGAGGGATGCTCGGGGTACAGCTCGCTCTTACGTACGTGCCGGTCATGAACCGCCTGTTCCACACCGCGCCGATCGACCTGTGGTGGTGGAGCGTCATGACGGCGATCGGCTTGCTCGTGTTCGTGCTGGCCGAGGCGAAGAAGGCGTTGAGCAGGGATCCGGAGGTCGCGAGTCGACGATCAGACGAGCACCCCGTAGCGAGTCGAGGGCGGCCTGAGTAGCCTCTACCCGCCGAGGCCGCGCGCGGGATGGCGCTTCCCAGAAGCTGGGGAAGCAGGGCGTCGCACGAGACCTACTTCGCGGCGCGCTGACGATGCTTCTCGCGCGCCGCGAGCACCTTGGGCGTGTTCGTCGCGATCCACCGGCCGAGCGCGTCGAGGTGCTCCGCGAGCCCGCGGCCCAAGGGCGTCAGCGAGTACTCGACGCGCGGAGGCACCTCCCCGTAGTCACGCCGCGCGACGAAGCCGTCCTCCTCCAGTGTGCGGAGCGTCAGGGCGAGCATGCGCTCGCTGACGCCGCCCACGCGGCGCCGCAGCTCGGCGTAGCGGTAGGTGCGCTCGGCGAGCGCGAGCATGATGAGCATGCCCCACTTGGACACGACGTGGTCGAGCACGTCCCGCCCGGGGCAGTCGGGCGCGTAGGACTCTTTGAGAAGATCGCCGAGCTTCGCCATTCCTGAGGTACTAACATAATTGTGCGTACTTTCGAAATGAGAGTGCAGTGTTATGGAATGGGCATGGCGAAGATCCTCATCATCGGTGGCAGCGGTCGGACGGGGCTGCACCTCCTCGAACAGGCTCCGCAGCGCGGGCACACGGTCCGTGCGCTCGTGCGCAAGCCCGAGGCCGTGAAGGTCCCGCCCGGCGTCGAGCTGGTGAAGGGCACGCCGGAGAAGCTCGAGGACCTGCGCGAGGCGATGGAGGGGACCGAGGCGGTCATCGTCGCCCACAACAACTCGCGCGCGTCCGACAACCCCTGGGCGAAGCAGATCAACTCGCCGACGCTCATGACGGACACGGCGCGAAACATCCTCGCCGTGATGGGAGAGCAGCACGTGAAGCGCGTCGTCTTCCTCTCCGCGATCGGCGTCGGGGATTCGTGGCCGACCGTCCCGTGGTTCTTCCGGGCGTTCATCAAGCTGAGCAACATCAAGATCGGCTACGCCGACCACGATGGCGTCGACGCGCTCGCGCGCAAGAGCGACACCGACTGGACGCTGGTGCGCGCCGTCGGCCTGAACGACAAGCCCGCAGGCGCGCTCGGCCCGCTGCACACCACCGAGGTCGGGGGTTCGAAGCCCGGAACGCTGAACGTGACGCGCGCGGAAGTGGCGACCTTCTGCCTCGACTGCGTCGACAAGAACGAGTGGGTCCACCGCGCGCCCATCATCTGGAACGGCAAGAATTGAGTGCCGCCTGCGATGGAAGCCGACAGGCGCTCGGCGCAGCGGCTCTCGCAGTTCGCGCTGGCCGACGGCAAGCAGCACCCCTTTCGTGGGCCGCCTCGGGTGCGTAATGTCGCCCTGGTCGAAACAGTGACCGCGATCTCGCGTCGAAGATGCCGTGGATGGGCCAGGTGTCGCCAGCCTTCCTGGGCCACCGCCGTCTTCGACCTCCTCGGTGGCCTCGGCGTGCTGCTGCCCTCGCTCACCCGCGCTGGGCTGTGTGGGGCTCATGGCAGGCGCCATCATCTTTCACATTCAGCGGGGCGAGGCGGCGAACACGCCGTTCAACTTCTTCCTCGCGACGCTCGCCGCCTTCGTTGCGTGGGGCCGCCTTCGCAAGGC
>JBGTSH010000158.1:0-22776 GCA_041940405.1 Polyangiaceae bacterium
CGACTCGACGCCCTCTTGGATGCGCGCGCCGCCGGAGTCGTTGAGTCCGACGACGGGGATGCCCGTCTTGACGGCGAAGTCCATGAGCTTGCAGATCTTCGCCGCGTACGCGCCCGAGAGGCTCCCGCCGAAGACGGTGAAGTCTTGCGCGAAGACGGCGACGCGACGGCCGTCGACGAGGCCCCACCCGGTGACGACGCCGTCGCCGGGGACCTTCTGACGCTCCATGTCGAAGTCGGTGCAGCGGTGCTGCACGAAGCGATCGATCTCGGTGAAGCTCCCGGGGTCGCAGAGCAGCTCGATGCGCTCGCGCGCCGTGAGCTTGCCCGCCTCGTGCTGCTTGGTGATGCGCGCCGCGCCGCCGCCGGCGAGCGCGCGGCGGTTCATCTCGTCGAGGTACTGGGTCTGCGCAGATCGCAGATCGCCACCGGCCGGGGCCGACGGACCCGACAGAGGAGGCGACGAAGCTGTCGTGGGCGTGGCCGCAGCTTCGGGATTCAGCGCGGCGGGACGCGACGACGAGGTACCGCTCACTTCGAGCGCTGGTAGATGCGGTTGCGGCGCGCCTTGTTCTTCGCCTTCAGCTTCGCCTTGAGGCGGCTCGACTTCTTGCGGTTGGTCTTGCGGGTGCTCTTCGACAGCATCAGGAACATGGCGAAATCCTCGTGCCCGCAGGCCGGCCAAAGGCCGGTTTTGGGGGGCGCGAAACCTACTCCTCGCGCCCGGGAGGGTCAACCGGTCACGTGGTAGGCTTCGCCTCGGTGCGCCGATTGCCCCGAGCCATCCTTTCAGCCGCTTCCGCCTTCCTCGCCTTGGCCTGTGGGGCCAGCGTGAGCCAGAAGTACGAAAGCGACGTGAGGTTCGAGCGCTGCCTGGCCCTCGATTGGCAAAAGACGGTCGATCCCGGGATCCGGCACAAGTGCTGGGATGAGTGGGCCCGTTTTTACGCGGTCGGCCAGCCGCGCGATCGGATCGAATACGCCCGCAACCAGGTCGCCGACATCGAGGGTCGCGCCGCGGGCGCCGAAGCGGCCGTTCGTGCAGCCGCGCTTCCCGAGCCGAAGAGCGTGTTCGAGCCGGTGCCCCAGATGGCGACCGCGAGCGCGTCGGCCATGCCGTCAGCCGCGCCGAGCGCGGCGCCCTCGGCAGCGCCGGTCGACCTCAAGAATCGCCCGCCCTGCGAGGGCAAGTGCGACAAGAGCCTCGAAGGCTGCTTGAGCGGGTGCAAAGTCCCCGTCTGCGAGCAGTTCTGCGCACAGAAGCACGGCAGGTGCGTAGAGAAGTGCGGCGGACAACCGGCTCTCGCACCGGCTCCTTCCAGCAGCGCGCCGCCCGCGGCATCGGCCGG
This sequence comes from Polyangiaceae bacterium, assembly GCA_041940405.1. Classification (GTDB taxonomy): domain Bacteria; phylum Myxococcota_A; class Polyangia; order Polyangiales; family Polyangiaceae; genus Xiheicaenibacterium. Next base: position 1,349 of record JBGTSH010000158.1, read on the forward strand.
CGGAACGGGGAAGAATTGACGCTCCGCCGAGCGTTGGCTTATCGGTGACCTCGATGTCCGTTGCAGCACCCGGCGGAGACGACGACGAGTCGGTCCGCGTTTTGCGGCCCAAGCGCGCCGCACCCGCAGACGCCGTCCGACCGACCCGCGCCGAGATCAACCTCGGTCACCTGCGGCACAACCTGCGCGTCGTCGAGCGCGCGATCGGCAAGGCGACCCGAGCCTCGAACCCCGGCATCGCCGAGGTCTGGGGCGTGCTGAAGGCCGACGCGTACGGTCACGGTGCGCCGGCTGTCGCGCGGACGCTCGAGCGCGCGGGCATCTCCGGCCTCTGCGTCGCGCTCCTCGAAGAAGGTCTCGAGCTCCGAGCGGCGGGGATCACGCTGCCGATCCTCGTGATGGGCGGCTACTACGGGCCGCTCCATCGAGGCCTCGAAGAGGTCGTCGAGGGCGGCCTGACCCCGGTCCTCTATCACGCAGAGCAGATCGAGGCGCTCGCGCGCATCGCCAAAGAGCGCGGGCGCTCCTCGATCGACTACCACCTCAAGTTCGACACCGGCATGGCGCGCCTCGGAGCGGCGCTCACCGCGACGAACGAGCTGCTGGATCTCGCGCATCGAACGCGCGGCCTCACGCTCACCGGTCTCATGTCGCACCTCGCGTGCGCCGACGGCTCCGATCCCGCGCCGACGCTCCGCCAGCTCCGCGCGTTCGAAGACGTCGTCAAAGCTGCTCGCGCGCGCGGGCTGTCGCCTCGCCACTGCCACGTAGCAAACAGCGCCGCGGCGTTCGCTCACCCGGCGTCGCGTCTCGACGCGGTTCGCCCGGGCATCGCGCTCTACGGCGTCTCGCCGTTCGTCTCGCCGGTCGCAGGCAACGAAGCGCACGACGCGGCGCTCGAGCTTCGCCCGGTGATGAAGGTCCGTTCGGAGATCGTCGCGATCCGCACGCTCGCGAAGGGCGATCGCGTCGGCTACGGCCACGCATGGGAAGCCGAGTCGGAGCGAACGCTCGCCACGATCCCGATGGGGTACGCCGACGGTCTGTCGCGCGCTCTCACCAACCGAGGTCACGTCGTGGTGCGCGGGCGCCGCGCCCCGATCGTGGGCGTCGTCTCGATGGACCTCACCACCATCGACGTCACCGACATCCCGGGGGCGTCCCTGGGCGATGAGGTCGTGATGCTCGGTAGCCAGGACGGCCCGCTCGGAACTGCGCAGGTGACTTCCGCCGAGATTGCGGAGCTTTGCGGCACGATCCCTTGGGAGGTCGTGACGAGCATCTCTCGGCGGGTACCTCGCTTCTACCGCGAGCCGTGATATCTTCGCCTCGGTGCGCATCGCGGGGCGGCTGGCCTTTCTTCTGATGACCGCCTGTTGGGGCGGCGTCCTGTACGGCGCGTGCAGCAAGCACGAGCGAAAGGACCACACCAACCCGCGCACGACGACCGCGGCGTCGACAACGAGCGGCTTCGTCGGCGACGGCGCCAACATCTGCGGAAACGAGTTCCACGACGCGCTGACGACGTACCCGCTGATCTATCTCGTCCTCGATCGCTCCGGCAGCATGCTGGATCTGGACGACGGGGTAACCCGCTACGAGAAGGTGCGGCTCGCCACGCTCGACCTGGTCAATTCGCTCGGCGCCCTCGTCCGCGTGGGGCTGACGCTCTTTCCGTCGCCCGATGCAGGCATGGGGACCGAGTGCATGGCCGGGGAAGAGGTCTTTCCTCCCACGGTCGCTCCGGGCTCCAGCTTCGACAACGCGCTCGACACCGCGCCGCTCGGTGGAACGCCGATCGCGGCGACCCTAGAGAACGTTCGGCCGCTCCTGCTCCAACACCCGCAGCCCCGCGTGGTCATCCTCGCCACCGACGGCGGTCCGAACTGCAACGCCGACGCCACCTGTCCGGCGTCGAACTGCATCATCAACATCGTCGGCGAATGCCCCGCCAACACCAACTGCTGCGAGCCGCCTGAAGGCACCTGGCAAAACTGTCTCGATCGGCTGCCGACGCTCGAGGCGATCCAAGCCATCGCGGACGAGGGCACGCCTGTCTACGTCGTGGGCATTCCGGGCAGCGAGTTCTTCGCGGGCGTGCTCAACCAAATGGCGCTCTGGGGCGGCGTGCCTGTCGAAGGCGAAGCGCAGTACTACTATCGCGTCGACGATCTCGACTCGCTCGGCGAGGTCTTCAAGGGCATCGCCAGCAAGCTCGTTTCTTGCGAGTTCGACCTCACCGATCCGCCGGAGCAGCCAGACCAGACCAACGTGTACTTCGACGGCGAGGTCGTCCCGCAGGATCCTCAGGACGGCTGGATATGGGCCGACGAGGACACGATCTGGCTGACCGGCGCGGCGTGCGCGGCGCTCAAGGACGGCCAGGTCGTCGAGGTCCAGATCGTCAGCGGCTGTCCGACGGTCACGCCGCAATGAGATGGTAAAAGGTGGGATCGACCGGATGAGCATCACGGTCCTCTCCGGCGAAGCGGCGGCGATGTTCCTCCTCGAGCGCCGCGACGCAGTCGACGCGTTCGCCGGCGAAGGGCTCGGCAAAGAGGGCTACGACATCACGGGCGAGCTCGAGCGTCCCTACGCGATCGTTTGGGCCGCCGCCGAAGGAGGCAATGCCTTCGGCTTCTTGCTCGCCTCCAAGGCCGCCGACGAGCTCCACGTCATCGACGTCGTCGTAGCGGCCGCGGCGCGACGTCGCGGGATCGGGCGTGCGCTCGTCGACGCAGCGATGAAGGACGCAGCAAAAGAGGCGTTTCGCCTGGCGCTCCTCGAGGTGCGGCGGAGCAATGTCGCGGCGATCCGCCTCTACAGGCAAGCGGGGTTCGTCGGCGTCCGCGTGCGGCCGAAGTACTACGATTTTGGCGAGGACGCGATCGAGATGGCCAAAGAGATCGCGCCCGGAGCGCTCGCCGAGCTCGAGCGTCTCCGGGAAGAGGACTGGTGAGATCTTCGGGCGCCTCTCTACTTGAGAGGGTTCGTCGGCATCTTCCAGCCGCCCGGCGCGGGTAGCACGCCGCCGGGCGGCGCTTGGCCGGGTTGCAGCGTCTTCGGATCGACGCCCGGGTTGGTGAGCGTCGGGCGGACGCCGACGCTGAGCGCGTCGAGCAAGAGCGGTCGGAGGAGCGTCATCGCCGTCTCGTCGTAGCCGTTGAGCAGCTGCTCCGCCTCCTTCCGAGCGGCGTCCATCTGATCGTTCATCTTCTTCAGATCGAGCGCCGGATCCTTGTTCTTCTCTTGGATGATCTGCTCTCGCAGGCGCTTGGTGACCTCGCCGTAGAGGAACGCGCGCGAGTCGCCGGTGCCCGTCGAGCGCTGGCCTTTGATGAACTCGGTCGTCTTCCGGAACTTCTGCGGGATGATGTCCATGTCCTTGCCGATCTGGCGAAGGTCCAGGTTCATCTGGATCCCCTGCGTGTACATCATGAGCCGCGCGTTGAAGCGGCGGTTTGCCTCGCGCGCGATGGCGTCGTTGCCCTCGAGCGGGTTTGCGCTCTTCCACTGCGTGTGGTCTTCGAGGATCTCGACGAGCCGCGCGACGGGATAGGGCGTCGATGACGTGATGCGATAGAGATCGATCGCTTCATCCGCGGTGGTCGGCGTCTTGACCTTGATGTCGGCGAAGAAGTCCTGCCACTGCTTGATGTATTGGTTCTCGTACTGCTTCGCGACGGCGTTGATGTACTTCGGAATCTTGTCCGGGGTCTCTTCCTTCGTCAGCGGCACGACCCACGACTCGGCCTCGAGGAAGCCGCCCGCCTTCTTGATGAGCTCCATCACGGCGGCGTGGCCCTTCTCGGTGTAGGGGCCTTCGACCTCCTGGTACTGCTTCGTCTCTTTGTAGCGCCGGCTCTCGAAGTACTTGAGGACCTCTGTCCGGTCGGGGAACAGCAGCGGGAGCTGCTTCGGCGGGAAGACCAGGTTGTCGATCGTCGGATCGCCGGCGTCGTCGATGCGCTCGTCCTTGAGCGAGTTGACGAACATCTCGTAGTAGCGCTGCGAGACCGGGATGCGCTGGAGGGCGGCCCGGACGCGCTCGACGAGATCGGTGTCGAGGGTCATCGGCGCGACGCGCTTCGCCTTGATGAGCTCGAAGTAGTACTGCACGTGCGGGCGCACGAGCGCTTTCATCTCCGAATCGGAGACGTCGGCCGTGGTCTTGAGCTCGTTGACCCAGAGGGCGGTGTAGCGGCCGGTCGCCCACTCGACATCGAGGTGCTCGGTGTCGTTGAGCATCAAGTAGAGCTTCAGGAGCGTCCAGTGCTCGAGGTACTTCTCGCCGTTCGCGAGCTTGAGGTTCGCCTCGAGCTTCTGCTTCACCGGCACGACGAACGCGGTCTGCATCTGCGACACGTAGACGCGGAGGAGCGGGTCGCGGACGCGCTCGGCCATGTACATGCCCCAGCCCATTCCCCACGGGATGCCCTCGGTCTCGTACTGATCGAGGGTGCGAAGCTGCTCGAGGAGCGGCTTCATCGGCGGGAACTTCTGGCTCGCCGGGCCGCCATCGTTGAAGCTCACCTGCGCGGCCTTCGTCGCGCGCGCCTCGGACTCGTCGAGGAACGTGCGGTTGTTGCCGTACGATCGGAACGCCGGCAGGCCCAGGATCAGGGCGAGCGTCAGCGTCGCCGCGGCGACGACGAACTTCATCAGGATCTGCCGGCGGACCTCGGCGGCGCTTCGCGCGGCGATGTCTCCGTCGGGGAAGATGATGTTCATGAACACGTCGTGGAGGAAGTAGCTCTTCGACTCCACCGCGGTCTGCTGCTGCGCCTCGGCCGGGCGAATGCCCATCGCCGCGCTCATGCGTCCGAGCACGCGGTCCATCGGGCGGCCCTCTTGGGTGCCGCTCGTGAAGTAGAACCCGCGGAACGTCGGCGTGCCCTGGAACGCGTTGGGCGCGAAGGTGACTGCGACGAGGTCGGAGAGCGTGCGCTTCAGGCCGGCGAACTCGATCGGGTACTGGTAGGCGCGCTCGCGTGACTCGCGGCTGCGCTCCATGACCATGCGGCGGAGCGCTCGCGAGTGGAGCTGCTTTACCAGGATGTCGAACTCGGCATCGAACACCTTGCCCGGCTCGTTCTTCGGGAGATCGAGCTTGAGCGTCGAGCCCCAGGGCTGCGACCTGTCGCTCTTCTTCATGTCGCCGAAGAACTCGACGAACCCTGCGATGAGGTCGACCTTGGTGAAGAGCAGGTAGACGGGGACCTGCATCTGAAGCTGCGTCATCACCTCGTCGATGCGGGCGCGGAGCTTCTTGCCGGTCGCCTCGATCTGCTGCTCACCGGCGTCGAGCAGCTCCGAGATGCTGATCGCGATGATGATCCCGTTGATCGGCCGCCGCGGACGGTACTTCTTCAAGAACTGGAGGAAGCTGAGCCACTCGTCGCGGTCGTCTTGCTCGGTCGTGTACCGGCCGGCCGTGTCGAGGAGGATCGCTTCGTTGGTGAACCACCAGTCGCAGTTGCGGGTACCGCCGACGCCACGGACGCCGCCGCCCGACGCCGACTGGAACGGAAAGACGAGGCCCGAATGCTTGAGGGCGGTCGTCTTACCGGCGCCCGGCGGGCCGATGATCATGTACCAGGGCATCGAGTAGAGCGCGGCTGCGCCGCGTTGCCCCGAGCGCCCGATCTTCGAGCTCTTGAGGGCGCTGATGCCCTGGGTCAGCTGCTTCTGCAGCTCCTGGATCTCGGCGCGGCGCTCCGGCCGCGCGTTCATCGCTTGCTGGTTACCCTGTGCGGCGATCGCGCCTTCGAGCTTCGCCGCGGCGCGCCTCGCCAGGATCCAGCGGACGAGGAACATCGTCCCGAGGCCGAGCACGACGACCGCCGTCGCGGCGATGGGGATCGTCGTCCCCCAGGCGAAGACCCACCAAAGGGCCCAAGCGATGAGGATGAGAAGGGCCGAAAGGATGATCCACAACCACACGGTGTCCTCACGGTATCACGGGCCGCGCTACCAGGAAGACTACGCGGGGTTTTGCTGGGCCTTTGGCTACGCGTCCAGATAGTCGTCGGGCTCGAGCGTCTGAACGGGGATCCCTTCGGCCATGTGGAAGGCACGCACCGCGTCGACGACGATGTCGATGACCTCGAGGCGGGTCGAGGGCGACACGTATTCTTCGAGCGGAACGGGCGGGAGCTCTGCCAGGCGTGCAGCTGCGGCGCCGCGATCCGCCTCGTCGAGCTCGAAGCCCGAGAAGCTCGCCGGCGCCTTGCCGGACGGATCGAGCGTCAAGACGTCGAGCATCAGCGTCACCGGCAGCACGACCAGGTGCAGATGATGGAACTCGAGCCGGTGCTCGGCCGGATCTGCATCGAGCCGCCACCACGAGGCGTGACGGCGTCGAATCACCTCGCCGAAGTAGGCCCCGGCGGCCTGCGCGACGATCGAGAGCGTCGGCGTCGCGTCCGGCTCGGACCCGGCCTGGCTCTCGGCCGCCTTCTTCTTCTCTCCGAGCGTCTCGCGCGCCGCCGCGAGGTAGTGATCCAAGAGCGGCAGAGTCTCGAGGGTGTAGTCGAGCCGGACGCCGACGGCTCGCTCGACGAACCGGACGCAGGCGTCGGCCAGGTCTTGGACGGCCGGGGGAGGCGCCGCCCCAAGGAGCGCGGACTCGGCCGGCGTCGGCGCTTCTGACGCTGGCGCGTGGCCGGCTCCGTTGGAACCGGCCTTACCGTTCGTGCCTCTGCCGTTGGAACTGGGTGGGTTGGATGTGTCGTCCGTCATGCGATTGGCTAACCCGCTCCTTCCGAAGGGTAACATCGTCGTGCTAGGCTCACCCGCTGTGCGCCTTGGCGTCTTCAGCGATACCCACGCAAATTACGAAGCGCTGAGCGCGGTTTTGGAGGCGTACAAAGCCGAGCGCATCGACGTCTACTATTGTCTTGGGGACACGGTGGGCTACGGCGGCTCACCGAACGAGTGTGCAGACCTCGTCCGAGAGACCGCCAAGAAGACGATCCTGGGCAACCACGACGCCGCGGTCGCCGGCCGCATGGACTACTCGTACTACTACGAGGCCGCACGCCAAGCGCTCGACACCCACGCCGCCATGCTCTCGAGCGAGAACATGACGTGGCTTCGATCGCTGCCCTACAAGGAAAAGCTCGAGGACATCGACGTCGATCTCTGCCACGGCTCGCCCGTCAGGCTCGAGGATTTCGAGTACATCTTCGCTCCCGAGCAGGCCCGCGAATGCCTGCCCATGTACGACGAGCTCGGGCACATCACGCTCATCGGGCACTCGCACCTCTGCAAGGTGTTCGCCCTCACGCCGAACAGCGTCGAGGAGCTCCCGGCGGTCGACTTCAAGCTCGAGAAGGACAAGAAGTACATCGTCAGCGTCGGGTCGGTCGGCCAGCCCCGCGACTACGACAACCGGGCGAGCTTCACGATCTTCGACAGCGACGAAAAGAAGTTTTATTTCAAGCGGATCGAGTACGACATCGAGTCCGCTGCCGAGAAGGTCATCAAGGCCAAGCTCGAGCGCAATTTCGCTCACCGCCTGTACATCGGTGTGTGACGTTGCGGTGCGGCCAGGCTTTTGCTAGAAAGCCTGCCCCCCATGGCCCGCGTCACCGTCGAAGACTGCCTCGAGCGTGAAGAGAACCGTTTTGCCTTGGTCGTGCTCGCCGCCCAGCGGTGCCGCGCGCTCATGAAGGGCAACGACCCGCTCGTGCGGTCGAAGAACAAGCCGGCCGTCACCGCGCTCCGCGAGATCGCTGCGGGCAAGGTGCAGTTCAACCGCCCCAGCAGCGAGGCGGTGAACGAGTACATCAAGCAGCAGAAGCTGACCTACGGCTGATCGGGCCAAAACGAAGGCGTTTGCGGATCCCGAGCTCGAAGCCGGGACGAGCGCGCACTACGAAGACCCGGCGTACTACCAGAAGACGTACGCGCGGCGGCTCGAGGACGTGCGCTTCTACGAAGAGCGCGCGGCGCGCGTGCGCGGCGACGTGCTCGAGTACGGCTGCGGCAACGGCCGCATCACGCTCGCGCTCGCGCGCCGTGGCAAGCGGGTGCTCGGCGTCGATCTGTCCGAGCCGATGCTCGCGGACTTCGCGGCGCGCCTGAAGCTCGAGCCGAGCGAGATCCGCGAACGCATCGAGGTTCGGCACGGCGACATGCGACGGCTCAAGCTGCGGCGCCGCTTCGATCTCGTCATCTGCCCGTTCAACGCGTTCCTTCACCTCTACACGCGCGATGACGTGGAGAGGTTCCTCGCCCGGGTCCGCGAGCACCTGACTCCCTCCGGGCGCTTCGTCTTCGACGTTTCGGTCCCGGACCCGCACGAGCTCTCTCGTCCCGAAGGCAAGCTCTACAAGACGCGGCCGTTCGTCTACCCGGGCGTCGGCAAGGTCCGGTACGGCGAGGTCTTCGACTACGACGCCCTCCGCCAAGTGCTCTTCGTCTCGATGCAGTTCGAGGGGGCCGAGACAGGAGAGAAGTTCATGACCCCTCTCGCTCACCGGCAGTTTTACCCGCTCGAGCTCGAGGCCCTGCTCCACTACAACGGCTTTTCCATCGAGCAGACGACCGGGGATTGGGAGGGGGCGCCGACCAACGACAGTCGGACGGTCGCCTACGAGTGCCGCCGGCGGAAGGGCTCTCGTACGGGCGCTCCCCGATGAACCTTCCCCTGTTCAATCCGAGCGGCTCTGTTTTTATCAACGCCTGACGGCGTTGATAAGACAGGGGAAAAGATCGTGCTCAGCCATTAAATTCAGCTTGCGGTGGGCGGCCATTAGACTACATCCGCCGCTGATGTCTTCGCCGGTCCGCCTTGCTTTCGTCACCTCGGTCCTCGCCGCTGTGGTCCTCAGTGGATGCAGCCTGAGCGCGAAGCCTGAAGCCGACTTTCCGACGGAAGAAGTCGTGAGCGTTTCGCGCACCGACTTCGGCGCGCTGCAGCCGGTCGATGACGTGTTCGACGCGATGGACACGCACAAGTCGGGCGCGCCGATCGGCGCGGCTCCCGCAGGCAGCGATCACGTCTACAGCTTGCCGGGCTTCAGCGCCTACGGAACGGCGGACATTCACACGCTCGAGCGCGAGTACGTCACGCGCCCCGTCGGTGGCGTGTTCCTCGTCGAGCTCAATCCGTTCGCGTCGAGCGCGAACTAGCCCTCTTCGGCGCCCTCAGCCCTCTTCGACAACGGTCCCGATGTCTTCGCCTTCGCACACGCGGAGGATGTTGCCGCGGTCGCTGAGCTTGAAGACGCGGATGGGCATGCGGTTCTCGCGGCAGAGCGTGACCGCCGTCGAGTCCATCACGCCGATGCGGTCGACGAGGAACTGGTCGTAGGTGATCCGGTCGAACATCCGCGCGTCGCTGTGCTTGCGCGGATCGCGGTTGTAGATGCCTTCGACCTTCGTCGCCTTGAAGAGCGCCTGCGCGCCGATCTCCATCGCGCGAAGAGCGGCCGCGGTATCGGTGGAGAAGTACGGATTCCCGGTGCCGGCGGCGAAGATCACCGCGTAGCCCTTGTCGAGGTGACGCATCGCTCGGCGGCGGATGTACGGCTCGGCGACCTGACGGATCTCGAGCGCGGTCATGACGCGGGTCGGGCACGACTGTTTCTCGAGCGCATCCTGGAGCGCGAGCGAGTTGATGACCGTCGCGAGCATGCCCATGTAGTCGCTCTGCGACCTGTCCATGCCGGCGCTCGCGCCCTTGAGCCCGCGGAAGATGTTGCCGCCGCCGACGACGATGCCGATCTGCACGCCGCGCTTGTGAACCTCTGCCAGCTCTGCGGCGACGTGCCCGAGCGTCTCGGGCCGAATGCCGAACCCGCCCTCTTCTCCGCAGAGCGCTTCGCCGCTCAGCTTGAGCAGGATGCGGCGATACTTCAGGCGGGGATGGGGCGGCGGCGGAACGATCGTGTCATCGGCGCGGGGCACGTGGCGCTTTTCATAGATGAGTGAGGCCCAAAACGGAAGGCTCCAGCGATTCGTGCGACCACGGCCCCACCGTGGTAGACCGCCACACGATGTCGCTCCGCAAGGCGATCTCGGTGGCGATCGCGCTCGTGGCCCTCTCGGGCTGCGGCGATTCGCAGAAGGCCGGCCAGGCAGACGCCGGCACGCCGCCGCTCGGTCTCACGCCCGAGCAGGCTGGGCGCGTTGTCGCGCGCGTCGACGATCAGACGATCACGCTCGGCGACTTCGCCGAGACGCTCGATCGCATGGATCCCTTCGACCGGCTCCGGTACCAGACGGTCGAGAAGCGCCGCGATCTCTTGACCGAGATGGTCGATCTCGAGCTGCTCGCGATCGAGGCGCGACGGCGCGGCCTCGACAAGACGCCCGAGGCCGAGGAGTCGGTTCGTCAGGTGCTGCGCGACGCCGTCCTCGTCGAAGCGCGAAAGTCCCTGCCGACGCCCACCGAAATCCCGATGGAAGAGGTGAAGGCGTACTACGAGGAGCGAAAGGCCGAGTACCAGGAGCCGGAGCGGCGCCGTGTCTCGGCCATCCTTCTCGACGACGAGAAGAAGGCGAAAGAGGTGCTCGAGTCCGCCCAGAAGATCGGCGCTGCGGACGCGAGCGCGTGGGGCAAGCTCTTCTTCGAACATTCGACGACGGCTGCGCAAGACAAGAAGGGCAACATCCCCGCCGATCTCGCGGGCGACCTCGGGATCGTCGGACCGCCCGGCGATCAGAAGGGCGCGAACGTGAAGGTGCCCGAGCCCGTTCGCGCAGCCGCGTTCAAGCTCGCCAAGGTCGGCGACGTCCACGGCGAAGTCGTCGCCCACGAAGGGAAGTTCTACGTGATTCGCCTCGCCGGCATGACCGCCGGGCACGAGCGCAGCCTCGCCGAGGCCGAGCGCCAGATCCGCGTCGAGCTCCTCAAGCAGAAGATGAAGAAGCTCGAAGACGATCTCGTGGCCGAGCTCCGGAAGAAGCACAAGGTCGAGATCGACGAGGCCGCCCTGGCGAAGGTGCAGTGAGCCGTGACGTCGAGCCAAGACTGGACCGTTCCGCCAACTGAATCGCCCGCCTCTGTGGATTCACCCCCCCTGCCCCCCTCGCTTCGCGAGGGGGGAGATACGTTGATCTCGCTGGGAACGAAGGCGAAGAAGCCCGCGTGGGCGAGTGAGCTCGCGCGTTCGATCACGACGGTCGACGCGCTCGCTTCGGCGATCCGGCTGACGCCGTCGGAGCTCGAGGGCGCCCGGCGCGCGGAGCTGGACGGGTTGAGCCTTCGGATCACGCCGCACTACCTGTCGCTCATCGATCGCGACGATCCGAATTGCCCGATCCGTGCGCAGTGCGTTCCGCGCTCGGACGAGGCGAAGAAGAGCCCCGGCGATCTCGTCGATCCGCTCGGCGAAGAGGCGCACACCGTCGCGCCGCATCTCGTGCGCCGGTATCCGGATCGAGCGCTCCTGCTGTGCACCGATCGGTGCGCGATCTACTGCCGCTTCTGCACGCGGTCTCGGCTCGTCGGCGACGGCGGCGGCGCGGTTCCGATGCACGCGCTCGAGCCGGCGATGAAGTGGCTCGAAGCGAACCCCGAGGTGCGCGACGTGATCGTGAGCGGCGGCGATCCGCTTGCGATGGCGACGCCCCGGCTCGTCCGTCTGCTCGAGCGGGTCAGGCAGATCCCTTCGGTCGAGACGATCCGTCTCGCGACGCGCGTCCCCGTCGTCCTTCCGTCGCGGATCACCTCCGAGCTGACGAAGGCGCTCCAGCCGTTTCATCCCATCTGGGTGATGACTCACTTCAATCACCCGAAGGAGCTCGCGCCCGCCGCGATCCGCGGGCTCGAACGCCTCGCGAACGCAGGCTTTCCGGTGATGAACCAGACGGTGCTCCTGCGCGGCATCAACGACGACCCGAAGACGCTCGAGCTGCTCTTCCGCGGCCTCGTCCGCGCGCGTGCGCGCCCGTACTACCTCTTGCAGATGGATCCCGTGCAAGGCAGCGGGCACCTGAGGACGCCTGTCTCGCGCGGCGTTGAGATCCTCGAGGCGCTGCAAGGCAAGCTGAGCGGCATCGCGATCCCGAAGCTCGTCGTCGACACCCCGGGCGGCATGGGCAAGGTGCCGCTCGCGCCGGACTACGTGTCGGCGCGTGCGCCTGGCAAGACGACCTTCCGCACGCCGCGTGGGGTGCTCGTGGATTATCTCGATCCTTGAGCGCACGAGCGCAGGAGCGCAGCGTGGCGCTCATGTTGCAGCTCCGAGGTCAGGCCCCAGCGGAGGTTCGTCATGCCGAGCGCAGCGCTTCACATCTCGACGATCATCGCCCGATCGTACGACGAGGTTTACGACTACGTGGCCGATCCGAGGAACATGGCGACGTGGGCCTCGGGGCTCGCCAACAGGCTGGAGGAGTCGCCAGAGCCTGGCGTTTGGACCGGCGAAGGCCCGACCGGACGCGTCCGGGTGCGATTCGCGGAGCGTAACCGCCACGGCGTGGTCGATCACGACGTCACGCTCCCGGACGGATCCGTCGTTCACGTCCCGCTCCGCGTCCTGCGTTGCGGGGACGGCAGCGAGGTCGTCCTCACCATCTTTCGTAGACCGGGGATGAGCGACGTCGAGCTCGAGACCGACCGCCAGAATGTCGAGCGCGATCTCGCGGAGCTGAAGCGCGAGCTCGAGTCCTGGCACGGTGAGACGCGGCGGCACCTCGAGCACCTGCGTTTCCCCGGCGAGAGCCATCGGTACCGCGACGCGCGCAACGCGCTCCTCGAGGACGAAATGGAGCTGCGGCGCTTCATCGAGCGTGTGGCAGCCAAGCGCCGCCGTCTGCCGCCGGGCGGGCTCGTCCCTCACGACTACGTCTTCGAGCGCCAGGGCGCCGGCGGCCTCGAGAAGGTGAAGATGAGCGAGCTCTTCTCGCCGAAGAAGGACACGCTCGCCATGTACAGCTTCATGTTCGGGCCCGAGAGAGAACGGCCCTGTCCGGGCTGTACGCATTTTCTCGATGGGCTCGACGGGGCGGCGCGCCACTTCGAACGGCGCCTCGACTTCGTCGTCGTCGCCAAGTCGCCGATCGCACGCATCATGGCGTTCGCGAAGGAGCGGGGCTGGCGTTTCCTTCGCCTCCTGAGCACCGCCAACAACGAGTACGACAAGGACTACTTCGGCGACTCCCGAGGCCTCTCTCCCGCGATGCGAAAGCAGCAAGACTTCAAGGACGGAGAGGAGTGGGACATGCCCATGCTGAACGTCTTTCGGCGAGGGCCCGAAGGCATCCACCATACGTGGGGCTCGGAGCTCTTGTACGTGCCGCCCGAGCCCGGCCAGCATTACCGGCACAACGATCTGCTCGATCCCTTGTGGAACGTGCTCGACGTAACGCCCGAGGGGCGAGGGGACTTCTTCCCTAGCGTGGATTACGACACGTAGCGCCGGCTATTTGCCGGTCTCGAAGGCGCCGATCGTCTCGGGCTTCGGCCCCTTCGGCCAGCGGAGCACCAAGAACTGCGATGCCGAGGCGGTCGAGAAGCGCGCGTGCATCTCGGTGCCCTCGACGTAGGGCGTGATCAGCGTCGCGACGCCGTCCTCGACCTTCACGGTCGTCTGCGTCTTGCGATGACCTTTGATCGGGACGATCGCCGTGACCGACTTGCAGCGCGCGCGGAACCAATCGCCAGAGACCTTGGTCTCGCAGCCCGCAGCGGTGGAGCCTTTGACGCGCGCCTCAGGCGTCTTCTCCCAGGTCGCGTCATCCGGTGCCGTCGCGAGCGACGCCACGTCGTCGAGCGGAGGCTCGCCCGGCGCCGTCGTTCCGGCCGCTACGGGGCCGGGGCCCAGCGGAGCGTCGCCGCCGGCTTTCGCCGCGCCGTCCGGCGCACCCGCGTTGTCGAACTCCATCACGCGCTGCGCTTCCGGCGTGCCCTCCGGCCAGCGGACCGAGAGGCGGTGCGAGCCGTTCTCCCACGAGAGCTCGGCGACGAGGTCGGTCCCCGGGCGAACCGGCATCACGAGCGTCGTGATGTCGTTCACCGCCTTCAGGTTCTCGCCCTTGCTGTGCTCGTTCGGCGCGCGGCCGCGCTCGATCTTGATCGCGACCGGCTTTCCGAGCTCGGCGTTGCGGTTGACGCACATCACGCGAAGCCACTCGCGGACCATGCGCGTCTCGCACGAATTCGCGTCGGAGCCGGGGACCTTGACGACCTTGCTCGTCGCCCACTCTTTGAGCTCCGGCTCCGGGGTGGGCTCGAACGATGCCGCGGCCGCCGCCGTGCTCGATGAGCTGGGCGGTGCCGCGGCAGAGGCCGGCGCGGCCGGAGTGGTGGAGGCCACCGCGCTGCGAGGCGCCGATGCGGCGGGCGCCGTCGAGGACGGCTGGCCGCCCTCCTTTGCGTCGGAGCAAGCTCCGGCGAGGACGACGACCAGCGTGAGCGAGGTGGCTCGGAGGGCGATCACAGCTGCGTCACGGTCAGCGCGAACGGGCCTTCGTTCCCGGGCGAGTACGCGTCGACGGTGACGGTGTACGTCGTTCCGCTCGTCATCGGGACGACGAGCGTCTCGTCCTCGCCCATGAAGAAGTCGTCGACGCAGGCGATCTCCGACACCGGATCGGGGCAGTCCGTCCGAACGTGGATCCCCTGGTCGGTGGCGGACGCCAGGACGAATTCGAAGTCCGCGGTCGCCGGCGCAGTGAATTCGTAGATGACCTCGAGCCCTTCGCCACCGCCGAACGTGCAGGTCTGCGCGATCAGCGCGTTGGACCCGGTCGTCGTGTTGCCGTTCGTGGTGCCGAGGCCGATCGTCGTCGCGGCGTTGCAGAAGAACGGCACCTCGACCTGGCAGCTCGCGTCGCAGCCGTCGCCGGTTGCGAGGTTGCCGTCGTCGCAGTCCTCGGTCGGGACGAGCAGGCCGTCGCCGCAGACGTCCGGCGCGAACTCTACGTCGAGCACGTAGCTCGCGTCGCCGAGGTAGGCGTCGACGTAGAAGAAGTAGGACTGGCCGGCGGTCACCTGGACGTTGACCGTGTCGCCGACGAAGTTGCAAGTTGGCGCGTTGGTCGTCGCGTCGTCGCAGTCGGTTCGCATGTAGAGGTCGTACTCCCCGCTCGTCGCCGACGTGTCGATCGTCAAAAAGCCGTCTGCGGCCGCGTTGAAGACGAAGACGTTCTCGTTCTCGTTCGAGCCCGCGGGGTAGCTGCCGAAGCCGACGCACACGCGCGCGAAGACGTTCGTCCCGCCGGCGGTGGTGCCGGTGAACTGTCCGCCGGCAGAGATGTCGATCGCTTCGGCGCAAGCGTCGGCGATCGCGGCGCTGCAGGTGGCGTCCGCCGCGCAGTCGATCTCCTCGCAATCGCGCAAGAGATCCGCGTCCTCATCCATGGCGCTGTCGCAGATCTCGGCCGTGCCGCAGAGCTGCGAGTCGTTGTCGCACGAGACCTGGCACTGCGCGTCGTCGGTACAGCCGCCGAGGCAGACGAAGGTGCTCTGGTCGCCGAACCAGTCGACGCAGCTCTGGCCGACGCCGGTGCAGTCGTTGCCTTGCGGGTCGCACTCCTTGAGGCAGAGCGCGCCGTCGCCGGCCCCGAGGCAGAGCGATCCTTGCGCGCAGCTGATCATGAAGACTTCGGAGCAGAGGCCGGTGCAGTAGCCGGCCGCGAAGCCGAACTCCTCCTCACCCAGGCAGACGCCGCCCGAGCACTGCTCGTCGTCGACGCAGGGCTCGGCGTCGGCAGCGAGCTCGCCGCCGCCACCGCCCGTGGCCATGCCCGTCGATGATGACGATCCTGTCGTGCTGGTCGGCGAGCCCCCCGTGGTCGTGGTTCCGGTCGACGTGGTCGTCTCCGTGGTCCCGCCACCCGTCCCGTCCTCGTCGTCGCCACAGGCCAGGAGCGCTGCCGCCCCGAGCACGGTGATCGCCGTAAATCGCGCGTCGAATCGCATGACGTCCCTCCGGTCGAAAGAAGCGATGTGGGACGAGTCCCTTACCTGAGGAGCCGCGATGCGTCCGCGGCAAAGTCCACTCAGGACAGAAAGGCGCGTTCTCCTGCGGGATTTCTGATGAAGTTTGAGGTGTGAAGATGTAGGGTGGGCGTCCCCTGGAGGTGCCTATGCGACGCTTGATTCCTACTTTCGTAGCCATTGGTCTTGCCGGTTCGTTTCTCGCCGTCGGCTGTGGTGACGACGGAGAAGGCACGGGCGGCGGCGGCGACACCACGACCGCCACGAACGCGACGGTGACCTCCGGACCGACGACGAAAGCCTCGACCGCGTCCTCGACCTCGACGGGCAACCAGCAGTGCATGGAGCTGACGGCCGGCGACTTCGCGCGCAACGCCACCTTCGGCTACCTGTACTCGGAACCGATGACCGGCGGTGCGGATCCGGACGAGCTCGCGATCGAGTTCTACGAGGTCGATGGTGCACCGTTCCCGACCGGCACGGTCGACCTCTCGGCCGGCGACGACGCGAGCTACGCGACGTGCAGCACCTGCGTCCTCTACCGCGAAGACTTCGGCGACGAAGGCCCGGCCAGGACGTTCTTCCAGCAGTCGGGCACCGCGAACCTCGGGGCGACGAGCTTCCCCGCTCCTACGGGCGACCTGACCGACGTCAAGCTCGTCGAGGTCACGATCGATCCCGACACGTTTGCCAGCACGCCGGTGCCGGGCGGCGCCTGCTACCACATCGCGAGCGCTCCGTTCGCCTTCGAGCCCGCACCTGCCGAGTGGACCTGCGACCCGTACTACTACGATGACAAGGTCGACTGCGACTGCGCCGGCTGCGGCGTCGTCGACGTCGACTGCACCAACGACCTGCCGCCGATCGACTGCTTCGAAGGCCAGACCTGCAACACGACGACGCTCGTGTGCGAGGGTACGCCGACCGCGTGGACCTGCGATCCGTCGCAGTTCAACGGCGGCGCGGGCAACGGTTGCGACTGCAACTGCGGCATGCTCGATCCCGACTGCGACCTGATGCCTGCCGAGCCCGATGAGGGCTGCATGGCCGGCGAGACGTGCAACGACTCGAGCGGCGCGTGCGTGCCGGCGGCCTGGACGTGCGACGTGGACTACTTCGACACGGGCCTCTCGGTCGACTGCGACTGCGGCTGCGGCGTCCTCGATCCCGACTGCGCCGACGCGACCTCGGCGAGCTGCGACTACTGCAACGACATCGGCTCCTGCGCCGAGTCGGCCGCTGATTGCGCTTCCGCGCCGATCAACGCGACGAACAACGCCATCTGCGACTGAGAAACCCGCCCAGCGGGACAGTGAAACGGGCACCGGCGTTCGCCGGGGCCCGTTTCGTCTTTTGTCGCCGAATCTCGAGGTGCGAAGATGGTAGGCCTAGGTTCCTTCGGAGGTTCTCCATGCGTAGCGTCGTCCTCGGCTCTCTGACCCTCGGTCTTGCCGGCTCGTTGATCTCGGTTGGTTGCGGCGACGACGAAGGCTCGGGCGGCAGCGCCGCAACGACCACGGCCGAGACGAGCACGACCGCGACGACCGGGTCTCCGACGACGACCACCACGCAGGCCTCCACCTCCACGGGGACCTCGGGATGCATCGAGCTCACGCCCGAAGACTTCGTGCGCTCCAACACCGAGATCGGGTCGTACTTCTTCGCCACCCCCGAGATCGGCGGCTCGGATCCCGACTCGCTCAACCTCGAGTTCTACATCTACGAGAAGGGCGATCCGTACCCGACCGGCACGATCGATTTGTCGGCTGGCGAAAACGGCAACTACAACTCGTGCTCGACATGCGTCCTCCTGCTTCAGGACGTCGCCGGTGACGGTTCGGTCGTGAAGTACTTCTTCCAACAGTCGGGGACGATGGAGCTCGGCACGACGTCGCATCCCTTCATCAGCGGCAGCGTCTCCGACGTGACGCTGGTCGAGGTGACGATCGATCCCGACTACACGACGACCCCGGTCCCCGGCGGCGAGTGCCTGCACTTCGCGAGCGCTACGTTCGACTTCGAGCCGCCGCCCCCGGAGTGGGTCTGCGTGGATGTGCTCTGGGGTGACAAGCTCGAGTGCAACTGCGGGGAGTGCGGCGTCGCGGACTCGGACTGCGTCGCCGGCCTTCCGGACATCGGCTGCGAGGACGGCCAGACGTGCAACGTGCCGATGGGCGTCTGCGAAGGCGTGCCGACCTCGTGGACGTGTCCCGCCGACCAGTACAACGGCGGGGTCGGCAACGGTTGCGACTGCGCGTGTGGCGCGCTCGATCCCGACTGCGTCGCGATCATGGGCGAGCCCGTCGAGAACTGCGGAGGGCCGGGCTTCTCGTGCACGCTCGACGCCGCATGTGTCCCTACGGCCTGGACGTGCGATCCGACCTACTACGGCGAGGGAACGATGGACTCGTGCGACTGCGGCTGCGGGGCTGCCGACAGCGACTGCGAGAACGCGACGGTCGGGGTCTGCGACTACTGCCTCAACCCCGGGTCGTGCGCCGAGAACGAGGCCGACTGCTCGACCATCGATCCGGCGAACAACGCGGTTTGTCAGTAAAACGCAAAACCCCCCTCACGAAGTGAGGGGGGCTTGGGGGGTGAAACCACAGGGACGAACGCTCGGGAAAGCGGATCGTCACCAGTCTCGGCGCGTGGTCACGGGCCGCCCTTCTTGAGCTCGGTGAGCACGAGCTTCGCCACGGCCTTGAGCGTGTCGAAGACGCCGACGCCGGTCCGAGCGCACGCCTCGAAATCCGGGATGTTGGTCGGGTTGAGCAGCTCGCGCAGCTCTTCGACCGTCGCGATGTCGGGCATGTCGCGCTTGTTGTACTGCATGACGAACGGGATCTTGTCGAGCGAGTAGCCCTGCTCTGCCAGGTTGGTGCGCAGGTTCTCGAGCGATTCCTGGTTCGCTTCCATGCGGGCGATCTGCGAGTCGGCGACGAACACGACGCCGTCGACGCCTTTGAGGATGAGCTTGCGGCTCGCGTCGTAAAAGACCTGGCCGGGGACGGTGTAGAGGTAAAAGCGCGTCTTGAAGCCGCGGATCTCGCCGAGGGCGAGCGGGAGGAAGTCGAAGAACAGCGTGCGATCGGTCTCGGTCGCGAGGCTGATCATCTTGCCTTTCGCTTCCGGGTTCGTGCGCTCGTAGATGTACTGCAGGTTCGTCGTCTTCCCGCAGAGGCCGGGACCGTAGTAGACGATCTTGCAGTTGATCTCGCGCGCCATCAAATTGATGAAGCTCATGGCGCGCTCCTAGTCGTTGAAGAGGTTGTCGATGTCCTCGTCGGTTATCTCCGCGAACGGAGAATCGGCGCCGGGCTCTTGGACCTTCTTCAGCAGGTTCTCGAAGATGTGGTTGAGCTCCTCGCTCGCCTTCTTCACGCGAAGGCGGACGAGGCCGAGGCTCGATTTCGCGTCGAAGATGACGACGAGGATGACGCGGTTGCCGACGAGCGTGATGTAGACGTTGGCGCGCTCGCCTTCGTGAAACTGGGTGGCGAACTCGTTCTCCTTGAGGAGCTTCGCCATGCCGCCGGTCGCTGCGATGTTGCCGGCCGTGAGGGAGGCGAGGGAGGTCGTGTCCAAGTGCTCGACATCGCCGCTCGCGGCGATGAGTTGCCCGTTCTTGTCGACGATGAAGACGCTCTTCGCGTTCGCGCTCTTCACGAGGTGGTCAACCACAGTCTGAATCTGGTTGAACTCCTCCTCGTACATCACCATCTGAGGATTGACCATCATGCCTCCGGGCGCCCGACGCGGGCGCCGCATCCTTCACACCACCGACAAAACCGCTTGTCGGTAATATCCGAGGATGCCGGGGGACTTCAACTGCTTCGCTGCCCACCGAAAACCGAGGTAAGAGAAAGGCGCCTCATGCCGAAGCTCGGGT
Organism: Polyangiaceae bacterium; assembly: GCA_041940405.1. Classification (GTDB taxonomy): domain Bacteria; phylum Myxococcota_A; class Polyangia; order Polyangiales; family Polyangiaceae; genus Xiheicaenibacterium. The sequence continues at coordinate 21,136 of JBGTSH010000158.1, forward strand.
CTTTCACGTGGGTAGCGGCCCTGGGTGCGGCTTTGGCCGTCTCGGCGCAGGCGGCGCCCGTTCGAGCCGAAGGGGCCCTGGCTGCCGAGCTCTCCCGCTACGCGAACGAAGCCCCGGCCGCCCGCGGGCCGGAGGCGTACGCGGCGCTGCGGTCGATCCAGTCGCTGTGGGACCTCGTCGATCCCGAGAAGATCGAGCCCGCTTTGGAGGACGCGGCATCTCGTGCGAGCGCGCCTGCCACCCGGGTCTACGCCGAGCTGCTCCTCGCCGAAGCCCGCAGCCGTCGCGGGGATTTCGATGGTGCGGCCCAGCGCATGGGCTCGGTCGGCCTGGTCGACAAGTGGCTCTTCGTCGGTCCTTTCGATGACGAGAACCGCATCGGCCTCGCCACGCCCTACCAGCCCGAGCTCGAGCTGAACGACCCCATCGTCTTCGGTCGTGCGTTCGACGGCAAGGAGCGGGCGGTCCGCTGGCGCGCCGTACCACCCGAGCGTCGCAGCATGGTGCTGGATCTCGGGGACTGGGTTCGCCCCCGTGAAGAGGTGTGCGCCTACGCGACGACGGTGGTGAAGAAACGCGACCCCAAGTCGACCGCTTCGAAGGCGACCGTCTGGGTTGGCGTCGAGGGCGCGTTCCGGATGTGGTGGGACGGCGAAAAGGTCCTCGAGGACACCGCTTACCGCGGCTTCGACTTCGATCGCTCCGCAGCGACCGTCGAGGTCGGGTCGGGGACGCACCGCCTGACGGTGAAGGTCTGCAGCGACTCGGTTTCGCCGAAGCTCGCGGTGCGCCTCGGCGACGAGAAGGGCGGCAAGTCCGACGCGTTCGAAGCGGTCGCCGACCCCGCGCTCTTTCAGGGAACCCCGGAGGCGGCACCCAAGAAGCCCGCAGCCGGCTCCGTCCTCGGGCCGATCCAGGCCTTCGAGAAGCTGACCTCGGGCGCCTCGCCCCGCGCCGCCGATCTCGAGGCGTACGCCCGCTACCTGAAGCTCACCCGCGGAAACCCGCGCGGCGAGCACAAGGCCCGCGACCTGGCTCGGCGCGCAGCCGAGACCGAGCCGACCTGGCAGCGCCTCTTGCTCGCCGCCGAGCTCGCCGAGGACCGCAACCAGGCGCGCGGCTACGTCGACAAGGCACAAAGCTCGGTTCGGGCCGGCGACGAAGAGGGCAAGGTCGCCGTCCTCTTGATGCAGGCTCGCGTGGCCCGAACGGGGATCAACTGGCGAGACGCGATCCCGTACTTCGACAAGGCGCTCGCAATCGACCCAGCGAACGCGGTCGCGACGCGCGCGAACATGTCCTGATAGCTTTCGCCGGGCAGCAGATAGCGATCGGTGAGCGTCGTCTTGCCGAATTCCGTCAGCAGCGCATCGCGGCTCGGATCCGTAACGACCTTCTCGACAACCTTCAGCGGGCGCAGCGGCTTGGGTTTGCCGCGATGGACTTCACCCATGCGGTGAACCCCTGCTTTTTCCGCCCGTGCCTGCATGTTTCAGCCCCCGAATTTAGCTCTGTGTTAACTCGACTCGGTTCTGGCCCAAACCACATGCTGTTGTGGTGACGGGTTGAACCGTACCGCTAGATATAGTGATGCCACCGGTTAATTCACGGTCAATGGGCAACCCTTCTCAGAGCGATTTT
>JBGTSH010000159.1:0-22522 GCA_041940405.1 Polyangiaceae bacterium
CTCCGGCTTCAAGGTGGCTGCAGTCGAGTCCATACAGAGCGTCTCCAGGAGTTGGGGTCGCCCATGCAGGTCCAGTTACACAAATTTTCTGACACTCCCTCACGATCCCCGTGTCCCTTCACGTGTTCGGGCTCGTACTCGGGCTCGGGCTCGTCCACGTGAAACCTGGAACGTGAACGTTCACGCTCCTCTCGTACACGTTCACGTCTTCACGTTCACGTCTTCACGTTCACGTCTTCACGTTCACGTCTTCACGTTCACTTGCACGTACAAGCTCCGTCAGCGGAACTTGTATCTCCCTTCTTCGCGCCACCAGGTGAGGTACCGCTCCTGCGCGCGTTCCCTCTCTCTCTGCGGAAGGTCGTCGTAGTACCCGAAGTACTCTCTGGTCACGAGCTTGAGCTCGTCTCCTGCGGCTCGGCGGATGCTCGCGCTCTCGTGCGTGAGCGATCGGATGAGCCACTCGACGCGATGCTCGTGCTGGTGCGCATCCCACCAGTGGCGCCAGACGTCGGGGATGCGTCCGAGGTCCTGGCGAGTGACGACGATGAGCGCGGTGCGGCCGGCTTCGACGACGGCGTCGGAAGGATCGGCGAGCGCAGAGATGAGGACCGGGACCACGGCGGGGACGCGGACGTCGGCGAGCGCCTCGATGGCGAGGAGCCTGCGATGCATCGGCTCGTCCTGGTTGCGCAGGGTGTGCTCGAGGCTCGTCTTGATCGGGTCGCCGGGCGCGCCCGAGGACACGAGCGCTTGGGCGGCTCGACGCGCGACGCGACGGACCGAGACGTCGTCGTCGAAGAGGCGCGGCAACACGGCGTTCGACGATTCGGCGAACAGGAGCTCGCCCAGGACGTGGGTCGCCCAGAAGCGCTGCTCGACGTCGGGCGACGCGCTGCGAACCGTCATGAACGGCAGGGTCGTGCGTCGCGAGGTGACGAGGAGCTTGAGGAGCGGCCCGCATTCGGAGGCGGGCGGGATGGCTTCACGCACGCGAAAGCGATCGACGGACAGCGGCCCCGGAAACCGCTCGACGAGCTTCGGGAAGTGATGCTCGGCGAAGCTGAGGAGCTCGCTCATCGCCTCTTCTCCTTCGAGGCCGCCCATGAGCGCCCGCTCGAGCAGGCTGTCGACGTCCGCGGGCTCGTCGCCGCGCACGCGCGTATCGGCGGGCCGCGGGACCAGGTGGTACGTGCCGATGCGATCGCTCTCGCGATGCGGAACGTCGGATTCGTTCCACGCGTCGTCGTCTTCGTCATCCGAATGCTCGGCGACCACCGCGCTCGCGTCCTCGTCGTCCTCTCGCGGGATGGGACGCGAGAACGACTGGCGAGCTTCGCTCTCCGGACGAACCACCACGCGCGGCGGCGAGCTCTTGCCGAGGACGTGCTCCGCGAGGACGGTTTCGTCATGCGCGCTCGGGGCCTCGGGCTCGTTCGACCCCACGGGCGTCGGCCGATCGAGCACCGCGTCGTCGTAGGGCTGCGTGGTGTCCGGCCGTTGCCCCGACGGACGCACGCTCGCGGCGCCGGGCGAGACGCCGACGTCGGCCGACGACGCCAGCGAAGGCGTCCCCTCGGTCGGGGTGTCGGTCCGGATGAGGACCGACGGCGCCCGCATCGGACCGGTGCCCGGCGTCGTCGCCGGCTTCTCGGGAGGCAGAGCACGTTCCGGCGCGGGCGCAGGCGGGGGTGCAGCGACGCGCGAAGCGTCTTCGGGCGGAACGACCGGCGGAAACTGCGCGGTCTGCTGACGCGGCGGTTGCACCGGGGCCTGCATCGAAGGCTCGGAGGTCGATTCGCCCGCACCGAAGGCTCGCGCGAGCGCCGCGACGTTCGCGGGCCGGTGCCGCGGCGCCACGAGCCCGGCGAGCGTGGGCTTCTTGCCCTTCTTGAGGAGGGCGAGACGCTCGAGCTGCGACGAGGCTATCGCGCTGAAGCCGAGCAGATCGCCGAGGTTCGCGAGGGTCACGTCGTTCTCGCCGTCGTCGCCCACGAGCATCGCGACGCTGCGATTGCGAAGGGTGAGCGGGATGACGGCGCCGAGGCTCGGCTTCGGGCTCGCGCGACCGAGGTCCTTGCGAAGCTCGCGATCCATGTCGTCATCGTCGAGACGGGTGATGAGGACACGACCGTCCTTCTTCACTTTGGACAGCGCGCTCGGGAGATCGAGCGGAACGCCGAGCCCGATCACCCGAAGGTGATCGGCGCCGGGGCCCCACGCGTCGCGGCCCTCGGCCACGTCGCCGTGCACGACGAAGAGCGCGCTGTACTCGAAGAACTGCGAGCCGAAGCCGAAGAACGCATCGAGTACGTCGTCCGGCGTCTTGGCGTTCTCCAGCTCGCGCTCGGCGTCGACGCGCGAGAACGGCCCCTTGCGGCGAGCCGTGCGCGTCACCTTGCGCTTGCTGTCGACCTCACGCTTCAGGAGCCGCGCCAGCGCCTTGCGGTCGACCATCGTCGGCGGCCTGGGCGAGTCGTCGGGCACCGGGACGTGCGGCTCGACCCGCGCCGGAGGCGGCGCCGCGATGACCGGCGGAGGCGGCGGCGGCGAGCTCGACGCCGCCGGCGAGCTCCGCGGGGGCATCGACGATCGACGCGGCGGCTCGCTCGCGGCCGCGGGCGACGCGGGCAGGCTGTCGACCGTGCGCTCGGTGCTCGGCGGCGAGTCGACGTAGGCGGGCGGGAGCGAGGGATCGAGGGGCGGCTCGCCCGGATCGGTGGTTCGATCGTCCCTGGGCGGCGGGGGTTTGGAGGCATCCTGGGGCACGACGGCGGGGAGCTGCCCCGAGTGCTTCATGACCGGGGTCTTCGATCGCGCGGCCGGCGGGCTCGAGACGCCGCTCCGCAGGCTCACCGGAGGCAGCTCGGCGACCGCCGGGAAATTGGGGCGCGAGGCCGTCCGCGGTCCCTCGATCCCGTCGAGCTTCTGAACCAGCCGAAGCTGCCGGGGCTCGAGCGGGACCCCGTAGTGGGCGGCTATCCCCTCGCGGATGCGGATGAGGGGCGCCGCAACCGGAGTTATGTCCAGGCCGAGCGAGTACGCGAGGTCGTGCTCGACGCTGGCCGCCAGCCGTTCGCTGGTCGCCACGACGAGCGACCGCCCGGCGAGCCGAAGCGGGAAGATGCCAGACCGAAGCGCCACCTCGACCGAGATCAGGTCGAGGACGTCCGACGTCGGCGCCGGCAGGCGACCCGGCGGCATGCTCGGAAATCCGAGGCTTTCGCTGAGAACCCGGGTGAGCGCGTGCTCGCATTGCGGCGCCACCTCGAGGAGGTTGGTCACCAGATCGCCGCCGTGGATCACCTGGCGGGCGATCGCCTGCTCGACGTCGACGATCGACGCGACCTGTCTCTGGACGATCAGGGAGCTCAGGCTGGCCATCGGCCTTGGGGCGGCAGGTTAGCCTAGCCGAGAGAGCCAGCGGTGCACGATCTCACGCCCGACGAGGAGCTTGGCCAGCGAGGTGTGCTCGTTCTTCTGGTGCGCCTGCGCGTTGTCGCCCGGACCGAAGTTGATGGCCGCGATCCCCACGGCGGCGAAGCGCGCCACGTCGGTCCAGGCCTGCTTTGGCTCGACCCCGGCGACGCCCGCGTCTTTGAGCGCCAGGACCAGCCGATGGTTGGCATACGGGGGAGCTGCCGGGCTCCGGTCGAGCCATTCGACGTCGGCGCGGCCGGCCACGAGCTCCAGAATGTCGGCCTGCGCCTGCTCCAGCGTTCGATCGGGCGAGAAGCGATGGTTGAGGTTGATCACGAACTCGTCGGGAACGACGTTCCGGCCGCGGCCGCCATGGGCCATCGTCGCCGAGAACACCGACCGGTAGCAGAGGCCGTCGATCGTCGCTTCACGCGGGGCGAGCGCTCCGAGCTCGACAAGGAAGGAGCCGGCCTTGTGGATGGCGTTCTCACCCTGCCAGGGGCGGGCGCTGTGCGCGGTCTTGCCGCGAAACTTGATCGTCGCGTGGATCGAGCCCGACGCGCCCAAGCTCAGCTTGTTGTCGCTCGGCTCCATGCAGACGGCGAGGTCGACATGACGGAGCTCGGGATCGGCCTCGAGCACAGGGCCGAGCTCGTTGTCGGCGAAGGGTCCCTCTTCGCGGGCGTAGAACACGAGCGTTAGGTCGATCTTCGTCGAGACGTCCTTCAGAGATCGCTCGACCAGGTCGATCATGATCGCGAGACCGCTCTTCATGTCGGCCGCTCCCGGGCCGTAGAGCTTGTCGCCCTCGATCCGCGGCTCGCCCTCGTGCTCGGTGCGGACGACGTCGAGGTGACCGACGAGAGCGATCTTCGAGCCGCCGGTCCCGCGCGATACGGGGACGACGAGCGAATGCCCGTACCGGCGGATCGGCGCGGCCAGAGGAATCGCGGCGAGCCTCGCCGCGACGGCGTCACAGAGCGGGCCCTCTTCGCCGTAGAGCGAAGGGATGCGGACCAGCCACATCAAGGTGTCGATGACCGTCAGCTCGCCGCGGCCGTCGAAGCCGCGCACGGTCGTCTTCAGGTCTTTCAGGCTGGGTTTCAAACCGGCACCGCGAAGTCGCGCAGGGCCTGGTTCAGCGAGACTTTGCGATCGGTTGCTTCGGTGCGGCGCCCGATGATCAGGGCGCACGGAACGCCGAACTCGCCGGCCGGGAACTTCTTCTGGCGAACGCCTGGGATGACGACGCTGCGGGCGGGGACGCGGCCGCGGATCTCGACAGGCTCGGGACCGGTCACGTCGATGATCACGGTCGACGAGGTGAGGACGACGCCGGCGCCGATCACCGCTTCTTTCTCGACGTGCATGCCCTCGACGATGACGACGCGCGATCCGACGAAGACGCCGTCCTCGACGATGACCGGCTGGGCGCCCGGGGGCTCGAGCACGCCTCCGATCCCGACGCCGCCGGCGAGGTGAACGTCACGTCCGATCTGGGCGCAGCTGCCGACGGTCGCCCATGTGTCGACCATCGTACCGGCGCCGACGTACGCGCCGATGTTGACGTAGCCCGGCATCACGATCGCGCCGCTCTCGAGGAACGCGCCGTAACGCACGGTCCCGGGAGGCACGACGCGGACGCCTGCCTCTTTGAGGCCCTTCTTGACCGGGATCTTGTCGCAGAACGAGAGCGGCCCCGCCTCCGACGGCTCGACCTTGGTGAGCGCGAAGTAGAGAAGGATCGCCTCTTTCGTCCAGGCGTGCGTGACCCAGCCCTCTCCGGACGGGCTCGCGACGCGGACCTTGCCCTGGTCGAGCAAGGCGATCGTCTCGTGCACGGCGCGCGCGTGCTCCTCCGACTGCAGGAGCGCGCGGTCGCGGTACGCGGCTTCGACGAGATGCCGGATCTTTTCGGGATCAGCAGTCAACGCGGCCTCCGTCGATGCGCACCGTCAGGTGCGCATCCATAAACAGAGCGATCACTCTGCGGTGGGCGCCGCCTCGTAGCCGGCGAACCAGTACGCGATCTCGCGCGCGGCGCTCTTCTCGCTGTCGGAGCCGTGAACCGCGTTCTCGCCGACGTTGGAGCCGTAGAGCTTGCGGATGGTGCCCGGCGCCGCCTTGGCGGGATCCGTCGCGCCGATCACGTCGCGGTACTTCGCGATCGCGTCCTCGCGCTCGAGGCACAGCACGATGATCGGGCCGCGCGACATGAACGTGACGAGCTCGTCGAAGAAGCCGCGCCCCTTGTGCTCGGCGTAAAAGCCCTCGACCTGGGCGCGGGTCGGGTGGATCTGCTTCATCGCGCGGACGATGAAGCCCTCTTCCTGGAAGCGGGCGAGGATGGCGCCGGAGGAGTTTTTCTCCATCGCGTCCGGCTTGATCATCGAAAGTGTGCGCTGAATGGCCATGTTTGCGGGGCGCTTTTAGCCTTTCTGGGAGCTTTGCGCCACGGCTCTTGTTCCTTTAAGACCTTCAAGAATGAAAAAACGCCTGATGGAGCTCGTCCAGGGCGGCGGTTGAGCGCGGAAGCTCCCCGCCGAGAGCCTGGTCGAGGTTCTGAAAACAGCTAGCCCGTTCGGCCCGCACCCGTGGGTCGACCAGTCGCCGGGGCCCCTCGACGACGCGGCCCTCGTGCGCCCGGAGCTCGGCTCCGATGACCGGCTGGTCATGACGATCGACGTGGTCACGCCGATGGTCGACGACCCCGAGGCCTTCGGCGCCATCGCGGCCGCCAACGCGCTGAGCGACGTCTACGCGATGGGCGGGACGCCCAAGGTCGCGCTCGGCTTCGTGGGCTTTCCGACCTCGGAGCTGGACCTCGACGTCCTCGGGGCCGTGCTCGAGGGGCTCTCGAGCGTCTGCCGCGAAGCGGGCTGCGCCATCGTCGGTGGGCACACCATCGTCGATCCCGAGCCCAAGGCGGGATTGTCCGTGACCGGCACCGTGTCGGCTTCCAAGGCCTGGACGCACGGGCGAGCGCGACCCGGCCAAGCGCTGGTGCTGACCAAGGCGATCGGGACCGGGGTGATCGTTCAGGCGTCCCGGGCCGCGAAGGCGCCGGAGGATGTAGTTCGAGGCGCGGTTCGTCAGATGCGGACGCTCAACGCTGCGGCGCGCGACCTCGGCCTCGCAGCGAGCGCGACCTCGGCGACCGACGTCACCGGCTTCGGCCTGCTCGGTCACCTGCGCCACATGATGGACGCCTCCAACGCGCGTGCGATGCTTCACGCCGCGAGCGTCCCGCTCCTTCCGGGCGCGACCGACCTCGCTGACGGTGGCTTCATCCCCGGCGGCACCCGAAAGAACCTCCGCTATATCGAGGCGGTCACTCGCTTCGCGCAAGGCATCGACGAGACGACGAAGCTCCTCCTTGCCGACGCACAGACCTCCGGGGGTCTGCTCCTGACGGTTCCGTCAGACAATGCAGAGAAGCTCGTCGAAGCGTTGCTCGCGACCGGAGCGCGCGCCGCTCGCATCGGCGAGATCACGACACGCTCCGAGGGCGACCCGGCGATCGACGTCGCCTGATCCATGCGAGCGCCCCCGCGATCGCGGAGAGCGCCACCGCCAGAATCGATCAGGGCGCCGCCGCGCCGCCGCTCATGAGCGGCGCGGGCGCTCCCTGCGTCAACAGGTTGTCGACGAGCCCGATGACGGCGGCGTCGATGCGGTTCTTCACCAGGCGCACCGCGCCCTCTCGATCGACGACGATGATCGCGGGAAGCTCGTCCTGTCCGAGGCCATCGGGCAGCGTGAGCCTGGGGTCGAGGTAGATCGGATACGCGGGCTTTCTTCCTTCGAGGAAGCCTTCGACCTTGGCGCGCTCTTCGCCGACGTCGACACCGATCACCAAGAGATCGGTGCCTTCTTTGGATCGGTGAAGGAGCTCGACGTTCTTGGTCACCTCGCGACAGGCGGTGCACCAAGTCGCCCACAGATCGATCACCGCGACCTTGCCCTTTACCACCTCACGCACGCTGCGCTCCCCGCCGCCGTCGAGCGGCGCGATCTGCACGTCGGGCAGCTCGCGCCGGGCCTTTGCCTGCGCCGCCGCCGGCTCCTTCGTCTGCGGCGTCGCCGAGGAGCAGGCCGCGCCGATCGCCGCGAGAAAAACCAGAGCGAGAACACGTGTCGAGTTCGCCATCAGAAACTCCGCGCATACCCCAGGGAACCGAAGTCGATGTGGAGGTCGTTGTCGCGCTGGTAGCGAAGATACTCGAGGCTGAAGGAGTCCGACGACCGGAACGAAGCCGGCGCCTGGTCGCGGAGCAGCACGATCCGCACGCCGGCCTCGCGCGCGATCAGATCCTCGAGATCGCTGTCGCTCGTTCGCTTGAGGCTCTCTTCGTAGGGCTCGATCACGAAGGGAACCCAGAAGCTCGGCGCGGTCTGGGTGTGAAGCCGCCCGTGCGCCCGAACGTAGAGGAACGGCGCGAAATACTGGTAGAGCTGGGCCTCGGTCGTGTGCGCGAGCGTGCCGTTCTCGTCGACGTAGAACCGGTAGCCGACCTTGCCCGTCGTGCCCGAGCCCGGCGACAGCTGCGAGAGGCGCGCGAAGAACGCGTTGCGGTTGCGGCTCTTCGGAAACTTCTCGTTGATGCGCGAGGCCGGGCGCTGGTTGTCCTTCGTCGGCTGGCGGAACGCGATCACCGAGTTCCACGTCGTCTCGAGCGTGCCCCACTGCTCGGTCGTCCCGAACGAGGCGTCGAAGAGCGTCGTCTCGGACAGGACCTGGAGCAACGTGGCGTTGAAGCCGAACGACGTGCGCGCCGCGAACCCGACGTCCTTGCCATTGGCCATGTGGGGGTCGAAGCCGTCGGAGACCACCATCATGTTCAGACCGATGACGGTGTTGTCCTCGAGCAGGTGGAACGCGACGCTCGGTCCCCCGAGGAACGAGCGCATCGGCTCCTCGTAGTGGAAGCCGAAGCGAAACGACATGTCGACCACGTCGTTCGGGCTGTAGGTGCTCGTCAGATCGAGGGTCGCCGCCTCGTTGTACTCGGAGGCCTTGCTGACGGCGTCGACGGCGTCGGTCGACGCCGCGCTCACGATGTCGACGGGCACCGTGAGCTCGTGCACGAGCTCGTCGTTCTGCCGCACCCTGAGCTGCATCATCGGCTCGACGACCCACATCGTCTCGCGGTTGCGCCCGGCGACCGGCCCCGCCTGCGACTGGAGGCCGTGGCCATCCTGGTACATGAACGCCGTGAAGAAGCGCATCTCTTCCCAGCGCCAGCCGCGGTCTTCTTCGGCGACCGCATCGAGCAGCTCTACCTGTGCGGCCGACGCGCTGGAGGGCAGCGGCGCCGGATCGGCCTGGGGCTCGGCGGCGCGCGCTGCGTTCGTCACGACGACCGAAGCAGCGAACGCGAAGCCGAGCACCGATCGGTGCACGTCAATTCCCACAGGAGCAGCCTCCGCCGGCGGGCTGGCCGTTGCCTCCGCTCGCCGCCTCTCGCGTCGTGTGGAGCTTGTCGCGGGCCTTGGCTTCGAGAGAATCCTCGACCGGGGCCATCGTCGGGTCGGCGAGGTAGCGACGGCGGTTCTGGGGAACCACGACGCATCCCGAAAGCGTCGCAAGCATGACCAGCGCGAAGATCGCCAAAAGAAAGCGCGATACCAACTGCATCGTGAGCGGCTTTCGTAGCCCGAAAGATCGTCGAAAGAAACGACTCTCGCTCGGCGAACCCCTTCTCGGAGGTACCGATGCCGTATTTGGGGAGCACCTTCTTCGTGGGTGCGCTGGTCGTTCTCTTTTTCGCCGGGGCCACGGCCTACTTCTTGTTGGTGCTCGCGCTCGCGCCGGGCTTCATCGAGCGCACGTCCACCGTCGCGCGGACGCGACCGGTTGCTTCGTTTTCGATCGGTCTGTTCGCTATGTTCGCCGGCGTTCTCGCGGTCGCCGTGCTGCTGAACGCAGCCGCCGGCCCGGCACGCCTCTTCGGCGTCATCGGGCTCGCGCTGGCCGTCGGATTCGTGCTCGCCGGCCTGGCAGGCGTCGCGCGACAGATCGGCCTCTCCCTGACGCCGGAAGGGAGCACACCGTCCGCCGTCGTCGCGCGGGGATCGGTCGTCCTTCTCTTCGCGGCTGCGCTCCCGATCGTCGGCTGGGTGCTCGTGGCACCGCTCGCGCTCATCGTAGGCACGGGCGCCGCGTGCATGTCGCTTCGCCGCGCTCCGAAGCCGGCGCCCATCCCTGTTCTCGCCGCCGTCCCGATGAGCGCGCCGAGCGGATGGGCGCGATGATCCCCGCCGGGCACGTGCTCTCGCGACGAGCGTTCGCCGCCGGGACCGCGCTCTCCGCCGTGGGCTGCGATCGCGTACTCTCGGCGGTCGCCGGTCTGGCCGGCGACGACATCCCCGCCTCGTTCTCGGTTCCCGAAGGCGAGCGCGTCGACGGCGACGTGCACCTGCTCTCCCGCGCCACCTTCGGCGCCCGCCCCGGCGATCTCGACGCGCTCCGGAGCATGGGCCAGCGGGCCTGGCTCGATGCGCAGCTCGCGCCGTCGAGCATCGACGACCTCGCCTGCGATCTGCGGGCGGGGGCCATCGATGTTCCTCACCTCGACGCGGGATTGGTGTTCGAGCTTCCTCCCGAACAGATCGAGGTCGAGCTGTCACGACACGCCGTCCTCCGCGCGGTGTATTCGAAGCGGCAGCTGCTCGAGGTGATGACCGAGCTCTGGGGCGATCACTTTCACGTCGCGATCGGCAAGGACGCCTGCAGGCACCTTCGCGCACCGTACGATCGCGAGGTCATCCGAGCCCACGCGCTCGGGCGCTTCCGCGACATCCTGGCGGCGGTGACCACCTCGAGCGCGATGCTCGTCTACCTCGACGGCGCCGGCAACGAGGCGTCCGACAATCCCAACGAGAACCACGCGCGCGAGCTCCTCGAGCTTCATACGCTGGGCGCGGACGCGGGCTACACGCAGACCGACGTCCGCGAGGTCGCCCGCTGCTTGACGGGGTTCGTGCTCGAGCGCGAAGGCCGGAGGCCCGGAGCTGTCGGCTTCGTACCCGAGAAGCACGACGGCGGGGCGAAGGTCGTGCTCGGACACGCCATCGAAGCGGGCGGCGGGCGATCCGACGTCGACCGCGTGCTCGACATCCTCTCGGCTCACCCCAGCACCGCGCGCAGGATCGCGACCAAGATCGCCCGCACCTTCGTCTCGGACGACCCACCCGAAGACGTAATCACCAGACTGGCCTCCACCTTCGCCGCGACGGGCGGCGACATCGCGGCCGTCGTCCGAACCGTCCTGACCTCGGACGCGTTTCGCGAGAGCGCCGGCCAGAAGATCAAGCGCCCGTTCCGCCTCGTCGTCTCGGCGCTGCGCGCGCTCGGCGCCGACACGCACGCCAAAGGAGCAGTGCTCGAAGCCCTCGCGCGGATGGGGCACGCGCTCTACGCCTGGCCTTCGCCGGACGGCTACCCGGATCGCGGCGACGCTTGGCTGGGGACGATCGGGGCTCGGTTTCGTTTCGCGAGCGAGCTCGCCGACGCGAAGCTCGACGGCGCAGGCATTTCGATCGAGCGGCTCTGCCGCGCGGCCGGCGGCGAGCTCGGGCTCATCGCGCACGTCCTCGGCCGCTCGCCCACCGAAGCCGAACGAGCCGCGCTCGATCGGGTCTCTGCTCCCTCGGCCAAGGTGGCGCTCGCCCTTTCGGGCCCGGCGTTCCAGAGGTTCTGATGCAACCCGAAGCACGCCCTCTCGAGACAGCGCTCCTCTTGGTGTTCCTCCGAGGCGGCGCCGACGGCCTCGCGCTCGTCCCGCCGCACGCGGACGATCGGCTCTACGAGCTCCGTCCATCCCTCGCCGACGCTCGTCCCGGGCGGCGTGACAACGCCGTCATCGACCTCGATGGCCGGTTCGGCTTCGCACCCTCGCTGGCCGCGCTCGAGCCGGCCTTTTCGGCGCGCGAGCTCGCCGTCGTTCACGCCGTCGGAACCGACGATCGAACGCGATCCCACTTCGAGGCGCAGGACCGGCTCGAGCTCTCCGGAGAGAGCGCCGGTCAGGTCGCCGGAGGTTTCCTCGCTCGCCACCTGTCGACGCGGCCGGGGCCGCGCGCAGGGAGGCTCGCGGCCGTAGCGCTCGGCGCGCGCGCACCGGAGTCGCTGCGCGGCGTGGCGTGCACCGCCGTCGAGCGCTCCGTCGATCTGGGCCTCGGCGTCGGCGGCCCGGTGGCCGAGGCGCTCGGGGGCCTCTACGCGGAGGAGCGAAAGGGAGCGCTCTCGCTCGCATCGGACCTCGGCGAGGCCGCGATGCACGCGCTCGAGGTTTCGGACCGCCTCGCAGCTCTGGCGCGCGAGAGCGGACCGCGTGCGGACCGCTACCCGAAGACGCGGCTCGGCAAGAACCTCGCCGAAGCCGCGTTCCTCCTTCGCCATCGACGCGAGCTCGGCGTCGAGGTCGTGACCGTGGACCACCAGGGCTACGACACGCACTTCGGTCAGGGCGCCGTGCTCGCGGCCACGAGCAAGGACCTCGCCGAGGGACTCGCCGCGCTGCGTGCGGACCTCGACGACGAGCTCGGGAAGGTGGCGGTCGTGGTCATGACCGAGTTCGGCCGGCGAGCCTACGAGAACGTCTCGCTCGGGACCGATCACGGGCGCGCGAGCATCATGCTGCTCATGGGCGGCGGCACCGCCGGTGGCCGCGTCCTCGGTGACTTTCCCGGCCTCGAAGAAGCGGCGCTCGAGGCGCCCGGCGACCTCGCCGTCACCACCGACACACGCTGCGTCCTCGCCGAAGTGCTCGAGGGCGCGCTGGGCAACCCGCGAACCGGCGAGGTCTTCCCCGGCGCGCCGAAGAAGCGCCTCGGCCTCTATCGCGAGCGAGGCGACGTCAGGGAGCGTAGAGCTCGGCCCGGATCCGCTTCACGTCCGCTCGAAGCGGCGCGATGTACTCGATCGAGAACGTCCGCTTCCGGCCGCGCACCGCGCGTGCCGTGTGCCATTTGCAGAGGGCGAGCCGCGCGCTGGCCCGGATCAGCTGCCGCCAGAGCGATCCGCGCGGCATCAGGTACGTTCGGATCCTTCCGAACGCGCTGGTCATCAGCATGACCTCGCCGTGGGTGAGGTTTCCTACGGCTACCTCGTCGCGCAGGAACTCGCGGATGGTTCGGCCTTTGCGCATGACGAGCGCGACGACGATGACCGCGAAGACGCCGACGAACGCGAACCAGAAAAGGAGCGAGACCAAGAACACGTCGCCGCCGAGGTGCGGCACGAAGTTCCAGGTCGCGTGGAGGAGGATCGCGGCAGACAGGCCCGCTATCGGAGCGACGATGCGGACCCAGGTGCGCGAGCTCTCGCGCGCGATGCCGATCCCGATCCCGGTCATCGAGGTGTAGAGCGGGTGGCCCCACGGAGCGACGATGCCGCGCAAGAAGAAGGTCGCCGCGAAGACGTCGTCGCCCTCGAGCGCAGCGCGGGCGTAGTACGAAACGTTCTCGACCGCGGCGAAGCCGAGCGCGCAAAAGAAGGCGTAGATGATGCCGTCGACGACGCCGTCGAACTCGCGTCTGAGGAAATAGAAGAATCCCCAGATGAGGATCCCCTTCATGATCTCTTCGGTGACCGGCGCACAAAGCACCGTGGTCACGAAGCGAGCAGCCTCCTCGCCCCGATCGGCGGTCACCGTCGCGCTCACCATCGAGTTGGCGAAACCGGCGACGCCGGTCGCTATCGCCGCTCCCCAGAAGAACGCCATGGTCAAGCACCACCACGGCTCGGGATCGAAGCGATCGAGCACCGCCGGCACCGGCAAATACAAGAGAAGCATGACGAACGCGGGGACGGCGCCGAAGGCCATCGCGTCCGCCACGCGATCGGGCGACGTCTTGCCGCTCCAGATCTCGAGCGTGAAGAAGACGAAGTTCAGGAAGAGGCCGAGCGCGAGGAGGAGCGCGTACAGGACCGCCCCGACGATTCGGCGGCCGAGGTCCGGCTCGGGCCGGACGTACGCGGCGAGCTCGGGCGGGACGCTGGGATAGACGCTGCCGCCCCCCACCCCGCTCTCTCGCCCCGGATCGCCGTGGCTCACGGCTTGATGATCTTCGTTCCCTTCGGCGGCGTGAACTCGAACTCGCTCTTCGCGACCGGTTTGTTGATCACCGGATTCGAGAAGTCGAAGCGGTTCTTGTTGCCCTGCGCGTCGAGGATCAGGACGCGGCGGGCCTGCGCGGTCTCGCCGTCGATGTAGAGCAGCATCTTCTGGTATGCGGGCGAGGCCTCTTTCGGGACGCCCTCGAGCACGTAGCCGCCCTCGAACTTCATCGTCGAAGAGTCGAGGAGCTTGAGCTTGAAGTCCTTGGTGAGCTTGCCCTCACCCATGAGGAACGCGAGCGCCGCCGGGTACTGCGACTTCTGGACCGGCGTCTCGTACATCTGCTCGGCCTCTTTCTCGTAGACCTTGATCACCTTGCCGTCGGATACGACGCGGTTGCCGTTGGGCGTCTCGTACGAAAAGCTCATCTTGCCCGGCTTCTCGAAGACGACCTTGCCCTTCGACTCCTTCTTCTTGTTCTGGACCTTGATGAAGTAGACCTGCTTGAAGTTCGCGCGGAAGGTCTTGGTCCCGTCGTAGAACTTCTGCACGCGCAAGGCGATCTCTTCGGCGGTGGGCTTCGCTGCGATCGCGTCGCGCGCTCCGAAGAAGACGGCCAGGGCGGCGGCTCCGGCGGTGGACGAGAGGAAGCTCCTGCGGGTCTCTGTCATGACACGTTTTTCCTGTGCCCCTTCCACGGACGCCGGGGTTGTCTACCACAACGTGTGCCAAACGGCCTGCTTACGGGCCCAGCGACGGTGAGCTCAGGGACGGCGGGCTGCGGAGAGCGCGGCGGTGAACTTCGCCATGGCGAGGTGGGCAAAGGCATTGGCGAGAGCGTCGGCGGCGTCGTGTTTTGGCGGCTCGGCAAGGTTCAAGAGCGCACGCATGAGCTGCGCCACTTGCTCCTTGGTCGCCTGTCCTTTTCCGGTGACCGCACGCTTCACCCGCGCTGGCGGATACTCGTGGATAGGAAGGCGGGATTTCGCGAGCCGGAGGAGGATGACGCCGCGCGCGTGGCCGAGCTTCGCCGCGGCCTGTGCGTCCTTGGCGTAGAAAATTGCCTCGACCGCCGCGGCATCGGGGCGAAACTTCTCGACCAGGTGCTCGAGGGCTTCGTCCAGGTGGACCAGGCGATCGGCGAGGTGCGCGTCACCATCGGGGCTCACGACGCCGTGCGCGACGTGGGTGATCTTGGTGCCGTGCTGCTCGAGAACGCCCCAGCCCAAGTGACGCGTGCCCGGATCGATGCCGAGGATCCGCATCAACAGACCCCGTGCCCTTCGCGCGGAAAAATCTTCCCGGGGTTGAGGAGGCCCTTCGGATCGAAGGCGTCCTTCAAGCGCTGCTGCAGAGCGATCACCGCGGCGCTCTGCTCGAGCGAGAGGTAGGGCGCCTTGGAAAGGCCGACGCCGTGCTCTCCGGTGAGCGTGCCGCCCATTCCGACGACTGCGCGAAAGAGCATCTCGAGACCGCGGTCGACGGCGGCTGCTTCGGAAGGATCGTTCCAGAGGAAGTTCACGTGGAGGTTGCCGTCGCCCGCGTGCCCGTAGGTGAGCATCATGATGCCGGTCTTTTCCCGGATGCGATCGACCTCTTCGAGAAGATCGCCGATCTTCGAGCGCGGCACGACGACGTCTTCGGAGACCTTGAACTTCGCCATCGCGCGGGTCGTCGGCGAGAGCGCACGTCGAGCTGCCCAGAGCCGATCGCGCTGCGCGTCGTCTTGGGCGACCAGCACCGTGAGGGCGCCCGCTCCGTCGCATGCAGTGCCCGCGCGCTCCATCTCGACCTCAGTCGCGGGCTCGGGGCCGTCGACCTCGATGATCAGCATCGCGCCCGCGCGCTCGTCGAGCGAGAGGCCCTGCTTGCGAACCGCGTCGAGGGTCGCGCGATCGAGCAGCTCGACGCACCGGGGGACGACCCGCGCCTCGAGCATCGCCGCGACGGCGCGCCCCGTCGCGTGGACGTCGGAGAAGAGGGCGAGGAGCGTGACCACGTGCTCCGGCTTCGGAATGAGGCGAAGCGCAGCTTCGGTCACGACGGCGAGCGTCCCTTCGCTGCCGACGACGAGCGCTGTGAGGTCGTAGCCGGTGACGCCCTTCTTGGTCCGCCGGCCGATCCAAGACCTCGTGCCGCCCATCGTCACGACGTCGAGGCCGAGGACGTAGTCGCGCGTCACGCCGTACTTGAAGGCGCGCGGGCCGCCGGCGTTCTCGGCGACGTTGCCTCCGATCGCGCACCAAGAGAGAGAGTTCGCGTCGGGCGGATAGAAGAGGCCCTCGGCCTCGACCGCGCGATGGAGGTCGCCGAGGACGACGCCCGGCTCGACGACGACGACCTGCTCGTTGCGATCGATGTCCTTGATCCGCGCGAGCGGCGCGGTGGCGAGCACGATGCCGCCTTGCACCGGAATGCAGCCGCCCGACTTGCCGCTGCCGCCCGCGCGCGGGGTCACCGGCACATCGGCCTCTTCGGCGATGCAGAGGACCTTCGCGATGTCGTCGGCGCTCTCGGCGAGGACGGCGACGTCGGGGAGCACCGGCTCGTTCTCGGACTCGTCGCCGGCGAACGCCGCGAGGGCGTCCCTGCCCGAGACGACCTTCGACGGCCCCAGCTCCACGTCGAGCCGCGAGCGCGCCCGATCGACGGCGGCGGCTGAGACTCGGGGGAACGGGACGCGATGGAGCATCGCAAGGTTCTTTTGCCGCGGGTTTCGACGGGTGTCGAGCGCGCCGTCAGAGCAGGCGAAGAAAGGCGAGGAGCAGAGCGCGATCGGCCTGCGACAGGCCCTGCGCATCGGGCGGCGCCGAGGCGTGAAAGAAGCGGCCGCCTGGGTCCCAGCGCGCTCCATCGACCACCTCTCCCAAGGTCTTCGCGCGCCCGTTCGTGAAGTAGGGCCGCTTGTCCTCGAGACGGCGCAGCGACGTCGGCCGCGCTCCGTCGGGATGCACGTAGGGCTCGATCCCGGTCTTCTCGTAGCCGTCTCGCGCCCAGACGATCGGCCCGGCATCGGAGAGGACGAGGGATTCCCAGCGGTCGAAAGGCGCTTCTGTGGACGGGTCGCTCGTGACGAGCCTGGCGGCATGACAGCTGCTGCAGCGGGACCGAAAGAGCTCGGCGCCGCGACGTTCGTCGGCCGTGAACGTCGAGCGGCCGGCGGCGTTCGGGTTCGGCGGGTGCGCCGCATGCGCGACGTAGCCGACGAGCGCGCGACGAAGACCGAGCGGCGAGCGATCGAGCGCCGGATCCCAGCGGACGCGCTTCGTCCAGGCGAGCGGTGCCTCGTCGAGCGAGAACCATCCGTCGTGCCCCGACGCCGCGGCGGCGACGCGGAACTCGGCGAACACCATTTCGGTCGTGTCCTCGTCGAGCGCGCGCGTGAAGTGGGGCGCATTGTTGAAGAGGCCCCGAAGGGGCTTCGTCGTCGCGACGATCTCGCCGCGCCCGGTGCGGTGCGTGCGTCCGTCGACCCCGCCTTCGAAGTGGCAGGTCTCGCAGGTGAAGCGGCTTTTTTTATCCTGAGAGGACTGCCACGGCGCCATCAGCGTCGTGGAGAAGAGGGCCTCGCCGAGGAAGACCTCGTCTCTCGCCGGCTCTTCGCCCGCCGGGCGCAGCACGCCACCGGGCTCGACCCACGCATCGAGCAGCATCGAAGGCCCGATCCAGCGATCGCCTCCGGCGTCGATCAACCGGACGATGCCCGGCGCCCCGGGGACGGCGCGCGCACGCACGCTCCCCTCGCCTTCGAGCGGCACCACGATCTCGAGCGCGGCCTCGGAGGCGTAACCCGCGGCGAGGATCCTCGCTTCGCCATCGGCCACGCGAAGGCCGACCGCCTTCGGCGTGACGACGCCGTGCTCGCTCGCCGAGACCTCGGCGACGCGCCGCCACCCGCCCTCGAACGCGTAGAGCCAGACGAACGAATCGACGTTGCCGAAGAAGCCTCCGGTTCGGTCGAGCGGCGCGTCCTCGACGCCGCCGGCCGCGACGAGCAGCCGGCCCTGGGCCTCCCGCGCCGAGATGCCGAAGAACGGGCCGTCGTGCACGACGGGCGAGAGCTCGCCGGAGGGAAAGCCGTCCTCACCGAGGGGCGCGGCCGCGATCGCGTGACCGATCAGCGAAGCGACGACCACATGACGGCCGGTCACGTCGAGGCGAAACGGGCCAGCGGGCGTCCGCATCGAGCGCGTCGTACCTCCGCAGATCGAGACGAGCCTGTCCTCGCGCTCGGAGACGGCGTGCAAGCAGTCGTTCGGACCGACCGCCACCGCGCGGACCGATGACACGCCGGGGACGACGCGATCGTGAGCCGGCGCGGGAATCATGACGGTACCGTCAACTTGATAGGCCGCGAGCGTCGCTCCTGAAGCGGCGGCCACGAGGATCTCGCCGGCGCCCGTCAGCGCGACGGCTTCGGGACGCGCGGGCGTAGGGACGCGGGCCCCGAGCGGCGACAGCGACGAGTCGAGCAGCACCAGCTCTTCGGCGCCGCGAAGTAGCCCCACGAAGCGCCCGTCCGGCAGGCGCACCAGATCGTAGGGATCCGGTCCCAGCCTCGTCTTCTCGAGAGGAAGGGTGAAGTCGCGCGAGCTCCGCAAGATGCGCTCTTCGACACGGAGCGCCCCGAACGAGAGCGCCTCACCGCCCGCCTTGGCGCGCGGCGGCGCTTCGGGAGGTGCGGGGCTGCACCCGAAGAGCGCGACGAGGAGCCCGGCGCCGGAGCGGCCGAGCTTTACCAGCCGGAGTCGTCCTTCTTGGGCGCAGCCGACGCAGTCGCCGCAGCCGTCGACGTCGGCTTCGCCGTCGAGGTCGCGGCCGGCTTGCCGCTCGGCTCGGGCTTGGCCGACGACGAGTCACCGCATGCTGCGGAGAGGAGACCCAACAAGGCAGCGATGCACAGAGAGACGGGCTTGTTCATCGCGGCCGAGCGTACTCCCGAGCCCCGTCTTACGGAAGAGACCGTCGGATTACGGAAGACACGCGCAGCTCGAGCAGTCCATGAACTCCCACGTGGGGGCGCCGCCGCAGTCGCAGTACCCGTCGCCTGCCCACCCGCAGGCGTCGTTGTCGAGGTCGCTGCAGCACGCGTCGCCGCTGTTGTTCGGGCAACCCTGCGGGCACGAGTCGGCCGGCGCGCACTCCGGATCGCCGGAGACGCACGCCGCGCAGTCGGCGGCGTCCCATGCCTGCGTCCCCGCGCACTGGCAGATGCCATCGGTGCCGAGCGCACACGGGTTGGCGGGATCGCAGCACGGGTCCGACGCGGCGGTGCACCCGCCGGGGCAAGTCGTCGCGTCCGTGCAGAATGCGCAGGCCGCGCAGTCGACGTAGTCCCAGGGCTGGAACCCGCCACAGTCGCACTGGCCGTTCTCGGCGCGCCCGCACGTGTCGGTGTCACCGCAGCACGCGAGCTCCGACGGACCGCAGCCGGTGCCGCACGAGATGGCCTCGATCACGAACGGGATCTGCGCGACGTTGTTCGTGTAGTCGCTCTCGGCGAGGATCTGATCGAAGTTCACCTCGGCGACGAGCGTGTACGAGCCGGGCGGGACGTCGGTCACGTCGACCCACTGGCACGGCAGGTTGCTCTCGTAGATGTCCGACCAGCCGCGCGAGATGCCCTGGAAGCCGCAGTGGTACTTCGCTTCGTCGGCGCCCGGATCCCATTGGTCGTAGTCGAGGAGGCAGAACGCCTGCTTCTCGCCCGTCCCGACCTCTACGTTGTTCGCGTCGACCAGCGTGTACTTGGCGTACCCCTTGAAGTGGAAGTGGTTGTGGCAGCTCGAGTACTCGAACAGATCGCTGTCCTCGGGATCGCCGAGGAAGAGATCGCCGTCGCCGAGGTTCGGCGTCGCGAGATCGAACCTCAAGAGGCGTCGCTGGCCCGGACCGCCGACGCAGCCCTCCATGAAGGTGCACTCGCTCGGCGTGCGCAGCACGACCTCTGCGGTCGACGCCATCCGCTCCTGATCGATCGAGAGATCCGGGAGCAAGCACGCGCCGTCCTCGCAGCGCGAGCCGAACGGGCAGCAGACCTTCGCGATCTCGGAAGGCAGGCCGGAGAGCACGCACTCGCTCTCTTGCTGGCAATCGGCGGTACAGGAGTAGGTGCCGGTGAACGGGTCTTCTTGGCAGAGCTCGTCGTCGGCGCACTGGGTGCCGTCGCCGCAGATGATCGGACAGCTCTCCGTCTTCGGTGCGCAGACCTGCTGCGGTAGGGCGCCCGGACAGCACTTCTCGGTCGCGCTACAGCAGCTGAGATCCCCGCCCGGATCGGTGTTGCAGACCGAGCCGTCGGCGGGACACTGCGCGACGCAGATCCCTTCACTGCAGACTGGCGCCTCGGGCGGGCAGTCGCCGCAGGCGATCGGCGTGTTGCCGGTCGTCGAGCTGGGGGCCGCCGTCGTCGAAGCGACCGTGGGTCCCGCGCCGCCTTCAGCCCCTCCAGTGTCGTCTCCGCAGGACGCCCCCAGGACTGCAGCGGCGAAAAGCAGGCAAGCAGCGGCGGCACGCAAGAAGAAAGGGCGCACGGGCCGGGGAGCCTAACACGTGTTTGCATCCCCCGTCCCTGTGGGGCTTGGACCGCGCGTCGATTCGGACTAGCGTCAGAATCTATGCTTCACCGTCGCATCACCGGACCGCTCTTCCTCTTCTCTTCGTTGGCCGCGCTGGCCTCGGCGTGCGGTGACGACCAAGGCGCTTCAGGCGGCGGAGGCTCGAAAGGTACAGGCGGCGAAGGGGGAACCCTCGAGCCCGAGGTGTGCGACGCACACGCGGTAGCAACAGTACCGTCATTTTCCGATACCACCGTAGCGTGGGGTCTGACCGGCGTCGCCGGCGGGCGGGTCACTTCGGGCGATCTCAACGGCGACGGCTACCCCGACCTCTTGGTGCACAACTTCTACAGGGGCTGCTCGCCCCAGCCGTGCACTCCCCCGCCCCGCGAGACGATGGGTGACGGCAGTCGCAGGACGTTCCTCTTGATGAACGAGCCGAGCCCGGGCGGCGGCCGCATGTTCGTCGATCGCACGTGGGAGAGCGGCTTCGCGACCCCCGCCGACGGCGCGGCGAACGAGCTTCGTTCGGCACATCTTGCGGTGCTCGGCGACGTCGACGGCGACGGCGACACCGACATCTTCAGCGGCACTTGGTCCGAGACCGCCGTCGGCGACCCGCCGACCCCGCCGGAGACCGATAGAAGCGAGATCTATCTCAACGATGGAGCCGGAAACTTCACGCTGCTGCCGGGCTCGGGCGTCGCCTTCACGCAGGCAAGGCACACGTCCTCGGCGTCGTTTTCCGACGTGAACCTCGACGGCGTCCTCGATCTGTTCGTCGGCGTGCACTACTCGAACAGCGGTGCGCTCCAGGCCCCGGCGCTCTTCCTCGGCGCGGGCAACGGCACGTTCACCGACGCGACCAGCTCGCTCGGGCTCGACGCAGAGAAGCGCGCGACCTTCGGCACCACCGCATGCGACGTCGACGATAACGGGCTCCCCGAGCTCTTGATGAGCGCGTACGCGCGCGGCCCGAACGTCATGTGGACCTTCGATCCCGCATCGGGCTGGCGCGACGTCGGCGTCGAGTCGACGTACGCGTACGACGAGAACCAGGACTTCTCCGACAACCAGTTTTTCTTGTGCTGGTGCACCGCCAACGCCGCGGATCCGCTCTGCCAAGACGTCCCGCCGCCCGGGGTCGTGTGCCCGAATCCGCCGGGCGCCAACTGGTCCAAGACGACCGAGACCAAGCCGGAGCGCCTCGGCGGCAACACCTTCTCGACGGTGTGCGCCGACGTCACCGGCGACGGCAAGCTCGATCTCTACACTGCCGACATCGCGCACTGGTGGGCGGGCCAGAGCTCCGACAAGTCGAACCTCCTCGTGAACCAGGGCGAGCCCGGCTCGAAGGTCTTCGCGCGGGCCGACCGCGCGGCGGTCGGGATCGAGGTGCCGCACGTCGGCGCGAGCTGGAACGAGGGAGGTATCTCGGCGGCCGTGGCCGACCTCGACATGGACGCGAGGAGCGACATCATCCTCGGGACGAGCGACTACCCCGACCAGTACGGCTGGGTCTTCCAGCAGACGCCCGAAGGGACGTTCCAAGAGAGCGGCGAACTGCTCGGCCTTCATCACCCGTGCGCCGTCGCGATGAGCATCGCCGACTTCGATCGCGACGGCGATCTCGACGTCATCTACGCGTCGGGCACGGCGCGCGACTGCGCCGAGATCTGGACGACGAACGAGGTTCACTTCTACGAGAGCGACGCCTCCGGCGGGGCCGGATGGATCGCGGTCCGCCTGCGCGGATCCGGCGCGGGCGCGGCGAACACCTCGGGCATCGGCGCTCGCGTGACCGTCGAGGCCGGCGGGGTCCGTCAGACGCAGGAGCTCGGGTCCGGCTACGGCCACTTCGGGCTTCAGAACGACTCGGTCCTGTTCTTCGCCCTCGGCAGCTGCACCCGTGCGGCCTCGATCGAGGTCAAGTGGCCGGACGGCGTTCGAACGACCGAAGTCTTCGACGAAGTGCCCGGCGGCCGGCTGATCGAGCTGCGGCAGGGCGATCCTGAGGTCTACGAGGTGCTCCCCGCCGCCGGAGGCTGATAGCTTCTGCACTGTGGAGGGCCGAGGGCCGACGTCGTCAAATCCAGCTTCGTCCAAGCCGGCGTCCATCGGGGATCCGTTCGGCATCGCCGGCACGGTGCAGGCGCGCTTCTTCCGGGTCGAGAAGGCCGTCGCCGAGGGCGGCTTCGGCGTCGTGTACCGCGCTCATCACGAGGTCTTTCGCGCCCCCGTCGCCCTCAAGTGCTTGAAGGTCCCCGAGGCGATGTCGGACAAGGACCGCGACGCGTTCCTCGAGAAGTTCCGGAGCGAGGCCGAGCTGCTCTTTCGACTGTCGGCGGCGCTACCCGAGATCGTCCGTCCCCTCCAGTTCGGCGTGCTCGACACCGCGCAGTTCGTTCCGTTCATGGCGCTCGAGTGGCTGCAGGGCCAGACGCTCGAGAGCTCCGTGCGCGACAAGCCGCTCAAGCTCAC
>JBGTSH010000160.1:0-22344 GCA_041940405.1 Polyangiaceae bacterium
ACCGTGCCGGCGGTGGAGCGTTGGAGCCCGCAGAGCACGTTGAACAACGTCGTCTTGCCGGCACCGTTCGGACCGATGAGCCCGAAGATGCACTTTTCGGGGACGGTGAACGACACGTCGCTGACCGCGCGGAGGCCGCCGAAGCGCTTGCCGACGTGCTTGAGCTCGAGCGCCGCCATCAGCTCGCGGCCTCCTTCGTTCTGCGCTTCGACTTGATGATCTCTTTCTCGCCGAAGACGCCCGACGGCCTCATCACCATGAGGACCACCAAGACGATCGCGTAGACGACCATGCGGGCCGCGTTGAGGTCGACGTCGGGATGCTCGCGCGTGAACTCTTCGACCGCGTCGAGGCGCTGGAGCTGCTCGATGATGCGGTTGGTGACGGTGACGAAGATCCCGCCGAGCACCGCGCCCGAGACGCTGCCGCTCCCGCCGAGGATCACCATGGTGATCGCGTCGAACGAGAAGAAGAAGTTGAACTGATCCGGCTGGACCGTAGGCGTCCCGTCGCGCATCCCCGCGAGGAGCGCGCCGGCGACGCCGCCGCCGATCGCGCTGATGACGAACGAGGTCACCTTGTAGCTCGTGGGATCGACGCCGACTGCCGCCGCGGCCACCTCATTCTCGCGGAGGGCGCGCAGCGCCCGGCCCCAGCCCGAGAACTTGAGGCGCCAGGCGATGATGATGCTGGTGATGACGCCGCCGACGATCCAGAAGCCGCCCGCGTACTGCGCGATGCCGCGATCGTCGGGGCCGCCGTAGCCCTGCTGTCCGCCGAGCTGGCCGAGCAAGTGCGCGAGCGTCCCCTCGGGAGCGCCTGGCGACGACGTCGCGATGAGGAGGCGGAAGATCTCGGCGAAGCCCAGCGTGACGATCGCCAGGTAGTCGCCCTTGAGGCGCAGGCTCGGGAGGCCGACGAGGAAGCCGAACACCGCCGCGACGAGCCCGGCCGCGATGATCGCGGGCGGCACGATCAAGAACGACGTCGCGAAATCGTAGTCGGGCGATCCGAGCGCACGGTGGATCCCGCTCGAGACGACCGCGCCGGTGTACGCGCCGATCCCGACGAACCCCGCGTGGCCGATCGAGAACTGACCGGCCATACCGTTGATCACGTTGAGCGAGAGCGCGATGACGACGCTGACGAGCGCCTGCTGCACGAGGACGCGCCACGCCGTGTCGGGGAGGATGATCGGCAGCGCGAACTCCGCACCGACGGCGACAGCTGCGAGTGCGAGGAAGAGCCCCGCGCGCCGGATCCAAGGGGGCATCTACTTGACGACCCGCAGGTAGGGCGGAAGCTTCAGCTTGCTGCTCTTCTCGGACGAGGCCTTCGCGGGCGCGCTGGGCCCGGAGGACGCGGCCGAGGATGCACCCGGCGGAAGCGGGGCCGCCGAAGCGCTCGCGACCGGGCGCGGCGCGTCCGACGGCGGCACGGCACGGGGAGCCGGCGGCGCGACGGCGATCTTGGGCTTGGCTCGCTCTTCGCGCGGACCACGAGGGCCGCGGAGCAGCTCGCTCTCGATCGGCACGTCCTCGGGCCAGACGACCCCGCGACCGTCGGTGTCGCTGATGACGGCGTAGATCGCGGCAAAGGGGACCTCGCACCACGACGGCGAGCGGTTGAAGCTCAGCGTGCAGGCGACGGCCGTCTCGGTGATCTCGAGATCGGGGATCGGCGGGCTCAAGCTGTATCCCACACGCAGCACAAGCTCGGGCCGCCTGGCGAACCACTTGGGAACGACGACCTCTTCCCGCCGCGGGTCGAGAAAGAGACGGACGCTGCTCTTCGCGAGCAACGCGAGCACCACGTCCCTCTTCGGAGGGAGCTTGCGCGGCGGTACGTCCATCCGACGCCGAACCTTAGCGGAGGGCCGGCGCAGACTAAAGGGTGCTAGCGCCCCACGCTTCTGCTCTCATTGCTGGCCCGCTCGACCGGACGGGGAGCCCCGACATCGGGGGCCCGTACTACGCGAGCCCGGACACGTTAAGCAGCACCGAGGAACGTCGCATGGCAAGCTCGTATGGTTCTGGTGGTTGGGGCCCGCCTCCTGGAGGCGCGCCGCCTGGTGGTGGTTGGGGCCCGCCTCCTCAGGGCGGACCGCCCGCGGGTGGCGGTGGTTGGGGACCGCCGCAAGGCCCCGGCGGACCTCCCCCCGGCGGAGGTTGGGGTCCGCCTCAGGGCGGCGGCGGTTGGGGTCCGCCTCAGGGCGGCGGTTGGGGACAGCAGCCGTTCGGACAACCGACCGGCGGCCCGGTGCACTACCGCCCGGTTCAACCTTCGGGTGGTGGCGGCTGCGGGCTGATCGCGCTCGGCGCGATCCTGTCCTTCTCGCTCTTCTGTGCGTGGCTCTTCACCTCGTACAAGGGCTTCGGCATCGCCGCGATCACGTCGGTGTTCCTCGCCGGCTCGGTCTGGGTGCTCGCGTTCGGCATCGCGAAGCAGATGAAGAAGAAGCTGCCGATGGCAGCTCACATCGGCATCCTCGCCGCGATCGCCGTCATCTTCACCGCCATCGGACCGACGATCGGCAAGGGGATGATGAAGTCGCGCGAAGAGACGGCCTTCGCGAAGCTCTCGAAGGAAGAGACCGCCTCTTCGCAGTGGAAGACCGAGTACGAAGACCAGATCCCGGAGGAGTACCGCCGCAAAGAGTGGCGCCTCATGTGGATGAAGGCGCGCGTCCGCGAGGGCAAGCAGTCCAAGAACGCAGGCGCGCTAAGGACCGTCGCCAACGAGTGCGCCGACGACAAGGAGTCGGAGCTCCTCGCCGAGGCACGAGAGGACGCAGTCAAGGCGCTCGGCGAGATGTACGACGCCGCCAAGAAGCGCATGAACGCGCCTGCCAGCGGCGGCTCGACGGCGGAGTTCCCGGTCGACAACTCGCTCCGCGAGGCGTTCGGCACCGTCATGACGGATCTGTCACGCGCTCGCGACGCGAACGTCTACGTGGTGTTCGAGAACAGCGCCAACCTCGACCCGCCGAAGGACTTCGACAAGCTGGTCAAGGAGATCCAGGGCGAGCCCGAGGTCCTGCGCGATTGGCCCAAGCGCAACGCTCCGGTCATCAACGCGGGCAACGCGTTCTCTCCGGCGTTCGACAAGAAGCGCCGCGGCACGTTCGTCTCGGCGATGACGGAGTCGTTCGGCCAGGTCTTCGACGGCCAGCTCTTGACCTTGGTCCCGATGGAGAAGGGCGAGGACCGAAAGGGCAAGATCGTCCTCGAGGTGAGCTCGAAGCTCGTCCGCGAAGCCGACGTGTTCCTCTACACGAGCGACGAGACCGGGACGAAGCGCCTCAAGGGCTTTCTCTTCTCGTTCGAGGTCGAGTGGAACTTCCAGCTCGTCGATCGCAGCGGCAAGGTCCTCTACAAAGCCGCGCCCGCGATCAGCAAGCCGAGCGACGCGAAGTTCGACACGGCGCCGGGCGATCCGGACTGGGCGCCTTACAGCATCATGATGGACTCGGCGTACTACAACTACAGCCGTGAGGTGACGGGGCGCTTCGGCCTCACGCCGCCGCCGCGCAAAGCGTTCTTCGTCTACTCGGGCGCCGAGCCGACGACGACGCCGCCTCCTGGGATCAAGTAGGTCAGCGGCCTCGCGGCCGCGTGAGGACGGGCTTGAGGGCCGGCGACGCGCAAGCGTCGGCGGCCCTCGCCAATTCTTCCTGCGCCCACTCCTCCTCGACGGCAGAGAGCGCACGCCCGGCGAGCTCGCGAGCGCGCTCGGTGGCGCTCGGGCACGAAGCGATCTCGACGAGGTCCTCGACCGGGAGCGCGGCGACGCGGAAGGTACCCTCGGCGAGAGCTACCTGACGAGGGCTGCCGGGACCGGCGGCTTCGATGCGGCTCGCGGACGAGGGCGGCGAGCAGACTCGATAGCGCGCGAGCTCGGTGGTGAGCGCCTCCATCAGCGCGGCGCGCACCTCTTCTTTCGGCGCGCCCCAGAGACGCGCCGGCGTGCGAAGCACCATGCGCTCGCCACCGCGGAGGTGCACGATCACGCCGCCCTGCGAGTCTTCGAGGCCGAGCACCTCGGAGAACGGGACGTACCGCGAGGAGAGCCCGGTCTTGATGCTGATGCCGTCGGCGCCGATCCGGACGTCGTGGTCCGAGAGCAAACCGGGAGCGAAGAAGAGCCCGATGATGGCGACGAGGACCAGCCACGCCAGCTGGTTCGCGAGCCCGATGAAGAGCCCGACGACGCCGAGCGCCACGACGAGGATCCCGAGGGCGAACGCGAGCTTCGTCGGCAGCGTAGGTCCCACGCGCGCGACGCGCGTGCCGGCGCCGAGACGCATCGCCTCGAGGACGCGCAGACCTTCTTCGGCGTCGCACACCTCGAGCTCCGCGGTGACGTCGCTGCCCGACAAGAAGCGCACGATGGCCGATCGCTTCCGCGGCGCGACGTAGGCGAAATCGACGGCAGCCCGCGGCAAGAGGAGCGCGCGGCCGTGCCATACGCCGCGTGCGTCGACGACCACGCGCGGGCCGAACGTTCCGCCGCGGGAGAGGAGCCCGATCGCGAGGAGGACGCCCACAGGAACCGAGAGCCACGCGAGCGTTCCACCCAGGAACGACGCGACGAGCGGCCCCAGCACCAAGCCCGATACGAGCCGCAGCGCCATCGGCTCGACGAGCCGCAGCGCGGACGGGACGGTGAGCACCGGCTGACGGATCGACATCGGGCCCACGTCCATGATGACCCCGCGGGGACCCGTCGTCCACGCGTCACGCGTTTCGTCGTGCGGCCTCTCCCGGTTCCGCTTCTCGCTGGCCCGCTTCCTTTTGGCCCGCTTCCTTCTGGCCCCAGATCGCAAGACCCGCGCCGAGCAGGATGACCGCGGCCCCGGCGGCTTCGGTCCATGTGGGTGCGCCTCCCAGCAGGACGAATCCGAGGAGGAGGCTCCCGAGCGTCTCGGCGGGGCAAACGAGCGCCACCATCGAAGGCGAGAGCCGCCGAGCGGCCAGCTGGATGGTCGTATGTCCGATCACCGTCGGGACGAGACCGATGAGGCCGATCATCACGAGCGAGCCTGTCTCGACCGGCCACCTTCGCGCGCTCGCCCTATCGCCCGCGAACGGCAGCGCGCACGCGAGGACGATCGCCGCGATGCCGTAGACGAGCGGCGCATAGTGCTTTGCGGGGAGCGCGTCCTTCAACCCGCGCGCGGCCGCGATGTAGAAACCGAAGAGCACGACGGCGCCGAGCACGAGGAGGTCGCCGAAGAGGCGATGATCGCCTTCGCCGGCGCCGCGCGAGACGACGAGCGCGCCGAGGGTCGCGACGATCACGCCGGCGCCTTCGAGGCGGCGCGGGGCGATCCCGAAGATGCCCCACGCGGTGAGCACGACCGCGAGCGGCTCGAGCGAGACGAGAGCGACGGCGGCGGCCAGCGACGTCTCGTCGAGGCCCCATTGGAAGAGCGCGAAGTGACCGCCGAGCAGGGCGCCCGAGAGCACGACGGTTCTTCGATCCCTCGGCGAGAGCGACCGAGCGCTGGCGACCAGGCCGCGCGGATCCCAGAGGCCGAGGATCAACGCGGCGATCGCCACGCGACCGCACGCGATGACCAACGGATGGGCCGGGCGAGCGAGGCGGGCGAGCGGAGAGCTCGTGGCGAAGGCGACGCTCGCGACGAGGACCGGCCAGAGCCGCCGCACGCCCTCGGCGTTCATCGCTCGGACATCTCGCCCACGTCCGACCGCGAGAACGCCTCGCGCGCCGCCTGCACGCGTC
The DNA here is from genome assembly GCA_041940405.1 of Polyangiaceae bacterium. Classification (GTDB taxonomy): domain Bacteria; phylum Myxococcota_A; class Polyangia; order Polyangiales; family Polyangiaceae; genus Xiheicaenibacterium. The sequence goes on from JBGTSH010000160.1 coordinate 5,746, forward strand.
CTTCGGGGGAGCGGCCGAGCGTGATCATCAGCTTGGTGAGCGCCGCCTCGGCGGTCATGTCGCCGGCGCCGATCGCCCCTGCGGCGCGCGCCGCCGAGCCGCCTTCGTAGGCGCCGAGATCGACCGCGCCGCGAGGGCACTGGCTGACGATCACGACGGGTACGTCGAGACCGCGCGCAGCCTCGATCACCGGGATCAACGAGCGCTCGAGGCGCGGCACGTTTCCGGCGCCGAAGGCTTCGATGAGGATGCCGCGGACGCCCGATGCGAGGGCGCCTTGGAGCAGCTTGGGCTCGAGGCCGGGGAAGGTTCGCACCGCCAGCACCCGAGGCTCGATCCGCGCGTCGAAGGCGCAGGCCGCGCGCGGGGCCAGCACGTGCGGCGCGATCTGAACGCCGAGGCCGAGCTCGGCGAGCGGTGGGCAGGACGGCGAGCCGAACGCGTCCATGCCCCAAGCGTCCATCTTCATCGCGCGGCACCCGCGAAGCAGGCTCGAGTGGAAGACGATGCCCACCTCCGGGATGCCGAGCGTCGCGACCTGACAGGCGTCGACCAGGTTGGAGCGGGCGTCGGTGCGGACCGAGGAGAGCGGCTGCTGCGCGCCGGTGAGCACCACGGGGCGATCCAAGCCGGGCAGAAGGAACGCGAGGGCGCTCGCGGTGTAGGCCATCGTATCGGTCCCGTGAACGATGACGATACCGTCATACGAAGGCAGCGCCTCATGGACCACGCCCGCGAGCTCGACCCAGTGCTCGGGCTGGATGTCCGACGAGTCGAACCGATAGAGGAGCCGCGTCTCGATCGACGCGATCTGCTTGAGGACCGGCAGCTCGAGGAGGAGGTCCCGCGTGACCCCCTCGGCCGTCAACGCGGCGCCAGCCGACGGACGGTCCATCACGAGCGTCCCGCCCGTGTGGATCATGAGCAGGCGCTTCACGACGGCGACTCGCCCCTCGCGAACGACCGCTCGCCCGCGAGCTTCGCCACGACGTCCCGATGAAGGATGTTCGCGTCCGGCGCCGCCATGTCTTTTTGTACAACGAGGTGGGCCCGGTTTGGCGACCCTTTCGAAGCGAAGCTAAAAGGATTCGAGCATCGTGCGTTCGTCGGACAAGCTCAGGGTCGGGTTCGGCTGCATGCGGCTCTCGACCGATCCGGATCGGGACGATGACCGGTCGGTCGCCACGATCGCCGCGGCGATCGAGGGCGGCGCTACGATCCTCGACACGGCTCCGAGCTACGGGCTCGGCGAAGAGGACGCGCAGCACAACGAGCGACTGGTGGCGCGGGCGCTTCTGGCCGCGGCGCGCGCCGACGTCATCATCTCGACCAAGGGCGGCCTCGTCCGCGAGGGGACGCAGTGGGTCCCCGACGGAAGGAAGAAGGCGATCCGCGCCGCTTGCGAGGCGAGCCGCGAAGCGTTGGGCGCGAAAGCCATCGACCTCTACCTGCTCCACACCGTCGATCCCAGTACACCGCTCGAGGTGAGCGCGAGGGCGCTCGCAGACCTGCTCGACGCGGGCCTCGTGCGGGCGGTGGGTCTGTCGAACGTGACGGTGGGCCAGATCGAAGAGGCGAGGCGTCATGTGCCGGTCTCGGCGGTCCAGGTCGCCGTCGGGCCGTACGACGACACCGCGCTCCGTGGCGGCGTCGTACGGTACTGCTTTGCGAACGGCATCGAGGTGCACGCGCACTCTCCGTTCGGCGGTCCGCGTCGCGCAGCGAGGGTAGGCCGCGATGCGGACCTCGCCGCGGTCGCTGCGTCGCACGGAACGTCGCCTTGGGGCGCGGTCGTCGCCTACCTCGCGTCGCTGGGCATCGTCGCGCTCCCCGGGACGCGGGTGCCGGAGCGCGCCAAGGAGCTCGCGCGCGCGGCGGGGATCGAGCTCGAGGCGACGGCGCGGGAAAGGCTCTACGCCCGCTTCGGCGACGGAAGCGCGCCGCGCAGGGCCGCCCCATCGCAGCGCCGCGAAGGCGAGATCGTCCTCTTGATGGGCGTGCAGGCCGCGGGGAAGAGCGATCAGGTAAAGAGCTGGGAGGCGCGCGGCTACGAGCGGCTCAACCGCGACGAGATGGGCGGGACGCTCCGCGGCCTGGCGCAGCGGCTCGACGAGCGCGCGTCCGCGGGAGGCACGCGCTTCGTGCTCGACAACACGTACACGACGCGGGCCTCTCGCGCCGAGATCGTCGAGGTAGCTTCGCGGCACGCTCTCGCCGTCCGCTGCGTCTTCGTCGACACGCCGATCGAGAGCGCGCAGGTCCTCGCCGTCGAGCGGCTCGCCGAGCGATACGGCGAGGTGCCGAGCCCCGAGAAGCTGCGAGCGCTGTCGAAGAAGGATCCTCAGGCGTTCTTGCCCACCGTTCAGCTGCGCGCTCGGCGGGACCTCGAGCCGCCGTCCGAGGACGAGGGGTTCGACGCGATCGAGCGCGTCACCTTCGAGCGTCGTGCTCGACCTTGGGAGCAGAACGCGGGTCTCGTCGTGGAGCTCAAGACCTGGCTCGCCCTCTCGGCAGAGGAGGCGGCGCGCGTCAGAGAGGAGCTCTCACCGCGTCGCACCCTCGTCTTCGCCTGGAAGGAGAGCGGCTCGGTCGAAGACGTCACCGGCACGGCGCGCGAAGCGGCTGCCGCGGCGGTGCTCGGCGTTCCGGACGTCGCGCTCTGTCCCCATCCCGGCGGCCCACCTTCCTGCTGGTGCCGCCCGCCCCTCCCCGGCCTCATCGTGCCTTGGCTTCGGGAGCACGCGATCGATCCCCGACGGTCTTCGCTGCTCGGAAGCCACGCCTCCCACCAAGCGATGGCACGCGCGCTCGGATTCCGCGCCCCCTGATCGATCAGCTGAGCGCTCGCTCCTTTGCTCGCTCGTAGGCCCACGTCGCCTTGAGGCCGTAGCGCTCGAGGCCCGGGATCGTCACCGACGTCATCGTCTCGAGGTAGGTCGTGCGCGCGAGCTCGCCGTCGTGTGCGCCGACCGACAGGGCCGCCCACGATGCGCTCGGCGCCTCGTGGGATCGCTCGAGCGCCCGGAGGTCGCGCTCGAAGACGCTGACGAGGTAGGCCGACAACCTTCGCTTCATTTCGCCGTCAATCCCGCCGGAGAGATCGCGGAGCAGACGCCAGCCGAAGCGGCTGTGGCCGATCTCGTCGGAGAGGATGTTGGTGAGGATCTGCCGGAGCGGCTCGATGGTTACGCGCTCGCGCTCCGAGCTCACCTCTGCGACGGCGAGGGTCTCGTTGCAGCAGCTCACCGAGATGATGTTGCGGAGCACCGCCTCGAGCGGCGTGCACTCCTCGTGGGCCGGAACCGGAGGGAGCGGCGGCAGCGCGGAGCACGGCTCGCCGCCGAGCGCTGCGTAGACGCGCCCGGAGAGGAGGCCGTGATCGACTTCTTGCCGCACCATCTCGGTCACCTCGCGGATCTCGTCGAAGGGCAGGCTCGCCGCCATCATCTGCGGAACGAGGCCTGCGAACACGCGAGCGGAGACGAACTCGGCCGCCATGTGGACGCGCCACTGATCGCGCGCGAGCGACAGATCTTCGGGCGAGTACGTCTCGAGCCCCGGCAGCTCGAGCGGCGCTTTTCGGACGGCGTCACGCAGATCGACGATCGGAAACGGAGCTGATCCGGCCTGGGCGATCACGACGGGACCTCGGCGAGGAGCGCTTCGAAGTCGCACGCGGCAGGCGGCGGCGCGGCAGGGCCGCGGGAGACCGGCGTCATGCACGACCACCCGTTCGGCTGGATCGGCTTGAGGCCCTCCTTGCCTTCTTCGGCGCTCGTGGTGCCCGGCGCGTCAGCTCGGGCTTCGGCCGAGAACGCGAGGGCGGCACCACCGGTGCCCACCGCGAGAGCCGCTACCTGCACTGCCATCCTGATGCCGCGTCGTTGGGTCGTCGTTCGCTGGTCCATGTGTGACTCCTTGGTCACGTTTGGCTTAGCCAGCGGCGTGCCATCCATGGCCGTCGATTTCCCGTCGCCCCGACGCCGACCTTTGGCCCCCGTCGTGAAAGCGACACCGACCGGTGCTCCATTCTTTCCTGCGCTGGCTCTACGACCACGAGATTCCCGCGTTTCTGATCGCGCAGGGCCTCGCGCTCTTGGTGGCGGTCAGCTGGCTCGCAGCACGCCTGCGTAACGTCGCGGGGCATCGCGCAGCCGCCGCCATCGCAATCGGAATGGGCGCAGGCGCGGTCCTGGGTGGTGCGTTGCTCCTTCCGCTCCTTCGATTGCCGCGAACGTTGCTCGGCGGGGGCGGCGATCCTTTCGCACCGGGCTATCCGAGCGCGTATGGCGCTCTCATCGGCGCTTCGCTCCTCGCTGCGCTGGTCGCGCGCTCGTACGGCCGCGTCGCCGGCGACGCACTCGTGGCTCCGCTCGGTGCGATGATCGCGATCGGGCGCATCGGCTGTCTCCTCGCGGGCTGCTGCTTCGGGAAGGAGAGCACCGCGCTCGCCGTACGTTATCCCCCAGGCACACCGGCCTTCGCGGCACATGCCGATCATGCCGTCTTGCCGGTGCCGCTCTTCGAGAGCGCGCTCGGTCTCGCGATCGCAATGATGGGCGTTTGGCTGCCGAAGAGACTCGCGCCGGGCACGACCTTCGGCATCGCGGTCGTCACCTACGCGGTCGGCCGCTTCGCGCTCGAAGCCCTTCGCGGCGACGATCGACCGATGGCGGGGCCCCTCAGCCTGCCGCAGGCAATCAGCCTGGTGGTCATTGCTCTCTCGGCGCTTCGCTGGGCTCGCTCGCGGCCCGAGGCCGGCGTCGCGAGATCCGCGCTTTGACCGCGTCGATCACCCGCTCGCACGCGAAGAAGCTGGCGAAGGCGATGCCGGAGATCGGATACGGAAACAGGATCCACATGAGCGCGAGCACGCCGATGTGGAACAGCCACAGACCGCCGAGGATCGGCGCGGCGAGCCTGCGAGAGAGCAGCGCCAGCGGCGCGAAGATCTCGAAGACGATCGTGATCGCAGCGAAGGGCTTGAACACCCAAGCGTGCGCCACCGTCCAGGCGCCGAGGACCGAGTAGCCGTCGCCGAGGAGCAGCTTTCGCAGGTTGTCGTGCGCGATGTGGTTCCGGAGCGCATCGCCCGTGATCCACGACAGGCCCGACACGCGAAGCTTGGCGACGCCTGCGAGCGTGTACGCCAGCGCTGTCACGAGCGAGAGCGCGACGATCGCGACGCCGTACCGCCGCGATGGCTCGGGCGCCGGCTGGCCTCGCGCGTCGAAGCTCGTGGCGGCTGCCGCACTCGACACGCCGAGGATCGCCGTGTGCAGCACGAAGAGGTTCTCCGTATGGAAGACCATGCCGAAGCTGTTGCGATAGCTCGTCGCCCAGAGGAGCGACGCCGCGAACAGCGGGCCGGTGATGCGAAACTTGTAGCCGAGAACGAACGGAACCGACGAGACGACGGCGAGCGCCACGATCGTGTAGACGACCGGCGGCGGAAGCGGCTCGGAGAGCAGGCGCACCGGCCCGACAGGCGCGAACTGCGAGAACCTCATGTGCGCGACGCTCGCGAGCGACGGCGCGCGCACCATGACGTAGATCGCCGAGAAGGCGCCGACGAGGATCCGAAGCGCGGCCAGCCTCTCGGCCGGAGCTCGGGGCCGCAGAACGTCGTCGATGCGATCGAGCAGCGTCATCGCGTCCGAACGATCGAGCAGCGCGCGTGCACCCGAACCGAAGCGGGCTCTCGATTGCCCCCGGCGAAATAGGCGATCGAGTCGTGGGTGACGTTGCGGATCTCGACCTGGATGGCGTCACCGAGCGCGTCGTCTCGGGCGACGCGCGAAGCGATCTCTTCGCAGAGCGCCTTGGTCGTCGAGCCCCCGCCGCGGACCGCCCGCGCGATCGTCGCCCGGGCTTGGAGCACCTCATCGGTGCCGACGAAACCGGGGCCGAGGACGGTCACCCCCTTGTCGAGCCCGACGGCGACAGCCTGGTCGACCGACGTCTTCGGATCCTTGTTGGTCGAGAACATGGGGTAGGTCGAGAGGGGAAAGCCGTCCTTTGGGGGGGTCGCGAGGGCGGGTGAGACGACGACGAGCGCCAAAGCCCCGAGGAGGGCGTAGTGCAGCGGTCGCGACCCGTCGTTCATTCGGTCCGCATGCTAGCGTTTCGGCGTGGATCGTCGACTCTTGATCGGGCTGGGCGCAGCAGGTGTGGCCGCCGTGACGTTCGGCGTCTTCTTCATGTCCAGCGACGAGGACGAAATCCGGGCCCTCTGCGACAAGCTCGAAGCAGCGCTCACCTTCCCGGCCGAGCGCGGCAACCCCGCGTTCTTCGCGCTCGCCCTCAAAGAAAAGCTGAGCGAGGTCCTGGCCCCGAACGCGCAGATGATCGTGCCCGAAGCGGGAGAAGGCTCCCTCGGCATCCAGGCGGTCGTCGGCGGCGCGATGCGGATCGCGGAGAGCTACAAGAGCGCCGGGGTCGAGTTGGAAGACCTGAAGATCACGATCAACGGATCGCTCGCAACGGTCGAGGGCCGCGCCGTGGCGACCGCCTTCGAGCACGGAGGCGCGCCCCAGCGGCACGAGCGCCGCGTCTCCATGGAGGTCGAGAAGATCGACGGCGACTGGCGCTTCACCCGCATCACCGCCACCCGAACGCAGCCGACCGGTCCGTAGAAGACGCTGACCGCGCGGGCGCGCGCCCGGCTACGATGGCTCCATGCGGAGCTTGGCTTGCGCGGGCGTTTGCGTCGCGCTCATCGCCTGTGGTGACGACGGAGGAAGCGGCGGCGAGAGCGGCTCGACCTCGAACGCCTCGACGACGGCCGAGACCACCGGCCCCGGTGGGTCGGGCGGCGGCGGCGCGCCGCCGGTGTGCGGCACCGCCGAGGGCGAGCTCCCCGAGGGCCTCGAGACGATCGCCTGGGACGACGGCGTCGTCGAGACGAACCTCCGCAACGAGAACTTTCAAATCACCGTCGACGGCGACGACATCCTCCTGAACGAGGAGCCGATCCACGAGGCGGTGCGCTTCGACCTCGAGCACCCCGCACGCATCCACGGCTTCTCGATCCATTGGGGCGCAATCCCCGAAGGCGCTGCGCCGACGACCGAGCTCGAAGCGGGCCTCTACGGCGATTTCGGCCACAACGGCTTCGACTTCTGGGCGCCCGAGCCGCTGTGGAGCGGCACACGTTGCGTCGAGCACGCCGACCCTGACGGCTGGACGACCTATGTCTTCGACACGCCGGTCGAGATTGCGCACCCCGGGCTCGTCTATGTCGCCCACCTCGCCGCGCCCGGCAGCCCGGTGTTCGACTTCGACGGGTCGGTGATCGGCGAGGGCACCTGCGCCGCTTGGGACGACTGCCACTCGGCGATGAACCTGCCCGAGTCGCATACGTCGTCGTACTACAACGGCGTCTCGTTCCCGTTCCAGTACGACTACCTGGTCCGGCTCCACGTCGAATACACCGATTCGCTCGCCCCCGAAGAGCGGCTCTTTCAGCCGCGGGACTTCATGGCTGCGTCGCGCGTCTCGTTCGGCGACTACGACAACGACGGCTGGGACGACATCCTCACCGACGGCCCGAAGCTCTGGCGCAACCAAGGCGACGGCACGTTCGTCGACGCGACGGCCACCTCGGGGATCGCCGCCCTCGGGATCTCGGCGACCGGCGGCGTCTTCGGCGACTACGACAATGACGGTTGTGTCGACATGTTCCTCTACGCAGAGGCGTACGCGCTGCCCGACGTCCTCCTCCACTCCCTTTGCGACGGCACCTTCGAGGACGTGACCGCAGCAGCGCAAATCGTCGATAGTCAGACCTACGAAGACTGCAACGCGCCCGGCGTGAACACGCGCTCGCCGACGGCGGCCGCGGCCTGGATCGACATCGACTCGGACGGGCTTCTCGATCTCTACCTGGCAAACTTCATTTGCTGGGAGAAGGGCACCTCGTACACCGACGGCGTTTGGCACAACCTCGGCGACGGCACGTTCGAAGATTGGACCGCGCAGAACGGGTTTCTCCCGACCGAGAAGCTCGCGGGTCGCGGCGCTTCACCGATCGACAGCGACCTCGACGGCGACGTCGATCTCTTCGTGAACGACTACCGCCTGCACCGAAACATCTTCTACGAAAACCTCGGCGGCGGTCTCGTCCAAGAGGTCGCGCAGGCCATCGGCGTCGCGGGTGAGCTCACCCAGGGCTACTACGGCCACACGATCGGCGGCGCCTGGGGCGATCTCGACAACGACGGCGACTTCGATCTCGTCGCGGCGAACCTGGCGCACCCGCGCTTCTTCGACTTTTCCGACAAGACCGAGGTGCTGATCCAAGAGGGCGGCACCTTCACCGATACCCAGGGCGATTGGGCGATCCCCGAGAGCATGACCGGCCTTCGCTACCAGGAGACGCACTCGGTCCCCGTGCTCGCCGACTTCGACGCCGACGGAAACCTGGACCTTTTGATCACCGCGGTCTACCCCGGCAGGCCTACCGACTTTTACTGGGGCAACGGCGACGGGACCTTCGTCCTCGACGCGTACCACGCGGGCATCACGACCGAGGACGGTTGGGGCGCCAGCGTGTCGGACGTCGATCACGACGGCGATCTCGATCTCTTCGCGCGGCAGCCCTTCATCAACGAGATCGACGGCGGCCACTGGCTGCAGGTCAAGGCCGTCGGCAACGTCGTCTCCAACCGGATGGCGATCGGAGCGTCGGTCTTCGTCACCGCGGGCGGCATCACCCGGATGCGCCACGTGCAGGGCGGCACCGGCCAAGGGAACCAGGACTCGCTCTACCTCCACTTCGGTCTCGCCGATGCAGCGAGCGTCGAACAGATCCGCGTCCTCTTTCCGGGCGGGGGTGAGGTCGTCTACGACGGACCCTTCGACGTCGACCAGCGCGTCTGGGTCTACGAGGACGGCACGACCGCGCTCGGCTGGGTGGCGCTAAACTGACAGTACTGTCAGCCTAGACCGATTCGCCTCAGGCCCAGGCGCGCGAGCTCGTCGATCTCGCGCACCGCCGAGTCGAGGTGGATCGAGGGCGGCGGGTCGCTGCGCGGCTCGAGATCGAAATGGTGCGCGAGCGCGGCCGCCAGCCTGTCTTGGTCGTGACGGCGCGCTCCGTCATGGGCGACAGGAAAGACGAGCTCGACCGAGCCATCCGGCCGGATGGATGAGCCGGGTGCGTCGCCGTGCGCGAGAACGTCGAAGCTCGTGCGATCGCCGAGGGTCCCGATGAGCAGGTGGTCACGAAAGAGGCGCTCGTGATCGTCGAAGTCGACGGCGCCGGGGACGTTGGTGTGCTCGTCGCGCGCCACGTTGCGGACGAGGACGAGACGCCCGCTCGACTCGGCGACGGCTCGTCCGACGTCGCCGGTGGTGAGCACCGCCAACGTCGACCCGACGAAGCTGCCCGGGCCGAACAAGAGGAGATCGGCGTCGACGATCGCCTCGAGCGCCGCGTCGGTCGCGCGCTCCGGGCCGTGGACCGCCGCTACGACGGCGCGGCCGCTCATCTTCTCGATGCGCGATTCGCCGTCGACCTGGCCGTGCTCGAGATCGTAGACGGCGAGCGTTCCCGGCGCGTCCGCGACGGGCAGCACGCGGCCGGTCGAGCCGAGGAGCGAGCCGAGTCGAACGGCAGCCTTGGTGAGACCGCCCATCGAGATCGCGAGCTCTGCCAGCGCGAGGTTGCCGATGCACCTGCCCGCGGCGCGGCCCTGGTCGTAGCGGCGCTCGACGAGCTCGGCCGCCATGCGATTTCGCGCGAGCGTGGAGAGGCAGCGCCGCACGTCGCCCGGCGGAGGGATGCCCAGCTCGCCACGCAGCTTGCCGGAGCAGCCGCCGTCATCGGCGACCGACACCACGGCAGCGAGCTCGCACGAGAGACCGCGCAGCGCGCCGAGGAGCGCGGCCTGCCCGTGACCTCCGCCGAGGGTGACGATGCGCATTCGGCCCAAGGTCGGGCACTCTAACAGTCGCGCGCGCCGGCGGGTGCTAACGTCGAAGGACATGGCCGACTCTCGGCGCATCCTGCGGAGCCTCTTGTCGGCCGGGGTCGTCGCCCGGCTGTCGATGGGCTGCTCGGATGACGAGACCGAGCCGCCGCCGGGGGACGAGTGTGCGCGGACGACACAGCTCTCGGTGGGAGAAGGTCACGCATGCTTGCGCGGAGCCGACGGCGCCGTGCGCTGCTTCGGTGCGAACGAGTACGGGCAGCTCGGGCTCGGTCACGTCCGGCCGATCGATCCGGCGACCGACGGCTACCAAGCGGTCGACCTCGGCGCCGGAAGGACGGCGACGCAGATCGCGGTTGGACCGCAGTTCTCGTGCGCGATCCTCGACGACGCGACCATCAAGTGTTGGGGCGCAAACAGCTCGGGGCAGCTGGGGCAAGGCGACACCTCGGCGCGCGGCGACGAGCCCGGCGAGCTCGGTGACGCTCTTGCGCCGGTTCGGATGGCGACCGGCGAGCCCGTCCTCGCTCGGTTCATCGCTGCGGGACAGGGCACGGCATGCGCCATCCGACTCGACGATCGGATCACCTGCTGGGGCAACAACAGCTACGGCCAGCTCGGGCCGGGCAGGATGGAAATCGACGTTCCGATCCCCGACTCGACGATCGACGTCGGCACGGGCGCGGTCCCTTCCTCGATGCAGATCGGCGGCCCGGGCGGAGCGCACGTCTGCACGGTCGTCGGGGGAGCCGAGCAGGGCCTCAAGTGCTGGGGCTACAACGGTGTCGGCGGGCTCGGGCTGGGGAACAACCTGCCGCTCACGCCCGAGCAGCTGGGCGACATGATGCCGTGGGTGGACCTGGGCTCGAGCTTCGGGCCACCTGGCGCCTCATCGGTGGCCGAGGTCGCGCTCGGTCACCGCTCGAGCTGCGCGCGTTCGTCGTCCGGAATCGTCAAGTGTTGGGGCTATGGCTTCTACGGCCTGGGCTCGGGCAACGAGGACCTCGGCAACGAGCCGATGGAGATGGGCGACGCGCTGCCCGAGGTTCCGCTGCCGGGGCCGGCGACGACGTTGTTCGCCGGCGGTTACCACTTCTGCGCGACGATGGAAGACGGTGGTGTCATTTGCTGGGGACGAAATGGCGAGGGCCAGCTCGGACTGGACGCCACCGACAGCCGCGGCGACGAAGCGGTCGAGCCGCTCGCGCGCGCCCTGCTGCCGGCGAAGGCGACCGAAGGAGCGGGCGACGAGCTCGCTTCGTGCATCGTCGAGGCGAGCGCGTGCGGCGAGGTGTGGTGCTGGGGCGGCGGCCTCGGCAGGGGGATCGGTGACGCGCCGGGCGAGATGGAGTCGCTGACCCGCCTTCCGGCCCCGCGTCTGCCGTAGCCCCGACGCTAGACGAAGAGCAGCATCGCGCGCGCGCTGCGCCCCGTCGCGCGCTCGACCGCTGCGCGGTAGAGGTCGACCTGCTTCTTGTAAACGTCGAGGTGCTCGGCGGTGATCCTGTCCGGGTCGTCGGTCTTGTAGTCGACGACAAGCCAACCCTCTTGCTCTTCGAAGGCGAGATCGACGACGCCGTCGACGGCGCTCTTGTCGTCCAGCATCAAGACGACCGGAACCTCGCGGCGAAGACCGCCTCGGGCTGCTACCTCGCGAGCGCGGACCAGCACCTCGTGCATCATGGCGCGCTCGACGGCGAGCGACGCGGCAGCGATCTCCTCTTCTGTCGCGCCGATGAGCGCTGCGAGCGATCGGGCCAGCCGATCGAGCGCGGGACGATCCACATCGAGAGGAGCCGTCGCCAGCATCTGGTGAACCAGCGTCCCGAAGCGAGCGCCGCCGGGTCGCCCCGGAGCGCGGGCGGAGCGAGCGAGCGTGACCTCGGGGACGGCGGCGTCGATCCAATCTCTCGCCTTGGCGGTGACCGTCGCGGCCGAGGCGGTGGGCTCGGAGGCAACGCGGATGCTCTCCGCCCGCGCGAGCCGGAGGGCGGCCAAGCGCTCGGCGTCCGCGTTCACCACTTCGGGTGCGGCGCCGGGAACGAGGAGCGACTCGCCGACGATGCCCCGCCCGCCCGGCTTGTCGCCGAGCGCGTGGGGATCGAAGAACGTTGCCTCACCCCACGCGGTTGCGTGCGTGCCGGGCGCGATGGTCATCGCGGACATCGGGATAGCCATCTCTCTGACGACGCTGTCATCTCCTCGAGCCCAGGGCTCGACCTTCTTGGGCGTGCGCGGCGTGCGGGGCGCGAGCGCGGCCGTCAGGGGCGCCACCCAGCCATCGTCCGGAAAGCGGACGTCGTCGCCGACGTAGGGCACGAGCAACAGGTCGCGCGCGCGCGTCGCGGCCACGTACGCGAGCCGTATCCCTTCCGAGGCGAGGCGCTGGGTCTCGAGCTCGGTGCGCTCGAGCAGCTCCCACGGCGCCAGGCCTGCGAGCTCGAGCGCCGCGACCTCTTCGCGAACGTCGACGACGCGATCGGGGGCGCGAGCCGCTGGAGACGCCGGATCGCCGATGGCCACCACGGGAAACTCGAGGCCCTTGGCGCGGTGGGCGGTCATGATCCTCACGCCGGTGGCGTTCTCGTCCCACTCTCCGGACGAGCCCTGCACCATCGACTCCTCGAGCTCGTCGATGAACGCGCGGAACGAGAGCCCCCCGCGGCGTTCGTGCGCCACCGCTCGATGCGCGATGCGCGCGAGATCCGTCATCGTCTGCTCGCCGTTCGCCGACAGCGAGATCGAGAGGTGACCGCGCGTGCGCGCGAGCAGCTCGAACACCGTCTCGGCCGGCGGACGGGCGTTGCGACGCAGGTAGAGCTCGCCCAGGATGACGAGCGCGCTGGTCACCGAGGACAGCTCGCGCGGGATCGCCGTCCGCGGCCTGACGAGCGGATCGAGCGCGCCGTAGCGGACTCTGTAGTCGAAGAGCGACTCGTCCGAGATGCCGAACAAGAAGCCGCGGAGCGCGGCGTACACGGCGAGAGAATCGCCCGGGCGCTCGATCGCGGCGAGCGCGGCGACGACACCGCGGATCTCGTCACCTGTCGAGGCGCTCGAGCCGCCGATCACCGAGAACGGGATGCTCCGCTGGGTCAACGCGGCGGCGAGCTCGCGCACCGAGCCCTCGCCGAAGCCGCCCATCTGACGAAACAGGACACAGATGTCGCCGGCGGCGATCGGGGCCGTGCCCCCGCCTTTGTGGGCCACGCGGTAGCCGCTCTCGCGGAGGAGCCACGCGATGAGCGACGCGAGCGCCGCCGGATACGACGCGCGGAGCGCGATCTTGGCGAGGCGTTCGTTCTTTCCGTACGGCTTCGGCACCGGGACGCCCATGACGCTCGGCTGATCGCCGATCACGCCGCGCACTCGCTCGAGCGGTACGTGCGCGGCCTGCAGCGAGACGGCATCGCCGGTGAGGAGCGGCTCGAACGTCGCGTTCACGAACGCCTGGATCCCGGGCACCGCGCGGAACGAACGCCCGAGCTCGAGGACCGCACCACCGGTGCTCACGACCAGCTCTTTCACGCGGGCGTAGGTTGCGATGTCTGCATGACGGAACCGATAGATGCTCTGCTTGGGATCGCCGACGCAGAAGAGCTTGCCGGCTGCAGGCGGTGACGAGAGCGGGTCCGCCGCATCGGGGCTGTCGCTCGCGAGGAGGAGCAGGATGGCCGCCTGCGAAGGATCGGTGTCCTGGAACTCGTCGACGAGCAGGTGCGTGAGGCGGCCCGCGAAGCGACGCCGGACCTCGGGGTCGCCGGCGAGCAGGCTGCGCGTCCGCAAGAGCAGATCGTCGAAGTCGAGGATCCCGCGCCTCGCCTTGAGCTCCTCGTAGATGTCGATCACGCCCCAGAGCTCGCCGCGGAGGCGGGTCGCCAGATCGGCGTCCGCCGACCGCGCGTAGGCCTCGAGGGACTCGTAGAGGGCAGCGTGGACTGCCTTGACCTCGTCGCGGGTCACGCCGCGCGCGAGCTTCGCGCGATCCCAGCGCGGCTTCTTGGCGTCGCGGTTCTTCGCGAGCGTGACGAGCTCCGCCTCGATCTCGGCGTCGGAGATCCTGTGCGCGCGCTCCGCCAGGGCCGCGGCGGGTGCGAGCGCCTTCTTGAACGGGTCGGTCTTGCTCCGGCTCGGTTCGACCAACGCGACGAACGCGTGCAAACGATCGAGCGCCTCGCCCCGCGCCGCCGCGCCGTCCCAAGGCCGATCGCGCCAGGGTGCGCCGAGATGGCGGTGGTCGACGAGATCGCGCGCGGCCCGCCTGAGTCGATCGACCGACACTTCACGGCGGGCGAGCGCACGCTCGACGGCGGGGGCACGGCGTTCGAGCACGCCTTCGAGCCAGCGCGCGAACGCTTCCTCGAAGGTCGCCTGGGCGTCCTCGTCCGACGAAGGAACGAAGCGAGGATCGATGCCGGCCTCGATGGGACGCTCGCGAAGCAGATCGGCAGCGAAGGTGTGGAGCGTCGAGATCCGCGCCTCTTCCAGCCGTGCGAGCGCTCGCCCGAGCGCGGCTCGTTCGGCGTCCGATGCTTCGCGACGCTCGGACTCGATGACGCCGCGGATCCGGACCTTGAGCTCGCCGGCTGCCTTGTCGGTGAACGTTACGGCGGCGAGACCCGCCACGTCCGCGCCCGCACGAAGCAGCGCAACGAAGCGGCGGACCAGCATCGTCGTCTTGCCCGTTCCCGCGGCCGCCTCGACGAGGAGCGTCGTCCCGAGATCGGTGACGATGCGCTGGCGCGCCGCTTCGTCGGTCATTCCGCTCCCTCCGGTTTCACGGCATCCCCCGCAGGTTCACGAGATCGCGCTCGAGCCCTTTGTGCGGCTGCTCCTCGGCCTTCTTCCAGTAGAGGCGGCGCTCGTCGTCCGGCCCGCACACCGCGAGGAAGTCGCACGTCTTGCAGGCGTCCTTCTCCGGCCGAGCGAGCAGATGCCCGCGTTCGATCGCGCCGTCGACCGTGCGGAGCAACGACAGGCCTCGCTCCTTGTTGTCGGCGGCGAGGGCGACCTCCATCACTTCGAAGTCGGCGCGCTCGGTCGAAAAGAAGAACCGCGCACGCTCCACGCGGTCGCCGGGCGAGAGCACCCGGCCCGCGACGGCTTCGAGCGCGAGCGCGTACAAGAGAGGCTGATTGAGCTTTCCTTTGCCGGTGGCGATCGGACCGCGCACTTCGGCCGGAAGACGCCCGGTCTTGAAGTCGGTGACGCGCACCTGCCCGTCGGGACGGCGGTCGACGCGATCGATCGCGCCCCTCAGCAAGTAGCCGCCTCGGAGGCGAGCCGAGTCGCGGACGCTCTTCGGATCCAGCCCCGCGCGCTCGAGCCCGAAGCCGAGCTCGGCATAGAGCGGTACGAATCCGTCATCCATCTCGCGCTCGGCCTCGAGGGCGCCGACGAGATCCCGCTCGAGCGCTTGCGCCTCGCGATCGAAGACCGCAGGAATGAGTGGGTCGAGGCGCTCGCGCGCCGACTCGGTGACCTCACGCGCCGCTTCGCGCGCGAGCGCCTCTGCCTCGGCAGCTCGAGCCGCGTCCGACGGAGCGATGCCGCGCGCCGCGAGCTTGCGGGCCAGCGCGGCCTGCATCTGGTGGTGCAGCGCGCCGAGCGTCGCCGGATCGAGCCGCTCGACGACCGCAGGCTCGAGGCGAGCCATCAAGCCCATCAGCGAATGCAGAAAGAACCGATACGGACAGATCACGAAGGCCTGGAGCGCCGACGCAGAGACAGGTTTTTGATCGAGCCTGTATTTCGCGAGGAGGGCCTTCGTCCGCTCTCGCGTCGGCACGAGCCCGTCCGACGGACCCAGGCGGCGCTGGTGGTACCGCCGCCACCGCGTGGTGAACGCCTCGTGGACGTGAGGATGGTCTACGATCAAGAGGCGTGCGCGCCCGCGCGTCGTCGCCGCGCCCTCGGCTGTCTCGGACGCCTTGATCAGCTCACCGACGAACGCGAGCTCCTGCTCCACGTCGTCGATCGCGTCCGCTGGATCGACCGGCGCCGGAAACCCGAGGCGCGCTCCGGCGTGCGCGCCGGCGCGCCGCTCGAGCGCGTCGAGATCCGGCAGGACTCCTCGTTCGGCGCGGGCCACCTCGAGGCCGAAGAGCGACGGCACCCGAGCCCGCTCGGCTTCGACGTCGACCCGCGGATACGAGAAGCGGAGGTGCTCGGTCGCTGCGCCGCAGGCGATGAGGAGCTTGGCGCGCGTGGCGGCGGCACGGTCGGGTTGCGTCGCGAGGTCGTCATCGACCAGGCGCCGCGTCTCGTCGACGAGCAACGGGTCCTCGTACGTCTTCTCCGGAAACAGGCGCTCCGCGAGGCCGGGAATGAAGACGACCCTGCGGACCCGACCGCGGAGCCCGCTCGGCGTCGTGACGAGGACGCGCCCGTAGGGCGACTTCGGGAAAGGTCGCTCGATCGTGGTGAGGCGGCCCTCGAGGACGGCGCGGACGGCAGCGAGATCGACCGGCTCGGCTGCGAGCCCGAGCGGCTCGATCTCCGCGAGGACCGCGAGGACCAGATCCGGGCGGCGCAACGCGATCGCGGCGAGGTGCTTGGCGGCCGCGAGCATCGCGCTCCAGGGCGCGCGCTCCGGAATTGCGTCGAGCGCGGCGAGCACCGGCCCGAGGCTCGACTCGAGGAGGTCGAGCGCGGCGAGATCGGCGTC
>JBGTSH010000161.1:0-22310 GCA_041940405.1 Polyangiaceae bacterium
TCATCACGCTCGACGATCTCGGAGAGAAGGCGAAGCCAGAGGACGTGAACGCGGCGATTCGTCGCATCGCCGAAGCACCCGGCTCGCGTCTCCGCTTCGTTCTGCTGGCCGGCGATCCCGCCGGCTCGCCGGCGTTGCCGTCGTTCCTCGGGAGGCTCGGCGAGTGGGCGTACGAGTGGAGGGACTCGCCGTACTTCTCGGACCAACCCTACGGGGGGTTCGATCGGCGCCCGCTCGCAGTCGGGCGCTTGCCCGCGCGCAGCGAGGCCGAGATGGCGGCGATGGTCGGCAAGATCGTCCGCTACGAGTCGGTCCCCGCCGGTGATTGGCAGCGGCGCGTGATGGTCGTCGGCAGCCCGGCGAACTTCGGTCCCGTCGCGGACGCCGTGATCGAGTGGCAAGCGACGACGCTGCTCGATCAGCTGCTTCCCTACGACTACGACGTGAACGTCCTCTTCGCGAAGCCCGACTCACCGTACGCGTACCCGTTCGATCGACTCGGAAAGAAGATCATCGAAGACATCAACGCCGGCGCGCTCCTCGCCGTGTACGCCGGGCACGGGAACCCGGAGAGCTTCGACGACGCGTACTTCCAAGGATTTCGATTCCCGATCGGGACCGTTCAGGACCTCGACGCACTCGACGCCAAGAACGGATCGCCGGTCTTCATCTCGCTGACGTGCCACACAGGGACGTTCGGCGCCGAGCGCCGTTCGATCGGCGAGATGCTGATGCTCAACCAGAAGGGACCGGTCGCGGTCTTCGCCTCGTCGCAGGTGAGCCATCCGTATCCGAACTACCTCTTCGCCGAGACGTTGCTCGAGAACCTGCTCGGGACGCGAACCGCGACCTTGGGTGAAGGCATCGTCGCCGCGAAGCTCGCGATGCCCGATCGTCGCATCCTCGCTGCCGAGCTGCTCGACCCAGGCGATCACGAAGCCACGAAGGCCGAGCACCTCTACCTCTACAACCTGCTCGGCGATCCCGCGACGCGGCTCCGCTATCCGCAGAAGGCTTCGATGGAGCTCTCGGCGACGCGCGTCGCAGGCGGATCCACGCTGCGCGTGACCGCCATCGCCGACGGACTCGGCGACGGAACGGCGAGCGTCACGCTCGAGACCGAAAGGCGCGAGGTGAAGCCCGGGATGACGCCGATCGACACGAGCGGCAGGACCGCGCTCGACATCGCGTTCGACACGATGAGCAAGAACCACCCGCTCGCGCTCGACAAGGTCGTCGAGCGCAGCGAGCAGCCCGTCAAGGGCGGCAAGCTCGTCACGGAGATCGCCGCACCGTCGAAGCCCGGGCGATACGTGATCAAGGCGCTGCTCTCGAACGGCAAAGAGATCGCGGCGACCCACGCGCGGTTCGAGGTGGAGGCGGGACCGACGAAGGTAGGCGCGCGGTAGGCTCTACCTGCCGCCGCGATCCTCACCCCGACACGCCGGGCCGTCCTTGATGCGCGTCACGCGCGGCAAGAGAAAGTCGTAGAGCAGATCGGCGAGCGTCTCGGGCGGAGGGAACTCGCCCTCGTTCATCGCGACCACTTCTGCCGCAGCGTCGGGAGGAGCCTCGACCTGGTCGAGCTCCTCGAGCGTGACGATGCCGTCGGCGTCGGTGTCGGCCGAAGCATAGAGATCGAATTCGAACGTCCCTTCGTCCGAGGCGACGCGGCGAAAGAGCTCTTCGGCGCGGACCTCGATACGGACCTCGTGGCTCGCGCCGCCCTCGAGCTCGAGGACGTTGACGAGCGCGCCGTCCTTACCGCAGCGCTCGAATTCGTAGGTGCGCCGGAAGGTCCAATCGAACCTCTTCACCACGTCGCCGTCGAGCGTCGCCGCTCCTCCCTGGATCACCAGGCTCGCGCGCTCGTCGGTCGCGAAGTCGTCGGTGGCCCGCACGCGCATCGCCGCTGCATCGTGCGACGTCACGCCCTCGCCGAGGACTGCGTCGTCGCCCGGTCCGCGGAATCGATATTCGATGCGGCACGTGCCGAGGCCGTAGACGACGGCGACCTTGGAGGGCGGCGCGACGGCGAAGTCGAAGAGCCACTCGTAGTTCGTGTCGGAGTATCCGTTGCAGCTGCCGTCGTCGCGATCGTCGACGCCCTCGAGATCGACGTCGCCGAGCGCTGTAACGAATCGATCGAGCTTTATCACCCAGGCATCGTTGGTGGTCCAGGTGTCGTTCGTCTTCGGGCTCGCCTCGGCCGTGATGAAGACCTGCGCCGGCTCCGGCCGGCTGTCGGCGGGGAGGCAAGCGGCAAGACCCGCCGCCGCCAATGGAAGGACCGCGCGACGGATCACAGCCCGCCCTCCACACCGATGCTCGGGATGGTCACCGGCCCGACGTCGTTGCCGTTGATGGTCTCGGTGTTGAGCGTGGCGTTGACCATTTCGACCACGAATGAAATGAAGCCTGTATCGGCGATGCGCCACTTCTTTTCGAGCCGGAAGTCGAGCCGATAAAAAACAGGGTCGCGTTCCGGGTCGCTCGGTCGAAAGGTGCTCGGAACGAGCGCGCCCTGCGGTGGCTGCAGGATCGGCGGCCCCGAGTAGAGCGAGAAGCGGGTGCCGCTCTTCCACCCGCGGCCGAGATCGACCGCGACCGCCGAATGGAGCACGTGGGTGCGGTCGAACGCGGCGGGGAAGGTGTAGCCGTCGATCGTGCGCGTCGAGCGAGAGAGCGTGTAGGCGATGAAGCCCCCGATCCGGCTGGCGAGGGACTTGCGCAGATAGAGCTCGAGGCCCTTGGCGCCGCCCTGGCTCCGCGGGATCTGCGCTGCGTCGTTGCCTGGCGGCCGCACGCCGAGCGTGTCGGTCATGTTCAGGAAGACGGAGTCGAACACCGTCGCCGTCGCGGTCATCGCGAGGGGAAGATCCACTTCGACGCCGGCCGCCGCCTGAATGGAGCGTTGAAGCCCGCCGCTCAAGCTCGCGACGGCAACGCCGGGCAAGGGCACGACGAACGCCGGCGGCTGGTGGGCCATGCCGAGCGCATGGAGCAGACGAACCCGCTCGTGTACGCGCGCGACGACCGCGACCCTGGGGTCGGCGCTCACCGCGTCTTCGCCGTTCGAGAAGAACCCGTCGACGCGAAGACCGGGGGTTATTTCGAAGCCGTCGGTCGGCGTCATCACGAAGTCGATCCAGGCGCCGGCCGCGGCGTCGTTGCGGGACGGAAAGAGCGCGTTGAAGTCCTCGACCGTGGGATCGTCGGGATCCTCGTAGATGGGCTCTTGCGCCGAGTAGATGTCGTGCTGGACGTCGAGGCCCGTGCGAAGCACGACGCGGTCGAGGAGGGGCCTTCGGAGCTCGACGCGCGATCCTAGCGAGATGTCCCGCGTGTTGCGCCCGTCGGCGACGCGGGTCTGGTCGTAGCCCCACGTGACCGCGGCTCGCATGGTGCCACCGTCCGGAAAGCGCACGTCGTAGCGGCTGTCGATTCGATAGAACTCGGAGCCGAAGAGGACCGTCTCGATGTCGTTCGTGGTCGACGACAGGAAGTCGTACGAGCCGAAGGCGAAGAGAGAGACGCGATCGCGCGGGGTGATGTCGTAGGTGAGCCTCGCTTGGTAGTCGCGGTAGTCGAGCGTGATCTCGGGCGAGATGAGCGAGAAGAGCAGCGCCGTGTAGGAGTAGCGACCGCCTGCGAGCGCTGTGCCCTTTCCGTCTGCGAACCCGCCCTCGGCGATCGCGCCGGCGTCGACGAGGCGAATCACGCCTTCGCCGTGCCAGTCGGTGCGGGGCTCGGTCGCCTCTGCCGCTACGACCGCGCCGGCGTAGCGGCCGTACTTGGCCGGGTAACCGCCGGCATACAGATCGACGCGCTCGACGATTGCCGGGTGAACGACCGACGGTCCCGCGGCGGCATGAAAGAGGTAGGGGACCCGAACGCCGTCGAGGAAGTAGCCGACATTGCCGGGCGGTGCGCCGCGCACGTAGAAGAACGGTAGCCCCGACACGATCGGTGTGACGCCCGGCAGGATCTCGATCGCGCGGAACGGATCGCCGAACGCGCCGGGCAGCTGCCGAACCTCTTCGCGGGTGAGCGATGTCACCGACGGTGGATGTCGCTCGCCCTCCACCGTTACATCGACGATGCCCGGGATCTCGGGCTCGGCCTCGGGCTCGGGCTCGCCTGCGGGCGGTGGCGTCGTAGTCGGCGTCGGCTCCGGCGCCGCAGGTTGGGCCATCACGGGAGAGATCCATCCGACGAGCGCCAAGAGCACGGCGCCGTAGAGGATGACGAGCGCTGCAGGTGCGAGGGCCGCGAGCGTCATGTTCAGAACCGAACCGTGCCGGTGACGCCGGCGGCTTCTGGACCGATGCTCGGCTCGATCGCCACTTGCGGCGAATCGGGCTCGTCGAACGCGTAGAGGCCGGCGCCGACCAGCACGAGCCCCAAACCGATGCCCGCTGCGATCCCCGAGCCCAGCCTGTAGGTCTCCTGCGCCGCGGTTGCTTCGTCGAAAGCTCGTTGATCGTCGTCGCTCAGGTTGTCTTCGTCGGGCGCGTTGTCTTCGATGTCGCGCGCCTCACGCATCTCGACGACCGAGAGCGTCCCGAGGACGATGCCTGCCGAAACGCCAGCGGCGCCCGTACCGAGGAGCGCCCATGCTGCCTTGCGCTGCTCGGTCATCTCGAGCGCCACCCTGCGCAGGGCGGTCTTGCCGCGCGAGAGTCGCAGCTTCTCGACATGCGTCAGGTGCCCGCTCTGCGCGACCCGAAGCACGTGGTCGCCCGGCTCGGCCAACACCGGCTCGGTCAGGGGCGCGGTGCCTACGAACACGTCGTCGACGTAGACCGCCGCACCGACGGTGCCGTCGACCATGAGCTTCGCAGGCACCGGACCTTTGACGGGCAGACGTTCCGGCGCAGCGCCGGCGCACGCGACGAGCGGAAGCGCCACCGCAAAGCCAAGGAGCCTCGAATGCATGCGCCCTCAAGGTGACGCCGACCACGGCCGATTGCCAGCTCGAAAGGTTCGAGGATGGCTTACTATCCGGCCGTGGTCCTTCTCAACGGAAGCGAGTTCGACGTGAAGTTCGAAGACCTGATCCAACAGGTCGAGCGCATGTGCGACGAGCGCAGCCGCGACGTCGCGCTCGCCAACGCGAAGCGCGGCCTCCAGCTGATCCTCGAGAAGGTGCGACGCCAGGAAAAGCTCGGGCTCCTCGAGCGGCAGTCGATGGCGAATGCGCTCGAAACCGTGCGCCGCACGATGGGCAGGGATACGAGGTACTTCGACCAGATTGCCGACATCGAGGACTACGTCGACGACAACCTGGTGGTGAAGAAGCAATAGGGTCCTTCGCTCTGCACCATGAAGCCCGCCAAGCTCTCACCCGACCTTCAGGCGATCATCAAACGAACCCCGCTCGCTTCGCGGGCCGACGCGGACAAGCTGTTGCGCGGCGACTTGGAGTTCGGTGCCGACCAGTACGCGCGACAAGCCGTGTTCGACGGCGGCGCTTCGTGGAAGGTCTACTTCGCCATCGAGGCCGAGCTCGGCCGCCCGTTCGAAGAGTCGGTCCACCGCCTGCCCGAGGCATCGTGCGAATCGCTGGCGCGTTGGGCATTCGCCGAAGGGCGAGATGACGTGGGTGTCATTGCGGTCGACCGGCTCCTCGAAGCCGATGAACCGCCTCCTGGCATTCGAGAGCTCGCCGATTCGTACGTGCAAGCGACGATGAACGCGTGGGGCAAGGACGCCGGCGCCGAGGCGCTCGCCCGCTTCGAGGCGAAGCTGCCGCGGGCCCTGCGACCCGAGCCTCGGACCGGCGGCGTGATGGGCTCGACGTTCCGGATCGTTCCGTGCGCCGACCGTTCGCGTCACTCGTTCGGAGGCTACGACCTCTCGATGCCCGACTGCGCGGCGTGTGGCGACAAGCTGCGTCTGTGGTTCAGCCTGGACGTCGAGGCCGAGCCGAGCCTGCTCTCGCTCCTCCCGGGATGGGCGATGTTTCCGCTCCTCGGGTGCGGCAGCTGCCGGGTCTGGATGTTTCGCACCGACTACGTGCTGGACGCCGACACGACCAAGGTGGACATCGTGCGCGTTCACGCAGAGGTCGGCGATCTTCGTGCCGCAGCGCAGGCGCGGGTCAGGAGCGCTCCCATACCCCGAGCGAATGCCATGTTGGTGTTCGCGAACGCGCCCACGCCGTCGCCGGAGCCCGTCGTCGGCGGTGAGCCGCACGGCCAGTCGCCGCAGAAGGCGGTCGTGTGCTGGGTGTGTAGTGGCGCGATGCACTTCATCGCGTCGATGGCGAGCCCGCGCGCCTTTCTGCCCTCGGTTCAGATGGCCGGATACCAAGATCACTTCGCCTGCAACGCTTGCAGGACCCTCAGCGTGATGCCGATGACGCCATGAGCACCGCCGCCGCGCCCGATCACGCCGCTCGCTTCGCGAAGGACGGCTATTCGGTTGTCGCCGACGCCATCGATGCTGCGACTGCCTCCGAAGCGGTCGCCGAGATCGAGAGGCTCGAGCGCGACCTCACGATCAAGCCGGCCGAGAACCTGTTCGAGGGCTTCAAGACGAACCGCGTCTACAACCTGCTCGCGCGCGGAAAGATCTTCGAGCGCCTCGTCGAGAACGAAGCGGTGCTCGCCGCGGTCGAGGCGCTTTTGGGGAAGGGCTTCTTGGTGTCGACGGTCTCCTCGATCGCCATCGAGCCGGGCGAGACGGCGCAGCCCATCCACGCAGACGACATGTTGATCCCGCTGGCGCGCCCGCACCCGCCGCTGACCTGCACCGTGATGTGGGCGCTCACGGAGTTCACGCGAGCGAGCGGCGCGACGCGCATCCTGCCGGGCACGCACTTGTCGCCCGAGGTACCCCAGCTCGGAAGCTCGTATGACGAAGCTGTCCCCTGCGAGATGCCGATAGGGAGCGCGCTCGTCTACAACGGCAGCATGTGGCACGGCGGCGGCGCCAACACGAGCGACCAGCGGCGCGTCGGGTTGGCCGTGGGCTACTGCGTCGGCTGGATGAGGCAGCAGGAGAACCAGCAGCTCGGCATCCCACGCGAGATCGCCAAGGGTTTCTCGCCGCGGCTGAGGAAGCTCGTCGGCTACGGGATCTACAAGGGCCTCTACGGGCACATCGACAAGTGCAGCCCGGTCGACCTCTTGGACGAGACCGGGCCGCGGGTCATCGTCGGCGTGATGAAGTAGGGGCGGCGCCGTGGACGGCTCGGTGCGACACCATGACGCAGCTCGTGGGCGGGCGACTTGGCATACCGTGCGCATCATGCTCAGCGTCAAGCGCACCGTTCTGATCCTCCTCGCGCTCGCGGCTTCGTTCCACGCTTCGGCGGCGGCCGCTCACGGGGACTGCTCGACCGACGCAGACTGTGAATCCGGCGAGATCTGTTTCCAAGAGGCGTGCTCGGCAACGTGCGAGAGCGACGCCGACTGCTCCGAGGACCAGGTCTGCACCGACGCGACCGCCTGCCAGCACCCGGAAGAGGACGAGGGCTGCACGTCGGCTCCGCGATCCAACGCTCCCGGTATTCCCATCGCCGGGATCGCGCTCGCGGCGGCGGTAGCGCTCCGCTTGCTGCGGTCCCGATCGCGCTGAGACCGTCAGGGAGCACCCGCTCGTACGCTCGCCGCCGGCCTGGTACCTTGCGGCGATGCGTTGCAGTGCCGCGGGCCGCGGGTCATCGTGGGCGTGATGAAGCTGCCGCCCGCGCGATCTTCTGCGCGAGCATTTCGCGCGCCCGATGGAGGCGGCTCTTCATCGCCGCCTCCTCGATCCCGAGCGTGACGCACGCCTCTTTTCCGGTCAGGCCCTCGATGTCTCGAAGCACGAGGACCTCGCGGTACGGCGCCTCGAGCGCGGCGATGGCGGCGTTTACCTGACTGACGAGCTCCCAGCGCTCCATGGCAACCTCCGGCGTGAGGGCGTCCGACGCGACCGTGTCGGCGTCGGCTCGCTCACCCAGCCGGCGTCCCTCGCGCAAGAAGGGGCGCAGCATCTTCATGCAGGCGCGGCGCACCGACGTCATGAGCCACGAGAGGACACCCGGATCGGCAACGATGTCCGGCCGCCCCGCGAGCTTGATGAAGGCATCCTGCACCGCATCGTCGGCGTCGAACCCGTCACGGCACGCGCGGAGCCCGAAGCGATACACGCGGTCGTGGTAGAGGCGCACGAGGGCGGACAATGCCTGGTCGTCCCCCGTCGCAGCGGCGCTGACCAGGTCGGCGTGCAACGACGACTCCGTCATCGTGGTGCCGCGGGACACGTCGACCTGCCCATCAGGCGATAGCCGAGGCAAGTTCCGCTCAAGACGGTAAAGAGCATGTAGAGGGCGGTACCTCCGAAGAGCGGAAGTCTGACGGCTGTCGGGAGCGGCGCCAGGATCGCGCACGCCACCATCACCGCCGCGCCCAAGCCACGGAACATTCGATCGACGGTTCCCACGTTCTTCGTCATGACAGGCTCCTTTGCCGGAGAAGCCCAGCCGGCGCCCGGAGGATTCATTCTTCTCAGCGAGGCCGTGCGCGTCCGAAGTGGGTGCCTATGCCAGCAACGTGTGATCTCCAGTCGTGAGCCCCGGGATGCCGGGGATGGTGAAGCACTCGTGCACGAGGCTCAGCAGGGTGAAGATACGTATCGTCGAGCTCCCCGTCAGGGTAGCGCCGCCGTGCGGTCCGGGAAGCGCAGGCATCGTGAGGTCGTTTCGTTCCGTGACGAAGTCCCGCGTCGCGTCGACCACGAGGAATCCGGCATCGGTCAAAGGGAAGTGCCGCCGGCGCGCGCTCGCCCCGAGATTTCCGCCGACGGTCTCGACCCGGTCCTCCAGCACTTCGACGATGACGTCGCCATGCAGGGGGGGGCCGTCGAAGGTCGGGATCTCGTCGAAGGTTCGCACGTCGTCGACGCCGATCACCTCTTCGCCCTCCTCGGGCGGGTCGCCCATCCCGTCGCCGTGCCTGCGGTCCATGATGATGATGTCGCCGACCTGTGGCTTTCGCGCGTCGACGCGGAACGCGTGGTACCCGAACTCCGGCGGGTTGGCGGTCGCACGCCGGTGGGCCTCCATCACGTAGGCAGCGTGTCCCTGGGCGGGTCTAAGGAGGGCCTCGTTTCCGACATGGTTACCGCCGCCGGTGTCATGCTCGAGACCGAGCTCGATGGTTGCCGAGCGAACGCAGTCGGTCACGAAGACAGCGCTCCATGCGCCTCCGCGTTGGTCGAGGCGTGACAGCCGAGCAAATCGGAGCGCCTCGTCGACGGTGGCGTCGAGGTTCCCCGCCGCCGCCGGAGCACCCGCGAGCAGGGCGTTGCGCGCGGCGATCCTTGCTGCGTTCACCGCGGCCGCACCGGCACCCGCCCCTTGGGCGAGCGCGCCGAAGTTCATCCCACCAGTTGCCAGCTGCTGCGCGGGTGTCAGCACCGTCGGAGGGATGTCCGGACGGCGCGCGAGCCAATGGCGGGCGAGGAACCCGAACTGGGCGGCGTTGGTTTCGAGGAGCAGAGCAGCATTGGTGCGCCAGTTGGAGAGTTGCGCTCGCGAGTGCCGCACGATCGCCTGACGCGCCGCGGTTTCGGTCACCATCCCGCCATTGGCAAAGAAGCCGCACACGGTGATCGGCTTCGACCCGGGCAGTTGGGCGGCCGCCAACGAGACCTTGAGCTGACCGTCCGCGGTGGTCGCCTCGATGGTGCTACCAGGCGTACCCATTGCGCGACGCACCGACTCCGAAAGCGCAGGATCTTGATGGGGCAACGACGCCGCACCGCTGTGTAGCTCTTCGAGGATCTTCGAGGCGTGCTGCTGCGCGCCGGCGTTGTCGACCAATTGCTTGTCGACCGCGCGCTGAACGGTCGCCAGCTTTTGGTCTGCCGTCTGTGCCGCCTGGGCCTCCTTGGCGATCTCCGCCATCTTCAAAGCGGCCGCCTGCGCGCCGAACCCCGATGCAAGCGCCGCGGCAGCCTGAAGCCCGGCCGCCGCATTCGCCTGCGTGCCGGCGAGCCCTGCCATGTCTCGGAAGGCGCCTGCGTTCTGTACGGCTGCGAGGGCTGCCGCAAAGCCTTGCGGCGCGGGTGCATCGGGCGCGTTCTGGAGATTGATGATTGTCTGCGGGAAAGGCGTCGGAGTCGTCGGAAGGGGCTCCGCGCGCCGGCTCATCATCAGCTCGGGGGCGATCGTCCCGAGCTCCGGATCGGGCTGGCTCAGGGCCCAGTCGGTGCTGCCGAAATGCTCTTCGAGGGCGCTGCACTCATCCATGACCGTCTGTGCATACAGGCCGTCGGTCGGCAGGCTCACCAGCATGGGCGACGACGGGGCTTGACCAGACACGTAATGGTTCAAGAGCTGCGCCGGCGTCTTGATCGAGCCGAGACCCAAGAACGCGCCGGCAGCCACGCGGAAGACGAGCGAGTTACCCATGATCGCGATGGGATCCCGCTCGACGACGGACCCGACGCTGACGCCGTTGGTGCCGGGGACGTAGAAGCCATCGATCAGCATGAACAGCCGATCGCGGTCCATGTTCCACCAAATCACCTTGTGGTAGTGCTCGACGTTCTCGTTCAAGTGCTCGACGAGCCCCCGGACGGCGGTGGTCATCTCTTGGCGGATGTTGCGGCGCTCCCACGCATCGGGGGGGGCGAACACGGTCGCTCCTGCGTCGTGCACACCGGTTTCGACGGTCACCAAGTCGTGGGCTCCCTGAGCCACCTTCACGGTTCGCTCGAAGCCGTCAGTCTCGTACGTGAAGCTCAGGTTCAAGAGCTGCGCGATCGACCCCGGCGTCAGGTCTTTCGAGGCGACCACACGCAACGATGCCAGCGTCTCGCGTGAAATCGCTTGTCCCACTGGCGCCGTGAAGTCGACGCGCACGGTGCCGTTGAACGCATAGGTGGTGGCGAGGGTGAAATCGACGTCGAGCTTCGTGGAGCCCGCCCAAAGCTCGAGCGTGTCCACCCACGTGGCCGCGATGGTCGGCGCATGCTCGCGCTGAAAGAACGCGTCGCGCTCGGCTTCGGCTCGCGCCTTGAGGCGCGTGAAGATCGAGAGCGCAGGCGCGCCCAGGAAGGCGCGCAGGACCGACCAAGCGTCGACGTCGAAGCTGCCGTCATCCTTGTCGCTCGGCCGTTCGATCGCGAGCTTCATGAACAGCGAGCCGAACACGTACCGGATTGGTTGATCCGACCGGCGCCCAGGCGGCACCTCCGATCCAGCAAACCCGTTCAGCACATCCTTCAAGTATTTGAGAGCGACCCCTTGCGCCTGGTCCTTCAAGCCGAGGCGAATCAGCTCGCGCCAGCGATACGCGCGCGCGATGGTGAATGGCGTTATCGCAAAGGGCACGAACAAGCACTCGCGAACGCCCGCGACGGCCGTCTCGATCTTCAAGTGCCGGAGGATCTGGTAGTAGATGACTGTCAGCGCGTGCGCATAGTTCTGGTTTCGCACCACCTCGGTCGTGCCGGTCACGTTCTCGCTCTGGGTAACCTCGGTGACCACTACGCTCTCGAGCTGGCGCAGCGAGTCGCCGTAGCGGCGAATCGTGTCGCGCAAGTGCTGCTCCTCGGCCGCCGCGGTGTCACGTCCTCCGAACTGTGACGATTCGCTCTGCGCCGAACTGGCGACGCCACCGCCGCCGACGATGAAGCCGGGAAGTGCGAAGCCGAAGCCCGCCGCCGCCGACGTCGTCGATGCGGAAGACCGCCCTCGTGACCACTCCGAGAGGTTGGCCCGAACCGTGTCCTCGTAGCTGCGCTCCCGCGAGAGGCCGTCGCTGACCCGGTCGCTGAGGCGCGTCGTCTCCGCGCGACGGGTCGCCTCGGTTCGTTCCCACTCCACCTTCTGAATCCGCTTGGTCTGACGCGGCGCAAGCGTAAGCGTCTTGGCCACGGTGCCGAGCGAGTACCCGTTGGAACGCCAGCGCATGCGGTACTCGATGATGTGTCCGCGGGCGATCGTGCTCGCCTGGTAGCGGCTTATGTCGCCTTCCCATTGGACGGGATGCGTCGCATTCAGAGTCGTGCGACCGCGCTCGAGGCGGCGGAGCATCTCGAGGTACGGCTTGGGGATCGCCTCACGCACGAACGACACGGCGGGAGCGCTGGAGACGAGCGTGCCGAGCCGGGAGCGAACCGCATCCACCACCCGGTTCACCATCGAGTTGCCGGAGTCGTCCAACGACGGCGCGAGGTCGAAGCTCAGCGTGGGGATGGGCTTGGTGTGCACCGACGGCTCGGGGCCGATGAGGGGCTGCTCGACGCGAAGCGTGACGAAGAAGGCGCGCTCGCCGAGCACGCGCTCCGGATTCTTGAACGGCTTGCAGAACTCACCCGGGTCCTCGGTGTAGACGTCGGGGTTTCTGGCAACCTCTGATTCGTCGAGCGGGGAAGGGGTGCGGCCCGTCGGGCCATCCGAGCCCACGGGGGTGAACGGCGGAAGCGCCAGACCGATCGGCTGGACGCGCGCCACGGCGAGGTCGTCGATCACGACGCCGATCGCAGCCTGCGCGCCCGAAAGCCACCAGAGCCAGGCATCGCCTGCCCCTTCGGGAAAGCTCGTTGCGAACTTGCCATCGACGCTGAGTTGCGTTTCACGCCACGCGATCTGGGTCGGTGACCACTCGGATAGACCCCACTGCACGGCACGCGTCGCGACTTGCTCGCTGCCAAAGAGCACGTCGAGCCCGAGCTGCGACCAGCCACCGTTCGCGATGCGGATCGGAGCCACCTGCAGCGTGGAGCGACCGAACGCCGTGGTGCCGCCGTTCATCTGGACGAAGTAGGCTCTGCGAAGGATCTGCGTGGGTGGCGCGGGCGGCTGAGGTGGCGCGGCGGTGATCTGTCGGACCTCGTCCTTGCTGAGCTCGATCGTGAGAGGTGTGAGGTCGCCCACCTCGGCGACCTTGCGAAGTCGGACACTGCCCGTCGGGGAGAGAAAGCGTAGCTCGAGCGTCGAGCTCGGCTTCACGTCGAGCAGCGTGGAGGTGGCACGAAGGCCCCCGTCGAGGGGCACGCGGACCGTTTCGTCCAGCTCGCTCGGCAGGTCCGCGAGGTCCTCGCCCGGAGTTCCCTCGAAGACGCGCCGGTACGTGAGATCCACGTCGGTCCACTGCGCGCCATCCATGACCTCGACGCCTTGCGCGGGCGAAATGCTGACTGCCAACGACCCCATGAGTGCCCTCCGAGGTCGCGACGAGACCACATCTCGATGCGCTCGATCAAGAGCAAGCGCTTTGAGCTCCAAGCAGGACGCCGGAATCCGAAAGGAAGCTTACGAATTTGCCATGATCCGACGCGCGTTGCCCGACGCCGATCCGTCTCGATGAAGAACGCGTTCGGTAGCGAAGCGAGGCCCAGGTTGGGCCCCCGAGGCGTCCGTGCTCGTCCGCGCGCTCGCCGGCTGGTACGTTTCGCCCATGCAGCTCCGTGCCGTTTGGTTGCTTGGTTGCCTCTCTTTGCTATCGCTCGCCGGCTGCGGCGACGACAGCGAGACGGTACCGCCGGGCTCGACCCCGCCGCTCGTCATCCCCGAAGGCTGCAATCCCCTCTACGCCGAGGTGGCCGACGAGGTCGCGGGCACGATCACCGGCGACTGTCTGCTCCCGTTCCCGTCGGACTTCTTTCTGACCGACAGCGGCGGAGCCAAGCGCATCGTCGTGCCCGAGGTGGCGCAGGTCCCGTTCGACGAGATGCCTGCCGACCTCTCTTCGTTTCATCGCGCGGACGGCGCGTCGGTAGGAACGCCGATCCTCGCCCTTCTGCCGGGGCCCATCGATCCGGCGCCGCTCACGTTTTGGACCGGAGACGTCTCGACGTCGGTTGCGCCGTCGAGCCCGACGATCCTCATCGACGCGGTCACGGGTGCGCGCGTCGAGCACTTCGCCGAGATCGATCCGCGCGCCGCCGAGCGGCCCGACCGACAGGCCCTCATCATGAGGCCGCTCGACCGGCTCGAGGCAGGACGCCGCTACGTCGTCGGCATCCGCGCGCTGAAGAAGACCGACGGATCGGCGATCGAGGCTCCAGCCGGCTTCGCGAGCCTGCGTGACGACAAGGGGTCGCGTCACGCGGCGCTCCAGGCGCTCTCGGCTCGCTACGAGTCGGAAATCTTCCCGGTGCTCGAAGGAGCCGGCGTCCCGAGGAGCGAGCTCCTCCTCGCTTGGGATTTCACGACCCGGACCGAGGCGTACGCGACGACCGATCTGCTCGGCATCCGCGACGATCTCCTCGCTCGCGCATCGAGCCTCCCTCCGCCGGTCGTGGTGTCCGAGGACATCGATCCCGAGCCGCACATCGCACGGCGAATCCACATGACGATGACCGTTCCGCTCTACGTCGACTCGGACCAGCCCGGCGCGAAGCTGCTCGGCCCCGGCGGCGTATCGAGCGGCACGACCGAAGTTCCGTTCACCGTCTGGATCCCGCCGAGCGTCGAGGACCGCGCTCCGGGCTCGCCGCCTGCGCGCCTTCTTCAGTTCGGTCACGGCTTCTTCGGCACGCGTGAAGAGTGCAACGACTTCCCTGCGCAGCTCGCCGACGAAGAAGGCTTCGTCATCGTGGCGGCCGATTGGTGGGGCATGTCGAAGCCGGATCAAGACACCGTGCTCGCCAAGCTCGTGGGCGATCCGCCGAACACGCTCCTCTTCACCGACCGCGTCCACCAGGGGATGGCGAACTTCCTCGCCCTCGCGCATCACGCGCAAAACTCCATGCCGTCATTGCCGGAGCTGATGATCGGTGGCGCGCCCGCGTACGATGCGTCCTCGATCTACTTCTACGGCATCAGCATGGGCCACATCCTAGGCGGGACCTACCTGGCGCTCTCACCGAGCATCGAGCGTGGCGTGCTCGGGGTCGGCGGCGCCGACTTCTCGCTCATGATGTTCCGCGCGAGCCCGTTCGCGCCGTTCCTCGCGCTCATCTCCTTCGGAAACGACGACCCGCTCGATCAGCAAAAATTCGCGGCGCTGGTGCAGCCGACCTTCGACCGTATCGATCCGCTCACCTACGCGCCGTACGTCCTCGAGGCCCCGCTGCCCGGCGCGCCGGCCGATCGACGCGTGCTCATCCACGCGGGTATTGGCGACGCCTCGGTTCCGAACCTCGCGACGTACTTCCACAGCCGCGTCCTCGGCGTGCCCGTGCTCGAGGGCGCCTCGGCGATCGTTCCGCTGGGCCTCGATACGATCAGCGCGCCGGTCTCCGGCTCGGCGCTCAACATCTTCGACTTCGGCTACGAGCCGCAGGTCGAGGCAGTCCCGCCGGCGAACTCGAACGACGTCCACGAGAGCGTTCGGCGGTCGCCCGCCAGCAAAGCGCAGGTGAGCGCGTTTCTCACGCCCGAAGGGATCATCGAGCACACGTGCTCGGGGGTTTGCGACCCCGAGTAGGCACGGCCTCTACTTCTTCGAGCCGAACGAGGTCGAAGAAGGCGCCGGCACCGCGGTCGATACCGGGAGAGCGGCCTGCTGCGGAAACGCCTGCTGCGGAAACGCGGGTTGCGGGAGCGCGGCCTGCTGCGGGAACGGCTTCGGAACGGCGGGCGGGGGCTTTGCGAACGCGCGCGGCGCCTCGAACGACACTTTCGAAGTCGGGGCCTTCCGTCGCTTGGTGATCGGCGCGGCGGCCACGCCGCCCGGACGCGGCGGCTCCACCTTCTTCTCGACGAATTCGAACGGAAAACGCTCGGGGACCGCTCGCTCCTCGGGCTCAGCCACCGCCAGCGGGGCGCTCGTGATCATCGCGGTCGGCACCGCCGCTGCGCCCGGCGACGCCGCCTCGGCACCGCCGCGGAACCACTCGGAATCCGGCTCGAGCATCGCGGCCGGTGCGAGCTCGACGCCGGCCCGCGCGCCGGCCGCGCCGCCTGCCGGCGTGACCCAATAGACGAGCGCGGCCGAGATCCCCATCGCGGCCGCGCTCACGAACGTAAGGTGGCTGGTTCGCATACCCAGCCCATCGCGGGAGCTGGGCAGAGTGTGACCACCTATTTCTTCGGAGCTGCCTTGGGGTCGCCGGCCTTCGGGTCGGCGGGCGCGCTCGCCTTCGAAGTGTCCGTGACCATCGTGCCCGAGAAGGTCAGCCCGATGAACAGGACGAGGGCCGCACGGCGCGTCTCGGGCTTTACCCCGGAGAGCTTGATCTCTTTGACGGCGGGCTCGGGCTTGGTCGCGCCCGTCTTCAAGATCGTGACGACACCGTCATCGCCGAGACTGATCTTGCCTTTGGGCGTCTCGATCGCGTCGCCGTCGACGAACTTGCCGATCGTCTCGACGTGCTCCTTCTCGCTGACGATCTTGCCGTCCTTCATCTCGCGCTCGAAGCTCTTGAGATCGATCGAGCCGTCGGCCGAGACGCGGGCGATCCACTTGCCCGAGTCGTCTTGGAGCTCGTTCTTCACGAACTTGAGGGTCTTGGCTTCCTTGCCCACCTTTGCGACACCGTCGGGACCGACGTCGATCACCTTGGCAGTCTTTCCGGTGACCGACATCTTGAACGCACCGACGGTGAGCGGCGGCGCCTCGGGAGCCGGGGCCGGCGCGGGCGCGGCAGTCGGCGTCGCGGACGCTGCCGCGGCGTCGTCGGCCGGCGGCATGTCGGAGGGCGCGTCGACGGCAGGGGTTGCGGGAACGTCGGCTTCGGGCGCCGCTTCTTTGCTGCCGCCGCACGCGATGAAGGCGCCGCATACGATCGCGAGTGAGAGAGAGGTCTTGATCACGTTCTTGTCTCCTGGCTCCCGCCTACACGCATGCGCGCTACGCCGAAAGAGCGACTCGCCCCTCCGCGCTCGCCGACTTAGGATGCCCGCATGCTCGCGACGCGCTGGGACCTTGAGGCATTTTTCCCCACCTTCGATTCGCCCGAGCGCCGTTCGTTCGAGGACGCGCTCCTGAGCGACGCGTCGGCGCTCCTCGCCGACGCCACGAAGCTCGGTCCCATCGCGGCGGACGGCGCTGCCGACGCAAGCTGGGAGTCCGTGCTGCTTCGCTTCGAGAAGCTCATGGCGCGCCTTTCTCACCTCTCGACGTACGTCACCTGCCTCGCATCCGAGGATGCTGCGGACGAGCGCTACGCGATGGCCGAAGGTCGGCTCGCCGTCGTTCGCGCGCAGTTCGACAAGCTCGCCGTCGAGCTGAGGCGCGCGCTGCGTCCGCTCGACGACGCCACGTTCGACAGGTTCTCTTCACGACCTGCGCTCGAGGGTGCGCGGTTCTTCCTCGTGCGGCTCCGCGAGGAGTCCAAGACCAGCATGGCGGCCGAGCTCGAGGGGCTCGCCGCCGATCTGGGTGCGCACGGCATCATGGGCTGGGGGCGCCTCTACGACGGCGTGTCCGCCAAGATGCGCTTCGAGATGAAGTGGCCCGACGGCCGTCGCGAGACGGTGCCCATGGCGCAGCGCCGGTCGCTCATGGCGGATCCGGATCGCGCGGTTCGGAAAGCGGCGTTCGTTCACGGGAACGAGGCGTGGGCTGCCGCGACGGACGTCCTGGCGCCGGCGCTCAACCACATCGCCGGAACGCGACACCTGCTCAACGCGCGACGAGGCATCGCTCACTTCCTCGACGTCGCGCTGCACCAGGCGGCGATATCGAAGAAGACCCTCGACGCGATGTTCGAGGCGGTCAAGGACAAGGCCGAGCTGCCGAGGCGCGGTCTTCGGTTGAAGGCCAAGGCGATGGGCCTGTCGGCGATCTCCTGGTTCGATCTCGAGGCACCGCTGCCTCTCCCTTCGGCAGAGCGCGTTCCTTTCGAGCGGGGCGTCGACCTCATCCGCGATGCGTTCGGTCGCGCGTACCCGCGCCTCCGCGAGTACTTCGACGCGCTCTTCGAGCGGCGATGGATCGAATCGGAAGCACGCGCCAACAAGCGGCCGGGCGCCTATTGCATCGGCTCCGACCTCACCGAGGACGTGCGCGTCTTCATGACCTACCAGGGCTCGCTGGGCGACATCTCGACCCTCGCGCACGAGGTCGGTCATGCCTTCCACGCCGAAGTCATGCGCGGCACGCGCGTGTTCGAGCGCCAGTATCCGATGACCTTGGCCGAGACTGCGTCTACGTTCGCCGAGAGCCTGCTCTCGGACGGCCTGCTCTCCGATCCCAGCCTCTCGCCGGCGCAGCGTGCGCTGCTGCTGGGCGAGGCGGTGGGCGACGGCGCAGCGTTCCTCCTCGACGTACCGACTCGGTTCTTCTTCGAGAAGAAGCTGTACGAAGAACGAGCCGCCGGCGAGTTGCCCGCGAGCCGTCTGAACGAGCTGATGACCGAGACGCAGCGCGAGATCTTCGGCGACGCGCTCGCGAAGGGCGAAGAGGATCCGCTCTTCTGGGCATCGAAGCTGCACTTCTTCATCCCCGACATCACGTTCTACAACTTTCCCTACACGTTCGGCTTTCTGCTCTCGCGCGGGATGTACGCGATCTACAAGACCGAGGGCCCCGCGTTCCTCCCGCGCTACGAAGCGTTCTTGCGGATGACCGGAAGCGCGATGGCGCACGAGGTCGCGCGCGCGAGCATCGGTCGCGATCTGGAGTCGGCCGAGTTCTGGGCCGACGCGATCGAGACCTTGCGTGCGCCGACCGACGAGCTCGAGCGCCTCTTGCCGTCGGTCCTCGCGAGCTGACGCTAGCGGTACGGATTGCTCAGCTGCTCTTCGGCCGGCTTCGTCCGGCGGCGCTGCCGCGGTCGATCCGGCGGCGTCGAGCTGGGCAGCGACTCGATCTCGATCTCGATCTCGGTGGCCGTCTCGGCCGTGCCCTCGGGTGCGGCCGGAAGCGCGCTCGGCAGATCCGGAGCGGCGCGGGCCCGCGGCGGATCCTGTTCTTGTGCTGCCGAGGTCGCACGCGGACGCGAGCTCGCCCACCAGACGATGAGACCCAGGCTCGCGCCGAGCGTGGCGAGCGCGAGCGCCCCGAGCCCTCGCGAGAGCCAGCGGTGCTTGCGCAGCCGGCGCGCCACGCGCACGCGAAAGACACGGAACCGGCTCGGCGGCTTGTAACCGAGCGCTTCGGCGCGCGCCTCGGACCAGGCGCCCGCTGCTGCTCGGCGCTCGGCCAGGGCGTAGGCGTGGTTGTCCTCGACCCAGCGGCTCACGCTGCGGGGCGATGCCGGCGTCACCGCCTTCTCGAGCGCAGCTGCGAAGGCGTCGGCCGACCGAAAGCGATGGTCGCGATCCGGCGCTGTAGCCCTCGCGACCGCTTCGGCGATCGCCGCCGGAACGTTGGGCGAGACCGAGCTGAGGAGCGGAAGCGCGCCCTCTTCGCGCGGCGGCGCCGCGCCGGCGAGGAGCTCGTAGAGCACGCGGCCCATCGCATAGACGTCGGACGTCGCGTCCGGCGCGATCCCGCGTAGGACCTCGGGCGCTGCATACGAGCGGACCCCCAGCGGATCGTCGTCTCCTTTGGCCAAGCGGCGGAGTCCCAGGTCGGAGAGCCGCGTGCGCCCGTCGGCCCCGACGACCACGGCTGCGGCGGTGATCGCGCCGTGCACGAGCGGCCGCCCCTTTGCGTCGCGTGCCTCGTGGACGGCGAAGAGAGCGGCCAAGGCATCGATGGCGATCGCGACTGCGACATCGATCGGCGGCACGGCGCCGCGGGCCATCAGCTCGCGCAGCGATCCGCCTTCGACATACTGCGTGACCACGAAGCGCTCGCCGCCGGACTCGCCCGCGTCCTGCACCGTGCAGATGAGGGGGTGCGATGCGGCGCTCGCTCGGCTGATGTCGGCGAGGAGCGTGTCGTGCGCCGTCGCGCCGCCGCCCAAGGAACGCAACGCTCCGAGACGCGCGAACCGCCGCGGGCCGCTCTTGCGAGCGAGGTACAGACCCGGGCCCAGCTCGAGCACGAGCTCCCACTCGCCGACGAACAGGACACCCTCTTGCGAGGGCAAAAGGCGCACGACAGGGTGTATCTCCGCGCGCCTCTCCCCCGTCAACCTGCTCAGGTTCGTTTAGAAGCCTCGAAGACGTCGAGGATCTCGGCGATCACTCGACCCTGCTCGGCGGGGTCACCGGCGCGGATCGCTTTGGACACGCAATGGCCCAAATGGCGCTCGAGGAGCAGGGAATCGACCCGAGCGAGCGCCGCGTGGATCGCCTTCGTCTGACGCAGGATGTCGATGCAGTAGGCGTCGCGCTCGACCATGCTCGCGACGGCGCGAAGGTGCCCTTCGATGCTGCGGACACGCGCGAGGATCTTGTCGGTCTCGCCTGCGGCGTGGGGCCCGGCCCGGCCCGGCTCGGCCTTGGTGGGGTGGGGCTTCGCCGGATCGGCTTTCTTCACGCGCGTCGCTCGCGGCTTGGTCTTCGGGGTCGTCATGGGCCCTCCCCCAGGGGGGAGGGGTATACGATGTCGGTCCCGTGCCCCTTCGTCAAGGAGGCGGCGTGATCCAGACGTAGTCGACGAACCGGTACGCAAAGAAGACGCCGAGCCCGACAATCACGTAGCCGACGGCTCGGACGACGCGATCGAGGGTCTCGCGGCGGAAGCGCTTTCCGTACTTCCACAGGAGGTACGTCAGAAGCGAGAACCAGCCGCCGATCCCGACGAAGGTGCCACCCGCGAACGGGAAGGCGTTGACCGCCTCGGCGCGGATGAGGCCGGTGGAATAGAGGGTCGTGGTCGCGGCCGTCCAGGTCGCGATGAGCGTCGGGTTGAGTGCGGTGATCGTGAAGCCCAAGAACGCAGACTTCGGAGCCGAGGCTGATACCGGCCGATCTTCCGCCTCGCGCGGACCCCGGTAGCGAGCGAAGGACACGCCGAGCCCGATCAAGATGAGGGCGGCGAGGAGCCGCGAGCCCGGCTCGATGATCGGATACTGCGCCAGAAAGGTCGCGAACCCCCAGAAAGCGAGGAACGCATAGCCGGCCTCGGCCACGGCGCACCCGATCCCGATCGCCGCGCCGTCTTTGTACCGGTTGGTGAGCCCGCGCTGCAGAACAAGCGCCGCGATGGGCCCGGCAATCGGGACGGACCCGAAGAACCCGAAGAGGAACCCGATGACGGCGGCGACGATCACGCGCCGCCCGGCCCCGTCAGGTGGTAAGCCTCGCCCTCATGCGCGAGCTGATCGACAAGGCGCACGTCCTCCACGAGGCACTGCCTTACATCCAGCGGTTCCAAGGCGCCACCTTCGTCGTCAAGTACGGGGGCCACGCCATGATCGACGAGCGCCTCAAGTCGAGCTTCGCTCGCGACGTCGCCCTCCTCCGGTATGTGGGGATTCACCCGGTCGTCGTTCATGGGGGTGGTCCTCAAATCGATCAGATGCTGGCCAAAATGGGGGTCGTCTCCGAGCGGCTCGACGGCCTCCGGGTCACCGACGACCGCACGATGGAGGTCGTCGAGATGGTGCTCGCGGGAACCGTGAACCAAGAGATCGTGTCCCTGATCTGCGGTCATGGCGGCCGGGCCGTCGGGCTTTCCGGCAAGGACGATCTCTTCCTCAAGGCGAACCGCGTCGAAACGATGAAGACCCAGAGCGGGAAAGAGGTCGACCCGGGTCGGGTGGGGCAGATCCATCGCGTCGAAGCAGACATCGTTCGCCAGCTCGTCCACGGCGGCTTCATCCCGGTCATCGCGCCGATCGCTGTCGACGACGCCGGCGGGTCGCTGAACGTGAACGCGGACTTCGTCGCCAGCAAGGTCGCCGCTGCGCTCGGCGCCGAGAAGCTCGTCCTCTTGACCGACATCGAGGGCGTCCGAGGTGCTGCCGGCGAGCTCCTCAGCACCCTCGACACCCAAGCGACGCAGAAGCTCATTCAAGAAGGCGCCATCAAGGGCGGGATGATCCCCAAGGTGCGGTGCGCGCTCGAAGCGCTCGAGGGCGGAGCGCTCCCCGACGACCTCACCGTCGACAGCGCCACGCCGACGGTGATCGACGCGTCGGCCGGGACCGTCGCGATCGCGAGCATCCAGCGCCACGTGCCGTGCCCGCCCCACACGGCGTCGAGGGCCCGCGCGACGACCGCGCTGGCCTGGTCAGCCTGGACCTCGGCGCGCTGCTCAGGCCACGCTTCCAGCAGGTTCTCGACGAACTTCGTGCGCCCGAAAATATAAAGCCCGAGGAACAGGAATATCGGCGTCGTGACCGCGAAGCCGAACGATTCCATCGATTTCGAATAGACGATAAGCGCAACGATGACGGCGATGCGGCGAACGGTCGCGAGGAACTCGGGGTCGGCTTCGAGGTGAGCCTCGGCCATTTCGACGCCGGCGTCAGTTCGCACTAACCATGACTATGAACTCGAATGTACGCACCCGCGCTCTAGTTAGAAATCGCTGCTGACTCCTGAACCTTGTAGGCGGCGGCGCCGACTCCAGGGTTCTGGA
>JBGTSH010000162.1:0-22285 GCA_041940405.1 Polyangiaceae bacterium
GAGGAGTCGCGGCTCGAGGGGCTCGAGCGAGGCGCCGACGACTACCTCGCCAAGCCGTTCTCGGCGCGCGAGATCGTGGCGCGCGTCCGCCTGCACCTCGAGCTGGCCCGCCTGCGCCGCGCGGCCGAGAACGAGACCAAGCGCCTTCTCTCGCTCTTCCGCCAGATCCCCGCGGTCATCTGCGTGCTCCGGGGGCCCGACCTTCACGTCGAGCTGGCCAATCCACCGACATGCCTGGTCGCCGACGGGCGCATGCTCGAGGGGTCACCGTTGCTCGAAGCGGTACCCGAGCTCGCCGACCAGGGCTACCCGGAGATGCTCCGCGAGGTTCAACGCACCGGCGTGTCGGCTTCGGGGCGCGCGGCGCCGATCCGGGTCACGCGAAACGGCAGCGGCGAGACGTACGACACCTACTGGGACTACTCGGTGATCCGGATCTCGGACTCGGACGACAGGACGCCCAGCGTCCTCGTCTTTGCCATCGACGTTACCGAGCAGGTGCGCGGCCGCGAAGAGATCGCACGCCTCGCTTCGATGCGCGAAGAGAAGCGCGCGGCGCTCGAGCAAGCGCTCGGTCGCGAGCGCACGTTGCGGGAGCAAGCCGAGCGGGCCGTGCAGTTCAGCGAGCTGCTCGTCGGGGTCGTCGGCCACGACCTCCGCAACCCGCTCAACGCCATCATGATGGGCGCGTCGCTCTTGACCGACCTCGAGAACACGAGCCGCGTGCCCAGGATCGCCGAGCGCCTCGTCTCGAGCGCGGACCGGATGCGGAGAATGGTCGAGCAGCTGCTCGACTTCACGCGCATCCGCTTGGGCGGCGCCGGCTTGCCGCTATCGCTCGTCGACGGCGATCTCGGCGAGATCGTGCGCGCGGTGGTGGAGGAGACCCAGCGCGCCCGTCCCGATTGCGAGATCCGCTCCGAGCTCTCGGGCAAGCTCACCGGCCGGTGGGACAAGGATCGCATGGGCCAGCTGGTCTCGAACCTGACGGCGAACGCGTGCCAGCACGGCCTGGCGGGTGAGCCGATCGTGGTCCGCGCCTTCGCACAAGAGGACGATACCGTCAGGATCGAGGTCGCGAACCGCGGCATCATTCCCGCCGAGCGTCAGGCGCAGCTCTTCGAGCCGCTCGCCGGCGAGAGAAAGAAGTCGCGCTCGGGCGGCCTCGGGCTCGGGCTCTTCATCTCCAAGGAGATCGCCGTCGCTCACGGCGGCACGATCCGGGCCGTCTCCGACACCGAAGCCGGCACGACCACCTTCGTCGTCGAGCTACCGCGCGAAGCCGCCGCGAGCCACGCGTTCTCGGTCCCGCCGCCGGCTAGTCCCGCGAGCGGAACGCGTACGCCGTCTGCTTGAAGTACCCGTCCGGGAACGGCTCGGAGAGGCCGTAGCCCGGCGGCTTTTCCTTCGGCAGGTGCGCGGTGCCGAAGATCCAATCCCAGATGGCGAGCTTGGTGCCGTAGTTCATCCCGTCGCCGATGTACTGGCGAGAGTGGTGCCAGCGGTGCATTTCCGGACCGTTGATCACCTTCTGCAGCCAGCCCGTGCGGACGCCGATGTTCGAGTGGATGTACATGCCCCAGACGGCGTCGATGGTGCCCTTGATCAGCACCATCTCCGGCGGCGCGCCGAGCAGGACGATCGGCATGAACTCGACCGTCTGGTTGATCATGATCTCGAGCGCGTGCGATCGAGAGCCGGCGAGCCAATCGACATCTTTGACCGAATGGTGCGCCTCGTGGAGGCGCCACAGGATGGGGAACTTGTGCTGCGCCCGGTGGAACCAATAGATGTAAAAATCGTGTGTGACGAAGAAGAAGCCGATCTGCAGCCAGAGCGGCCAGCCCGTCACGATGCCGAGGCGTGACGTGCCCGTCACCGCGTCGAACCAGTGGATGAAGCCGAAGATGACGAGGCTGAGGACGTAGCTCTGGACGAGCGTGTACCAGAAGAAGTCGGTGAACCACCCCTTGCGAAAGAGCTTCTGGCCCTTGTCGTAAGGGAAGAGACGCTCGAGCCCGATCATGATCACTGCGCTGGTCATGATGATGACGGGGGAGAGGATCTCCCAACGGCTCAACAGACTCAGAACCTGATCCATGCAATCTCCCCCCTCACGCGTGAGGGGGGCCGGGGGGGTGAAATGGCAGGGACATCGTGGAAGTGACGAGGTGCGGCTTCGCGGTCAGCTCTCGACGCGCGCCGAGCCGTTCTTGGGCGCGTGCGCAGCGACATTCTCTGCGGCCTTCGGCGTAGAAGGCGCGCGGCGGAGCTTCTTGGCCTGCGCGAGCTCTTTCTCGTGCACGCGCTTGACGCCGTCACCCAGGGCCGCGCCGATGTCGCGGATGCTCGAGACCAGGCGCATCATGCCCGGGATCTCGACGCTGGCTGCCTGATCCGAGCCCCACATCGCGCGATCGAGGGTGATGTGTCGCTCGACCATCGACGCGCCGAGCGTGACCGCCGCGAACGTCGGCGCCAGGCCGGTCTCGTGGCCGCTGTAGCCGACGGGCAGCGTGGGCCACAGCTTCATCAGCGTCTCGACCATGCGGATGTTCAAATGGGAGACGTCGCACGGGTACATGCTTACCGCGTGCATGAGCGCGAGCTTGTCGAGCCCGAGGAGCGCGACCGCCGCCTCGATCTCGGCCATCGTGCTCATCCCCGTCGAGAGGATGATGGGCTTACCGGTGGCGCGCGTCTTGACGAGCAGCTCGTTGTCGGTGAGCGACGCCGAGGCGATCTTGTAGCAAGGCGGATCGAACCGCTCCATGAAGTCGACCGACGGCTCGTCCCAGCACGAGGCGAACCAGTGGATGTGGCGGTCCTTGCAGTGCTTGTCGATCGCCGCGTACTGCTCGATGCCGAACTCGGTCTTGTGCCGGTAGTCGATGTACGTCATCCGGCCCCAGGGCGTGTCGCGCTCGATGTACCACTGGTCCTTGGGGACGCAGACCTCGGGCGTGCGCTTCTGGAACTTCACCGCGTCGCAGCCGGCGAGCACCGCGCCGTCGATCATCTTCTTCGCGAGATCGACCGAGCCGTTGTGGTTGATGCCGATCTCGGCGATCACGTAAACCGGGTGGCCGTCACCGACGAGCTTCTCGCCGACGGCGCTGTTCCCGATTTTCATCTCTCGCTTCGTTCCGTTCTTCGACATCACCGCCTCCTCGATCGTTTCACTCACTCGAGACTGCTTACGCAGCGGCCGTACGGCCCGACAAAATCCACTCCGCGAACTCGCGGAAAGCGCCGTTTCCCGCGTTCGCACGGGTCACGTAGTGCGCGCGGCGTGCGACCTCGGGCATCGCGTCTGCGGGTGCGCCCGTCAGGCCCACCTCACGTAGTCGCTCGATGCACCCCAGATCGTTCACGTCGTCACCGATGTACCCAACCTCCTCGGCCGAGACGCCGTAGAGGGCCAAGATCTCGGGCAGGGCCGCCGCCTTGTCCTGGATCCCCAAGTGCGCGCGGATCTTGAGCTTCTCGGCGCGGCGGAGGGCGAACTCGGCCTTTTCGCGGGTCACGATCGCGGTGTCGATCCCGGCGTCGCGCAAGCGCTCGACGCCCATCCCGTCGCGCAGGCTGAAGCGCTTCATCTCTTCGCCGCGCGCCGAGTAGTAGACGCCGGCGTCGGTCAGGACGCCGTCGCAGTCCGTGAGCACGAGGCGGAGCCGCTTGGCCCGCGTCGTGAGCTCTTGGGTGGAGAGCGCCTCGGTCACCAAGCGGTCCACCCTCCGTCGACGACGACGGCCGAGCCGGTCATGTAGCTCGACGCGTCGGACGCCAAGAACACGATCGCGCCGCCCATCTCGTCGCGCTTGCCCATGCGGCCGAGCGGCGTCTTCTTTCCGTAGTTCTCGAGGAAGTACGGCTCTTGTCCGTTCTCGATCCCGCCGGGGCAGAGGGTGTTCACCCGCACGCCTGCCTTGCCCCAGTACGCGGCGAGGAAGCGCGAGAAGGAGAGCACGGCGCCCTTGGTGGCCGGATACGACGCCGACTTGAAGAAGGTCTGCGTGCCGTCGGGCCGGACGTAGATCGACTGGTCTGGGCCGACGAGGCCGTAGGTCGACGCGACGTTGATGATGCTGCCGCGCCCCGCTTGCGCCATCGGCGTACCGAGGACCTGGCAGCAGAGGAACACGCCCGTCACGTTCACGTCGATCGAGCGCTGCCAGAGATCGAGCGGATAGTTCT
The DNA here is from genome assembly GCA_041940405.1 of Polyangiaceae bacterium. Lineage (GTDB taxonomy): Bacteria > Myxococcota_A > Polyangia > Polyangiales > Polyangiaceae > Xiheicaenibacterium. Next base: position 4,198 of record JBGTSH010000162.1, read on the forward strand.
CGAACTTGGAGAGCTCGGCGCCGGCTTGCGGGCTCTCGAACATGTCGTTGATCGCTGCGTTGTTCACCAGCGCGTCCAGCCTGCCGAGCTCGCCGAGGACGCGATCGCGCGCCTTCTCGAGCGACGCTTTGCTGGTGACGTCGACGGTCACGCCGAGGACGCGGCCGCCCTTCTTTCCGTCGGGGCCGGCGCTGCCCGCGAGCTCGGTGGCGAACGCATTGACCGCGGCTTCGTTCAGGTCGAGGGCGACAACGTCGGCGCCTGCACCACGCAGCGCCTTGCAGTGCTCTTTGCCGAGCAGGCCGACGGCGCCCGTGACGAGCGCCACCTTGCCTGTGAGATCGAAGCTCGCGCCCATCGTCAGCCTTGCTTCCTGGGCTTCAGGTGGAAGTTGTCCGTCTTACGGAAGACGGGCTCGAGCATCTTGCCGCGGAGCTGCTTCTCGACGGCGCGCTCCTCGAGCGCCTTCGACAGGAGCGGCAGCACCTCTTCATAGGCGGCGAGGATCTGCGCGACCTCACGATCGCCGTGCGAGTACGAGACGTTGTGGAAGCCACCCCAGAGGACGCCGCGCGCGAGCATCTCTTGCTGCACGAAGGTCTTCATCGCGAGGGGGCTCGAGCGATCGTCGGCGAACGTCATGATGGTCCGCGCGTCGTACCCGAAGCACTTGGTCGTTCCCTCGAGGCCGGCCTTCTTCGCCGTGGCGAGGTAGCCCTCACGAAGCTTCTGACCCTGCTTGGCGAGGAACGCGGGGACGTCGTTCTTGCGAAGCTCTTCGATCGTCGCCTTGGTCGCTGCGAGGCTGAGCGCTTCACCACCGAAGGTGGTGAAGAAGAAGACGTCCTTTTCGCAGAGGGCCATCACGTCTTTGCGGCCGGAGACGACGCTGATCGGCATGCCGTTGGCGATCGCCTTGGAGAAGCACGCGAGGTCGGCGCGGACGCCCCACTTCTCTTGGGCGCCGCCGAGCGCGACGCGGAAGCCGGTCCACATCTCGTCGAAGACGAGGAGCGCACCGTATTTGTCGCAGAGCTTGCGGACGGCATCGAGGAAGCCGGCCCCATCAGGAGATTGGAGGGGCTGCTCGAACACCATCGGCTCGAGGATCACGCAAGCGACCGAATCGTCGAGCGCGTCTTCGAGTGAATTCAGGTCGTTGTACTTGAAGGTGAAGACCTGATCCTTCGTCGCCTCGGGGATGCCTGCGTTGCGGTCGGTGACCGAGATGTACCAGTCGTGCCAGCCGTGGTAGCCGCAGCAGATCACGCGCTCGCGCTTGGTGAACGCGCGCGCGAGGCGGACAGCCGCGGTGGTCGCGTCGCAGCCGGTCTTCGAATAGCGGACGCTCTCGGTGTTCGGCACGACCTCACGAATGAGCTCCGCGACCTCGACCTCGAGCGGGTGCACGAGGCTGAAGGTGATGCCGTCGGCGAGCTGCGCTTTGATCGCGTCGTCGACCGCGGGGTAGCAGTAGCCGAGCGAGATCGGGCCGACGCCCATGATGAGGTCGACGTACTCGTTGCCGTCGACGTCCCAGACGCGCGCGCCCTTGCCCTTCGCGGCGTACTTCGGCGCGACGCCCTCGGTCCACTGGCCGGGGCCCTTGGCGAGGGTCTGGGTGCCCGCGGGGATGAGCCCCACGCTCCGCGCCCAGATGGCGTTCGACTTGTCGATTTTCGGGTAGGCCGTCACGACGCCTCCGCCGCGCGCGAGATCCGCTGCGCGAGCTTTTCACCGGTGAAGCCCTCGTGCTCGAGCACGTCCTTGAGGAGCGTCGGAAGGAACCAACGCTCTTCGAGGGCGAACGGGACGACCTTGGCAGACTTGTTCCGCTTCGCCATGAGCTCGGCCACGATGCTGAAGAGGCCGCCCGAGAGGAGGTGGTCCTCGATCGTGAACGTCACGCGACACTTCGACAGCGTTTCGATGACCAGCGCCTCGTCGAGCGGCTTGAGGCTCGGGAGGTGAACGACGCGCACCGAGCGGCCCTGCGACTTGAGGATCTTGGCGGCCGCGACGCTCTCGCGCGCGCAGAGGCCGTACGAGAGGATGCCGATCTCGTCGCCGTCCTCGATCACCTCACCCTGGCCGTAGGCGAAGGTCTTCTTGCGCTCGAACACCGGCATCAGCGGGATGTGCCTGACGTAGACCGGCGCGCCTTCCTGAATCAGGACCGGAAGCGCCTCGGCCAGCTCGTGCTCGTCGGCCGGGCAGACGACGCGAACATTCGGGATCGTGCGCATGAGCGCGACGTCGTCGATCGCCTGGTGGGTCGGGCCGTTGGCGTCCGAGAGGAAGCCGGGCACGCCGCCGACGAGGACGCCGGGGAGGTTGGGGATGCCGAGGTCGTCGCGAATGAACTCGTACGCGCGAAGGGTGATGAAGGTCGCAAGAGCGTGCGCGACGGGACGGCGGCCGCGAAGCGCGAGGCCGGCCGCGACGCCGATCATCGTCTGCTCGCAGATGCCGACGTCGATGAAGCGCTTGCCGAGGACCGGCGGCAGGTTGCGGATGGCGGCGCGGTTCTCGGCCGTCATGACGACGATGCGCTCGTCCTTCTCGGCGAGCTCACGCAGCACGTTTTCGTATCGGGGGGTCGTCATGTCAGCGCACCATCAGGGTCTCGGACGTGAGACGCGCCTGCTCCTCGCCATGAAGCTCCTTGAGGAGCGCCTCGACCTCTTCGGCCTTGAAGTTCACGAACCAGCGGTCCGCTCGGCGCTCGATGCTCGGCAGGCCTTTGCCGCGCACGGTGCGCGCGATGATGCAGGTGGGGCTGCCCGTCTTTGCGGGGAGACCGGCGAACGCCGTCTCGAGGGCGCCGAAGTCGTGGCCGTCGGTGACGCGCACCTGCCAGCCGAACGCGGCGATCTTCTGATCGAGCGGCTCGAGCGGGATGAGCTCCTCGGTCCGGATGTTGGCCTGGAACTCGTTTCTGTCGATGACCGCCACGAGGTTGTCGAGGCCGTAAGCGTTGGCGACCAAGAAACCTTCCCAGACCGAGCCCTCGTCGCACTCGCCGTCGCCGAGGACCACGTACACCTTGTTCGAGCCGCCACGCATCTTGATGTCGAGCGCGACGCCGATCGACACGCTGAGGAGGTGGCCGAGCGAGCCGGAGTGGAACTCGACCCCGGGCACCTTGCGGTTCGGGTGCCAGTAGAGGCTGTCGGTCGGCTTGAGGTGATTGGCGAGCCGCTCGCGCGGGATGTACCCGAGCTCGGCGAGCGTCCCGTACACCGCCGGGACGTCGTGCCCCTTGGACAGGAAGAAGTAGTCGCGGCTCGGATCGGTCAGCGTCTCGGGTGTGAGGCGCAGGACCTTCGAGTAGAGGTACGCGACGAGGTCGGCGCAGGAGAGCGACGCGCCGATGAAGCAGCCGCCGTTGGTCGACATGCGGATGATGTGCTCGCGAACGCGCAGGCTCAGCGCGCGGAGATCCGCGTGGGCCTCGGTCGCGGCGATCGGGGTGGTGGCGCTAGCGGACATCGTCTCTCGTCATGTCTTTGGTGATGGTCTTCAGCTCGCCGAGGTGGTTCCGGTACCAGTTCACGCCGGCGTACTTTTCGTTCAAAGCCCGGATGTCCGGGCGCTTTTCGACCAGCTGAAGGATGTCGTCCAGTGGGAAAACCCGGCCGGAGCCGCTCTGCTCTTGGTCCGTCCGCTGACGCGGCCGGTACAGCTCCTCGTAGATCGCGGCGATGAACCGGTAGTCCTCGGGGTAGTCGATGGTGAACCGGTGCGACATGCTGAAATCCTTACCGGTTTTCCAGCGCACGTTTCCGAGGCGGAATCGCTCCGGCTGCTCCCAGAAGAAGGGGGTCGTGTGCTCCCGCTCCAGATCGCGCTTGGCCTCACGATCCGCCAGAGCCAAGAGCTCCGTGGGCACGATCTCGACGTCGTTTCCGTCCGGCCACGTCGGCGGGTGAAGGTTCGATACGAAGTCGAACGAGCCGGCGAAGAAGAAGCCGAGCACCTCGTCGACGATCGCCGGATCGATGAGGGGGCAGTCGCTCGGGATCTTGACGACATAGTCAGCTTTCGCGTCCTGGGCCGCGCCGAAGTGCCGGTTCAGGCAGTCGAGCGGGTGTCCCCGGTAATGACGTACGCCGGCCTCTTCGGCCAGCTCTACGATGCGGTCGTCCGCAGGGTCGACCGACGTCGCCACGCAGAGCTCGACCGGGGTCTCTACGGCCTTCAGACGCTCGAGCATCCGTACCAGGAGGGGTGCTCCCGCGAGTGGCAGGGCGACCTTGCCCGGCAGGCGCGACGAGCCCATCCGGGCCTGGACGACGATGAGCGTCTTCGGCATCAGGCCTCGACTTCACGCCGCGCCGCATGCACGCGGCTCGACCACGGCTCGGCCTCGAGGACCGGGTCGTCGCCGAGGAGCTCGCGCACCACGTTCGCGATGCGCGCGGCCGACTTGCCGCCGTTCTGGATCGGCTGAAGGCGGCGAAGCTCGTCGTTCGAGAAGTAGGAGTGGACCTCTTTGCCGAGGGCCATCCCGACGTACGCGACGCTCGAGTACTTGCAGATGAGGACGTCGCAGTTCGCGACCATCTCTTCTGCGCTGCCCGACGTGTAGACGAGCGCACCGGGCGCCCATCGCTTGATCTCGTCGACGGCGCGCGGGAGCTTCTCGTTCGGGTGCAGCTTGAAGATGAGCTGCTTCTTGTGGCGCTCGGCGATCTCGACGGCTTTGAGCAGGAACGCCTTGCGGTCCTCGTACCAGAAGACCTCTCTCACGTCGGAGGTGCAGCAGAGGACGAAGCCGCGATGCGGGAAATCGTTGTCCTCGTAGCGCTTGCAGTCGTCGAAGTTCGGGATGCCGGTGACGACCATCTTCGACGGGTCGCAGCCGCGCTCGGTGAACAGGCCCTTGTACCCTTCGCTCGCGACGCAGAACTTCGTGTACTTGTTCGTGAGGCCGAACGCGCTCGTGCCGGCGAGCCAGCCCGGCAGCGCCTTGACGCGCCGGATGATCGGATAGAGCGGGCTCGGCGGATCGGTCATGCCCTCTTGCACCAGGACGACGGGCCCCCTCTCGATGTTGCGCGGCCAGACGAGATCCGAGCAGTGGAGCGTGAGATCGAAGTCGCCGCGCATGCCGCCGAACTCCAGCGGAAGATCGTTGTCGCGCAGGTAGTCGATGCAGCGCTTGGACAGCTTGTGGCCGCCGATCGTGCCCTCGAGCGCGCCGATGCTCTTCAAGAAGTCGAAGTCGCGGTTGCCGTAGTACGGGGTGTAGACCTTGTCGTACTCGGGCAGCTCTTTGGCGATCTTGTGCATCTGGGTCGTCTGGTTGAGCGATCCGCAGATGAAAAGAAGCTTCTTCTTTTTCTTCATGACACCGCCGAAACTATGTTCGATTCGCGCGCCGTCCGCTTGGAGAGCGTCAGCACGCCGAGCCCGAGCGCGATGAACGCGAGGTCCTTCGCGCGCTTGAGGAGAACGAACGTCGCGCCCACCTCGGTCGCTCCCGGCACGCCGAGCGCCGTGAGGATGCCGATGTAGCTGGCGTCCTGTACGCCGAGACCCCCCGGGACAACGAAGGCAAGCGATCGGACCAGCGACCCTCCGAGCTCGATCAAGAGCGCTTCGGAGAAGCTGACGGGAACGCCGAGCAAGCGAAGCACGAGCCAGGTCTCGGCGATCTCGGTCATCCACTGAAGAAAGAGAAAGAAGCCTGCGGTGAGGTGCCGGCCGAACGGGACCGCCGCGGCCGCGGCTGCCTCGGGACGGGCCTGCTCCGCTTCGGCCCAGGCGCGGACCTTGGCGAAGCGAACGCCGGCGAGGAACGTCGTCACCCGGCGTGCGACACGCCGCGATGACAAAAGGGCAAGTGTCAGCGAGCCGGCGACCGCCAAGCTGAGCGTCATGCCGCCGGCGAACCAGGGCAGGATTTCGCCGCGGGGAACCGAGGCGGCGAGCCTAGCAAGCTCGTCATGGCTCACGACGAGGAGCAGGGTGAGGCAGAGGGCATGCGTGCAGAGAACCCAGCCCTTTTTTGCGGCGAGCGAAGCCAATGCGCGCGACCACGGGACCCCGAAGCGGCGGTTCAGCTCGTACGCCGATACGCTCTCCCCGACGGCCGGACCCGCGGGCGTCGCCATCCGCGCGGCTTCCGACCCGAGGAAGGTCGACGCGAGCGCGAACAGCGGTGCGCGGTGACCGAGGGCAGCGAGAAGCTCTCTCCACGCGGCGGTGTGAACGAGAATGCCCACCGCCTGTGGAACCAGGATCAGGGCGGCGAGTGGACCGACCGCACGAAGGAGCTCGCCGAGACGCGAGACATCGAGATCTCGCAGCGTCCACGCGAAGAGTCCGACCGCCAAGAGCAGCGCGAGCGCACGAAGGACGAGCCCGCCGAGCTTCCTCGGCGCTCCCCTCTGGGCAATCTCGCGCTCGGCAACTTCGCGCTTCGGCATGGGACGGCCCCGGCAGTGCAGGCTTTGGGCCAACACGTGGGCCGAAAGGTGTCGGTCCACGACCAGGATCGGACACCGGCTTTAGAGATGCCCCCGGGCGCCGACAAGGACAAAAGCGCGGAAACGCTCGTGAGTGCGCTCACGAATTCGTAACTGTGCGACTTCAGTTTGGCGGCCGTTTGGCTGCCGTTCTGTCACCCGCGGAGGCGGTCGACCACGGCGACGTACTTGGTCATCGCCGCGTCCTTCGCGAGGCCCTTCTTGCCCGCCCAGGCGTCATATTTCGCGCGACCTTTGAAGTCCATCATGCCGGGGCGCGAGCCCGAGACATCGCCCGCTGTGGCTTGTTTGTACAGCGCGTAGAGCTCGAGGAGGTCGTCGTTGGAGGGGGTTTTGGTGAGCGCTTTTGCGTTGCGCTGGGCCTCTTCGAATTTGGCGGTCAACTCGTCCATGGGGTTTGGAGCCTATCGTCGATCGAGGCTGTCCTGTTCCGGGTTTGGGTGGGCAGGGAGAGAGCAGGGGAAGGGAGAACGCTGGCGAGAGGGCAGACGGGCAGGGAAAGGGCAGGGGAATGGATGACGTTTTCGTCATGCTTGCGGCGAGTGTGGTCGTGCCGAGGACGGGCTAGCCAGCAGCGCTGCTGCTGCGGGGAGCACGGCCTCGGCGAAGGCGCGCTCGATCACGTCGGCGGCCTCCGCCGAAGGGAGGCGTCCGTAGCTGCGGGCGATGACCGGGTCGACACCGTCGATCGAGGCGGTCGACACGTTCGCACGCGCGCCGTCGAACGCGGACCGGACGGCGTCGCGGACGGGGGCGCCGTGCTTTTGAATCAGCCAGGTCACGATGCGCCAGGAGAGCGCAGCGTGCTCGACCTCGTCTCGGGCGATCCGATCGAGCGCAGCCCGGACTTCAGGAACGGTCGCGGCGTCACGCTCCGCGAGCGCGAGACATGCGCTGAGCGTCTCGTTCACGCAGCCTTCGAGCACCGTCGCGACGGCGATCGCGATCGGCTCTGCGCGGAACGACGGCGCGGCGCCTACGTCGAGCGGGCCCGGTCCGCACGGCGTCTCGAGCAGCGCGGAGGCGATCCCGAACGCGAGCGCGGCGTGCTCGATCTCGTCGCCGAGCGCGCGCTGGGCAGCGGCGACGAGATCGGCAGGGGCGCCGAGGGCGACGAGCTCGAGGACGAGCCGCGCGAACGACGCGACCGACGCGTGCTCGGCGAGCGCGCTCTCGGTCCACGCGCGTCCCAACGTCTGCCTCGAGGAAGGGCCGAGCGCGATGCCGTCGAGGGGGCACGCGACCGACCAATCCCCGCGTGCGACGGCGGCGGCGACGACCGGGCCCGATGCGCCGGAGAAAGGCCGGCCTTCGCAGACCGAGAAATGAGTTTCGACGACGTAGCAGCAGTCTTCGGCTCCCGGATCCGGACCACAGACAACATCGTCGACCTGGGTGCCGCAGCCATAGGGCTCGTTCACGAGCACGATCGCCTTCTGGTAGACGACGTCGGTCTCGAAACCGGGACACGGGCTCCCGAGCGAGTTGCTGCAGACGTAGTAGAACTGCGGCTCGGCCTCGTCCTGTTGGACAGTGCACCACGGTCCGCTCGGCGCGCTGCCGCCGCCGCCGGGGGTGCCTCCGCCTTGGCCGGCGCTCGTCGTTCCCGTGTTGCCCATCTCGGGCTTGTACACACCGACGGTCACGCCTTTGCTCGGACCCAAGCCCCCGCCACCTTCACCGTCGACGACGGTGGACTCGCAGCTCGCCGCGGCGGCTGTGGCCGTCCCGCCCGCGATGGCGGTGAGCAAGATCTTGCGGACGAAGGCAGCGTTACCCCACGTGCCTGATCGGTCTGTCATGGTCCCCTTCTGCGAGCGGAAGCGAAAGTTGGGCTGGATTGCTTTCGCGAAGCTCCAGCGCACCGGTGCCTAGCACGCTCCGAGCCAGCCTCAGGGGCCGAACGAACGGCGCCTTCTCCGCGCGAGCAGCGCGGCCACGACGGCGAGCGACCACGCGCCGCGATCGCGGTGGCTCGCGGCTCGGCACGAGCAGCCATCGTCGCCGTCTCCCGCGCTCGCCCCGCCACCGCCACCGCCTCCCGCACCGGCTGCCGCTCCGCCGGTGCCCGTGCCGACCGAGCTGGTGGTCTCGACGCCACCCGGGACGACGAGCGAGAGCTCCTGCGTCGTCTGGTTCACGCCGTCGCTGGCGACGAGGGTGAGCTCGACGTGGGCGGGGTAGGGGCTCACCGGCTGCCAGGTGATGACACCATCGTCAGGACCGACGGTCATGCCGTCGGGCGCGCCGGTCAGCGAGAAGCTGATCGTGTCGAGCGGGTTCTTGTCGTACGCATCTGCGTCGTAGAGGGAGGGCGCGTCGAGGTCTGCGGTCGTCGGCGGGCTCGTCGTGATGACCGGCGCGAAGTTCTTCGGCGCGGCGAAGATGAAGAACCCGCCGGAGACCGCGCGCGATCCGGTGTGCGCTGCCGGCTCGTCGACCGCGGAGTCCGAGGGGTAGTTCATGACGCCGTTCGGCGTCATGCCGGCGATCCACATCGTGGTCGAGCCGCCGCCGTCGAGGTTCATCGCGTCGGCGAGGCCGAGCTCGTCTTTCGCAAAGTTTGCCATCGCCGGCAGCGCCATCCCCGCCTGGTTGGCGCCGCGGCCGTCGATCGTGAAGAGAGAGACGCGACCGTCAGCAAAGATGCCGGCGCCGGTTCGGGGGTTGGGTCCGATGAACGCGGTGCCGGCGACCGACTCTTCGGCGTATTCGGCGTTCGTGGTGTGCGCGACGCCTGCGGTCACGAGGCGGGGCGCGCCGCCGTGCGCTTCTTCGACCTCGGGCCAATCGTCGCCGGCGCCGACGATCTGGATGTGCGCGGCGCCGGCCCCATCGATCCCGAACGCGCTGCGTGTGGAGCCATGCGTCCCGAGGAGCTCGCCCTCGTGAATGAGGAGCGAGACGGGGTCGCAGGTCGAGACGTTGAAGTAGCCGCCGTTGATGCCCGCTGCCGCGCCCGCGGCTGCGCCGATGGCCGACACCGTCTGACAACCATTCGACGGCAGCGCGACGAGCTCGGTGATCGCCGGATCGAGCTGCAGCTCGTGCACGATCTGCGGGCCACCGCCGACGTCCTCGAAGCGGCGCGCGCGCCAGAGCACGCCCTCGTAGGGCTCGTGCTCGACCCACGCGTCGCCGATGAACGTCGCGTGCAGGATGAAGTCGCCGCTCTGCGCGTCGCCCTCGAAGGTGTCGACCACGATGAAGTAGTTCCCGGCGTCGAGGATCGGCTCGACGATCTGGTTGGCCCGCGCGATGCAGTCGACCGCGACGCCGTTCGTCACGTCGAGCGACGAGAGCACGTGCACGTCGACGTCCACGCCGCCTCCGTCGCCCTCGATCCAGGCCGTCAGCTTGCCACGCGCCGGCACCTCCACGCGATAGACCAGCTCGCCGCCGGACTCGTCGATCGACGGGTCGCACTCGTACGCGTCGATCGCGCTCGCGCGGTCCGCCGTCGATCCGGCGATCTGGAACGGGTTCTCGGGCAGCGTGATCGGATCGTCCAGATCACCCGTCGCCGGCGCAGCCAGGGCGCTTGCCGGAAGGAACAGCACGAGAAGGCCAGCGCACAGGGACCGCACGACCGGACGTTCTCTTCGCGGAGCCTTCGCGTCAACGCTCGGAACTTCAGTGGCGCTGCGTTCAGCCCCGCGGGCGGCCGACCTGGCACAGCCTCACCGACGCCAGTCAGACCCCCGCACCACGGCAGTCCTTCGCGAGCGTGTCACGCCGGAAGCGCTACACCCGAAACCTCGGCCGTCGTCTGCGCGGGCCTTTGCCGCGATCGGAGGAGTGGGTGCGCTTCGAGCACGAGCTCGAGGGGTTTGGCGTTTTCTCGTATCTCTCCGACGCGCGCCGCCGCGGATCGACGCGCCTCGCCGCGCGAGGGCGGGTGTGCGCACCAGGCGGGGAGGAATCGCCGCCGCAGCGCGCTCACTCGTCGGTCGTCAGGCGCTCCGACCAGGCGGTGCGCTCAGCTCCGGCCTCGGTGCGGTACGTCACGCCGATGCGCGCGGGCAGCTCGGCGGACTGGACGTAGATTCGAAACACTTTGGCTTCTCCGGGCTCGAGCTCTTGCTCTTCGAGGCCATAACCGCAGAAGCCCATGGGCCGCGCGGTCCAGCCAAACGGGCCGTCGAGCTCGCGACGGTAGGTGGGGTGGATCCAGCCGTCCGGAAGGTCCGGATCGAAGGAGTCCGCCGCGTACCCGCTGTAGGTGACGGGCTCGTCCGTGGGATTGGTGAAGCTCAGCAGAAATCCACGCTCGCCCTTTTCGCTCGGGTAGGCGGTCACCACCGACACGAAGGGCGCCATGTGCCCCGTCTCGTCGCTTTCCTGCGGGACGGGAGTCGACGCGGAGCAGCCGCCGACGATCGAGAGCGCCAGGAAAACGCGGATGGCCGCGGTCATCGTTCGTGAACGCGCGCCGCACGCCGAGCTTACAGGCGCGCAGGGCTCATGAGCTCAAAGGGAGGCTTCGTCAGCGTGCGGTAGTGCGACGTGCTCGGTGCCTGATCAACGGTGCGGGGTGAGGGGCGAAGTTGTGAAGAGGTTGCGCTGCCCACCGCGCGTCGATGCCGCCAGAATATTTACAGCCCCCCGGCGGCGCCGGGCCCCACGCTCGCCCGAAGCCTCCCTTTCAGCGCATGAGCCTCACGCGTTGAGCTCCGTGGCCCAGTTGGCCGCCTGGATTCTCGTGTTGATGTCGCGAATCGCCTTGGACAGATCGTCGGCCTGCTTCTGAAGCTTCGCGACCTCGAGCGTGGCGACCCATTTGATCTCGCTCATCCCATACCGAGCGGGCTCGCGCCGGCAGCCCGCGATGGCGGCAACGAGCAGCGCGTGCTCCGCCGTCAGCGTGTCGCGCCGCGCGATCGCCTGCGTAATCGTCATCCCGTCCTCGAGCTTCGTCGCCAGGTTCGCCTCGTTGATCCTGGTCACGAGCCTCTCCAGCTCGTCGAGCACACCGAACGCCTCCTTCAAGAGCTGCGCCGGCGCCTCGTGCGGCTCGTCACCCTGCTGCACGACAGCGTTCGCAACGACGCGCTCCTTGAGCGACGCCACCTTCTTCTGCAGATCGGACCGCAGCATCAGCGCCTCGGCGAGCTTCATGGCACCGGATGGTAGCGGGTCGCGCGCCCGGGACTAGCGTCCCGGCGAGCCCCTCAGCGCGCTTCGAGGCGGAGCTCGATATCGGCGAGCGAGCGCTTCGCATCGACCCGCACGTCGCGCACGACCTCGCCGGGAGTGCCGGTCTTCGACAGCTCGAGCTGGATGTCGTCCACGCTGTTCGAGATGGCTTCGAGCGTGACCACGCTGCCGGCCTTCAGACGTCGGAGGATCGCCGCTCGGATCGGCTCGCTGACCGGGACCGACAGCTTCACCGATCCGATCCGGTAGCGCGCTCCTTCCACGACATGGAACGTCACGGTGGCGCGGTGGTCCCGCGGATCGATGGCGACCTCCGGGGTGACCCGGTTGTCGAGGAGGCCCAGGTCGAAGAGAGCATGTTGCACCGTCAACCGGTCTCGCTCGATGAGGGCGTCGCTCACCGGCTCTCCATCGGCCAGGCGGAGCTTGGAGCGAACCGCGCGCTCCCCTGCGATCCGCAAGCCCTCGAACCGCAGCCGGTCGAGGAGCGAGCGTGGTCCCTCCGTGATCTGGAAGGCGAGCTTGCCACCCTCGACCGTGTATCTGACTTCCGCGTCGCGAAAGCCCGCGTAGCGGAGATCATCGGTGAGATCGCGCGCCACTTTTCGGATCCACACCGGGTCGACGCGCGGCGGCGCGGGAGGCAGCTCGCGCGTCGCTTCGAGGGCGGGAGGGCTCGTCGCCCCGCGCACGGCGAGCGCAGTGAGGAGCGGGCGCTCGACGACCTCGAACACGATCGCGATTCCACGGACGTCCTCCTCTCGCGCCACGACGACGTCCTCGAAGGTGCCCGTCGCGAAGAGAGCGCGGAGGTCGGCGTCACTTCGAACGGCGTCGTAAGGAGAGCCCGCGAACGTCCGGAGGCGGGCGCAAGCCTGCGCGCCGTCGGTAGCACCGCGCACGACGACGCGGGCGATGTGGTCCGGTGCGGGCGGCGCCAGCGAGCAGGTCGACCCGCGCTCCGGCCGGGCGTCTGCCCTCGGCGCGGGATGATTTCCCGCGTCGGGTGCGGCGGCGGCGGCGCACGCACCGAGCGCGAGCGCCCAGGCGGCGAGCGGCAGCCTCGTCATCGCGGGACCTCCGAGGGGAGGTTCGAGTAGACGTACGCGCGCTCGCGGAGCTCGTCCTTCAGGCGGACGCGGAAGTCAGCGTACCGTTCGGTGCGCTCCTTCTCCGGCAGACCCGGCGGGTCGAGCTCACGTTGGTTCATCTCCACCTGGAGGAGCCGCCCCTCGAGCACCTGCTCTTCGAGCATCGCGCGGTACACCTCCTCGGCGTAGCCGAGCCGCTCGGCGTCGGCGATGACGTCCTCGACGGTCGTGGACTGGCTCGTCGCAATCCACGCGAGCGCTTTGTCGACGTCGGCCGGCCCCGCGCCGAGGCCGTGTCGGATGGCGGCCTGCGCGATGAGGCGCGTGTCGATCATCTCGGCGAGCATGTCGTGTCGCGCCTGGCGGAGCGCCGCCTCTTTCCCTTGGAGGTCGTAGAGGTATCGCTCCCCGATCGCCTTGCGCGCCGGGCCGAGGCGCCTCTCGAGCTCGAGCTCCGTGATGCACTCTTCGTCCACGACGGCGACGACGCGGTTGAGCACCGTCCGCTTCGTCCCCTCGGCGCTCGGCGCCGGACCGGCGAGGAGCGTGAACGCCGACAGGAGGAGGAAGGGAACACAGCGCTTCGGCTCGATGATCACGGCGCGCCCTCGCTCGCTCCGATTCGAGCCCTTCGGTGCTTGCACCGTCAACCCGCGAGGGCTCGCCCGCCCCGTTCAGCACGTTCGCGACGTAACCGCCCGGTAGACGAGCCAGCCCAAGGCGATCATCGGGAAGCACCTTCTTCGCGCGGCGCCGAAGGGCGCGGCCACGATCGAGGCGGCAACGCTCCCCGTATTCATGACGGATCCGTTAGCACCTCCGTCCGGGGCCCTCGAAGGCTCCCCGGCCGGCGCGGATGTCGCGATCGCTGCTGCCGATCCGCCTCCCGCAGAGAAGTCCGAAGAGCAACGCCTCGGCTCGGACAAACGAGTTTCCGAACCAGCGGACACTCTTTCGTCCGATGAAGCCGACCATCGCTGCAGCATCCCTTGTGCTCGTCCTCGCCTGCGGAGCCGACCCTGACAATCCCGTTGGCGGAGGCCCACCGGGAGGAGGCGCCGCGCCGCCCGACGGGGGCGGGGGCTCGGGAGGCGCCACCGTCGACTATGGCGACGAGCTCGCTCGTGCTTCGGCTGTCTACGCCGCTTGCATTGGCAGCGATCTCTTGGGCGCCTCGGGGTTCCTCTCCGGCCAGATGGGGCTCAGCCTCTTCTCACAGGTCGCACCAGCCGGGCTGCGGGAGTACGTGCGCTGTCTCGCGTCGGTCGAAGGCGGATGCGCGGAGGCCAGCGCGTGTGGAATCGCAGTGACGCCTGCCGACAGCTGCGACGTGTTCTGCGAGGGAGACACGCTCATCATGTGCCGCGACGACCTGGAGAACTTCAGGCTCGCCGTGGACTGTCAGCGATTCGGCGGGGTCTGCGACGGTCTCGGCTGCCGCATACCCGGTACGCCGCTGTGCGACGATCCCGGGCTCCAGAGCTGCAACGGGGCCACGGCGACCCACTGCAACTGGACCGGCGAGTCCTACGGCTACCTCCTCACCGAGGACTGCGCGGCGACCGGGCAGGTCTGCATCATGGAATGGGACGTTGCCGTTTGCGCGTATCCGGCGGGGATGTCGTGCACGGATCACGTCTGCGACGATGACGGTATCGACTACTGCTTCAACGGGGAGTTCGATTTTTATCGTCAATGCCCCGGGGAGCTGGAGTGTCAGCTGCGGCCGCCGCCGGCCACCAGCACCGGCGGCGGCGGCGAAGGCGGCGAAGGCGGCGAAGGCGGCGAAGGCGGCGCAGATCCCAACGCGTCGTTGAGCTACGCCTACTGTGGGCTGGAAGAAGCCTGCGACAACCTTGGCTTGCCGACCTGCAGGGGCACCGAGCTGTCCGCGTGCATCCTCGGTAGACCGTCGACGATCGACTGCGCGTCGCTCGGCTTCGGCTCCTGCACGCCGGGCGTGGGCTGCGCTCCATAGCCGGGGGTTCGGTCGCGCCAAGGCCCCGCCTCCTCCTCACGAGGATCCGAAAACCGGAACTTCAGAAGCACACCTCCGGTGGATCGGCGGTTGACGCTCTGCGCGCGAACTTCGTCGCGGGCGGTGTGCGTCCTACGTAAGCTGTCCACCGCATGCTCGGCTTCGCGCTCCTCTTCGGGAGGGCACCATCATCCGAGGCCGAGCCCCACGAGACTGCGTTCATCCGAACCTCGCTCGGCCAGCTCGACCAGACCGAGGTCGTCGACGCCACCTGGCGCTCCGAGGGGCTCGCCGTCCTCTTATTGCGACGCACAGGGTCCCGCCAACTACGCCGCGTCGAAGCCGGCGCTCGCGAAAGCTCCTGCGTGCGATGGAGATGCCGGTGCCCGGCTATCCCCACCGCGCGAGCGCGGGCACGGTCGTAGGCCTGCTCCCGGGCATGGGCGACGGGCACTACTTCTCGTACTGGGCGCTCGATGATGCGGGCGCTGCGTTCGGGCCGTTGACCGACTTTGGGATCCTCGACAGCGCGAAGGGCCGCGCGGCCGCGAGCCTTGCGCGCTCATCACAGCCCCAAGGCGCAGGGTATCTCGGCCGCGGTGGCGATCCCACGAAACTCGGCTTGCGCGGGGCGAGCCGGGCTGGGAATATTTCCCATGGCCTCAGGATCGGCAGCAGTCGGTCTCCTGGAGACGCTTGCTGCCCGTGGCGACACGCTCGCGGGGCTGGAGCGTCTGCTTCAGCTGTCGCCGGGCTATCTCTCGAAGGTGCGGTGCGGGCGCGTGACGCCGAGCCAGCAGCTCGCCGCGCTGCTCGGCGTCTTGGTGAAGCACCCGGAAGTCCGCACGACGTTGATTTCGTCGGGCGGGTTGGAACCTGGCGAGGCTCCGGTTCCGGCGGGCGAGGGCGTGTCACAGTCCGCCTTCCTCTCGCGGCTGACCGCCGCGTGGACCGCTCGCCAAGTTCGATTTCACGGGGTCGACGACCTGCTCTTGAGGGCGCTCGGGGTTCGACCGCCGCGGGGGCTCGATCCCTCGCTCCGGTTCCTCGTGCATCCCGACGACAGGCACGCGCTCGCCGAGGCACGAGTGCTTCAGGCGACTGTCGCGATGGCGAGCTCACACGCGGCCATGTGCACTCCTCTCGGGAGCGACGTGAGCATCGTGGTGGTCTTCCCGCTGTCGCCGCTCTACCACCTCTTCGACAAGGTCCGCCTCTCCGCCGTCGACGCCGCGCTCTACTTCGCTTTGCAGGCGGGCGAGGAAGCAGAGAAGCGTCTCCGCGCCGTCGCGAAGAAGCACACCCTCGGGCGCGTGCGGCTACAGCGAGCTTTTGCGAAGACCTACGGTGATGCCGCCCCGCTGCCGGCGAGGGAATGGCTCCTTCGCGCCATGTTCGATCCCGATGGCGCGCGCCGGCGGTTGGCCAGGCTGCCGTAACGTCGAGCGCGGCAGACATGCGGCTCCATCTCGATCCCGCGCTCAAGAAGGTCCTCCTCGTCTGCGCGGAGCAGCTGGATGATGTCGGCGCCGATTGGGCGATCGGAGGCGCGACGGCGATGCAAGCCCACGGCTACTCGCGAGCGACGCGCGACGTGGACCTCTTCATCGGCGACGACGCGCGAACCGAGCTGCTCGCCCGACTCCGCGCGCGCGGCCTCGCCGCGAAAGCGATCTTCAGTCCCCACCATTACCGGATCGATCCACCCGCGCGGAGAGATCCCGAGGCGTCCATCGATCTGATGTTTCCTGCGCTGGGCATCGAGAGCCTCGGCCTCATGGCGGCGACGCGGACGCGAATCGATGGGACCGAGATGCCGGTTGTACCCATTCACCATCTCGTCGCGCTCAAGCTCACCACAGACCCGAAGATCGATCCCTCGAGATACCTCCGAGACCAGGCAGATCTGCTCGCGCTTCGCGATCGCGGGCTCATCGATCCCCTTCGGGTCGGCGAGATCCTCGAGGATGTGAATGACGCCGAAGCGCGCCTCCGCCTGCGGCAGCTCGTGGCCGGGAAGGGCAGGGGCGCAGCCGGGAAGGTGCGGGCGAAGCTGGGATGGGGCAGCTGAAGCTCCGCTTTCTCGGGTGCGGCCGGTGGTGCTGCAAATTGCGGCACTGGTCATAGGTCGAGTGCAAAGGCGCGCCGATTTTCCGGCGTCGATTGAATTATTTTGAACCGCAACTAGGCTGAGCGCGCGTGTCGCGGCTCATCATCGCTTCGAATCGGCTTCCGGTGACCCTCCGCGTGGAGCGCGGTGAGGTGAAGGTGAGCCCTTCGACCGGTGGTTTGGCGGCCGCGCTTCGAGCGACGCACGAGCACAGCGGCGGTGAGTGGGTCGGCTGGGCGGGTGAGGTGCCGAAGGGCGAGAGCGATCGGATGCGCGAGACCCTCGCCGAGCGGCGTCTTCGCTCGGTGCCGATCTCGAGCGCGGAGATGGACAGGTACTACGACGGGTTTTCGAACGGCGTCCTGTGGCCGCTGCTTCACTACTTGGTCGATCGGCTCCCGCTAGACGCCGACAAGGGCTTCGCCACCTACCGCACGGTGAACGAGCGCTTCGCCGATGCGCTCGTCGCGGCCTACCAAGCGGGCGACGACATCTGGGTGCACGACTACCACCTGATGCTCGTGCCGGCGTTGGTCCGCCGGCGGTTGCCGCGGGCGAAGATCGGCTTCTTTCTCCATGTCCCATTTCCGGCCGCAGACATCTTTCGCGTGCTGCCCCAGCGTGAGGAGCTGCTCCGCGGCGTGCTCGGCGCCGACCTGGTCGGCTTTCATACCGAGAGCTACCAACACAACTTCGCGGACGCGGTCGCGCAGGTTCTCGGTACGCCGCTCGCGCTTGATCGGCTGCGCGTGTTCGATCGTTCGGTGTCGCTCGGTGCGTACCCTGTCGGCGTCGACTTCGCGGCTCACGACCAGCTCGGACGCCAAGCAGAGGACGATGTCACTGCCCTCCGCGCCGGTACGCACGGCAAGCGTCTCTTGCTCGGCGTCGATCGCCTCGACTACACCAAGGGCATCAAGCGCCGCTTGCTCTCGTTCGATCGGTTCCTCGATCGGGAGCCGACGCTCCGAGAGAAGGTGCACTTCGTCCAGCTCGCGGTCCCGTCGCGAGAGAAGGTGGACGCGTACACCGAGCTCCGCCGCGGCGTGAACGAGCTCGTCGGTCGGATCAACGGCCACTACGGCACGGTCACCGGCGCACCGGTGCAGCTCCTCTATCGATCGGTGCCGCCGGCGCAGCTCGCCGCGCTCTATCGCGCGGCCGACGTGATGGTCGTTACCCCGGTGCGCGACGGCATGAACCTGGTCGCCATAGAGTATGTCGCGACGCGCGTCGACGTGGACGGCGTGCTCGTGCT
>JBGTSH010000163.1:0-22053 GCA_041940405.1 Polyangiaceae bacterium
CCCGAGCCTGCGCTTCAGGAGCCCGGGCCTCCCGAGCCGCCCGCGGCCGAGTCCGAGGTCATCAAGCCGGCGCCGATCATCGCGATCGGCGCTTCGCAGCCCGAGGACGACATCCCGATCTCGAGCGAGCCGCTCGCCGAGGCCGCGCCGCAGGAAGCCGCGCCCGCCGCACCTGCGCCAGTCGTTCCCGTGGTCGCCGCGCCGGCCTCCGAGATCGCGCCGCCGACCGTTCCTTCCGAGCCGCCGCCCGCACCGACCTCGTCGGAGATTCGAGCGCGAGCGAGCGAGATGGCAGACGACCAGGAAAAGACGCTGGTCAAGCCGTCGAACCCGCCGCCGCCTCCTCACGAGAATCCGGCGGCGGAAGCGGCGCGTCCTGCTTCGATCCCTCCGCCCGCCAACGAGCACGTGGTCAACAAGACCACCAAGATGGCGGCCGTACAGCATCCGTCGGCGCCGCCGCCCGCGCATCACCCGTCGGCGCCGCCGCCCGCACATCACCCGTCGGCGCCGCCCGCGCACTTTCCGTCGGCGCCCCCGCCGGCCGCGCAACAGCAGGCCTTCGTGGTGCCGGCTGCGCCGAAGGTTCCCTCGACGCCGCCTGCGGGTCCGCCGCTGCTCGTCCGCCCTCCGATGGGCGCTCGACGAAGTGGGGACGACCTCATCACCGATCTTTTCGAAGCGTGCAGCGATCTCAACTTCCTCAGCGACCCCCTCGACGGAGCCGACTTCGTCCTCGCGCTGATCCTCGACTCGATCCCTTCTGCGATCGCGCTCTGCTCGTTCTTCGACATCAACACGCGTGAGCTCGTGGTGGTGCGGCAAGGGGTCACCCCCGCGTTCGCCTCACTGCCGAACGCACTCGGCACGCGAGCGTCCGAGTTCGCTCCGCTGATCGCGCGCACGATGCGCGCCGGCCGCAGCTTGGTCCTCGGGGGCGGCGATCTCGGCTCGCTCGGCGAGGATCCTCGCTGGCGCCTCCTCGGAGTCTCCCCGACCAGCGTCATCGCAACGGGCGTCGTTGCGAGCGGTCGCTACCTCGGCCTGATCGAGGTCGCCGACCCGCTCGACGGCGCGCCGTTCACGGAGTCGGACGGCCACGCGCTCACCTACATCGGCGAGCAGTTCTCGGAGTACCTCTCGCAGCGCGAGATCGACCTCTCGAGCGAGCGCATTCTCCGGCCGAAGCTCGCGCAAGCTCGCCGCAACTGAGATCGCACGATGGGGCCAAGCTCGCCCGATAGGCAATCGCGCCTGCCGAATTGGGAACGGCGGGCGTGGGGCGAGCGGCTGCTCTTCTACGCGCTGATTCCGGCCGTCGTCGTCGCGGTCCTGGTGCTCGGCGGCTTCGCCCTGCGCTCGACCCTCCAGGCCGATCGGGCGCGCGCCCAAGCGGTCGTCAACGTCACCGCCACGCTCGCGACCGAGCGCGCGAGCGTGCTCGACAACCACATCATCGCGCAGGACAACGTCGTCTCCGCCCACGCGGCGCTCTCGGACCTGACGCAGATCGGACGCCGCTGGCTACCCACAGCGTCGCGCGAGACGCCCAGCGTACGAGCCATCCTGGTCATCGATCTGTCCTCCCAAGCGCGCGAGGTCGTCGGCTTCGCCTCCCGCATCCCGTCGCGGGACGACGACATCTTCCGGCGCCTGCTGCTCAGTCGATTGATACGCGAGCTCGATTTCGAGGCGCCCGCGGGGGAGCTCAGGCACTTCCACGACGTCGTCGACGAGCGGCAATACCTCCTCAGCTACTGGCAACGTCCCTTCGAGGGACGCCGCTACCTCGTCGTCGCCTGGCACGACGTCGACCGTCTCGTGCGCGAGGTGATGCCTCTCCTCTACAAGGACCCCGACCGCGGGGACGCTCGCATGAACGTCATCGACGAGAAGGGTCGCATCGTCTACGGCCCCCCGCTCAAGGCGGGCAGCGTGACCGTCGGCCTGCCATTTCCGACAACGCTCTACAACTGGCGCCTTCAGGTGGCGCTTTCGTCGGGCGAAGAGATCGGCCGCCAGGCGGAGAGGCAGCGCACCATCGAGCTCGCGCTCGTCATCGTCGCGGGCATCGTCACGATCGTGAGCCTCTTCATCGTGGTCCGCGGATCGGTCGAAGAGCGCCGTCTCTCGGCGCTGAAGAGCGATTTTGTCGCCAACGTCTCCCACGAGCTCAAGACGCCGCTATCGCTCATCCGAATGTTCGGCGAGCTCCTCAGCCTGGATCGCGCGCCCAACCCGGAGAAGCGAAAGCAGTACCTGCAGATCATCGTCAGCGAAAGCGAACGATTGACCGCGCTGATCGAGAACGTCCTCGACTTCGCCCGGGTCGAGCGCGGCAAGGCGACGTACGACTTCTCGCCCGGGAGCGTGACCGAGGTCGCCCGGCGCGCCGTCGACGTCTACGGGCAGCGGGCCGAGCGCGAGGGCGTCGCGCTCGTGCTCGAGCAGGTGGGTCCCGACGCGACCGCGAGCATCGACGCCAAGGCGCTCGAGCTGGCGGTCATGAACCTGATCGACAATGCGCTGAAGTATGCCAAAGACGGCGGCAAGGTGATCGTACGGACCAAGAGCGACGCCTCGCGCGTCGAGCTCGTCGTCGTCGATTTCGGCCCCGGCGTTCCTGCCGAGGAACAAACGCGCATCTTCGAGCGGTTCTATCGCGGCCGCTCGGCCGAGGCTTCCCACGCTCGAGGCAGCGGTATCGGGCTGAGCCTGGTCCGTCACATCGTCGAGAGCCACGGCGGCAGCGTCCGGGTCGAGAGCCCGCCGTCCTCCTCGGAGCCCGGGGCAAGAGCCGGCACGGCTTTTGTCATTTCCCTTCGTCGGGTCGCGGACCTCGCCGTCGCCGCAAGGACCGAAGAGAGTCCCCCGCCCTCTGCACGGTCACCGCAAGCAGACCTTGCGGCGGACGTTCCAAAAGGAGACTCTTAGAACCGACATGCCCGGAGGCGCATCCGAGACGAGGGCTGCAGCCCTGCGCGTCGCCAAAATCCTGCGAGATAGAGGCCGCAACGACGAGGCCGTGGCGATCCTCTGTGCCGGCGCGGCGGCGTTCGGAAACGACGCCGAGGGGCAGGGTCTGCTCGCCGAGGTGCTCCGCTTCGAGCCCAACTCGCAGCTCGCCAAGATGGCCTTCGAGCGGATGGAGGGCGTCTCCGGCAGCCATGCCGAGCTCGACGCCGTCATCGGCCGCTACCCGTTCGAAGAGATAGCCAAGCTCGAGCGTTCGCTCCGCCCCGGCGTCTTCTTACGTGCCCAGGTCGGCTTCAACAACAACGTCAAATACAAGGGCGCCGAGTACCACATCCAGACCGAAGACTCGGGCCTCGACAAGCCGCACGTCATCACGCACCTCTTTGCCGATGGCGGCCGCATCATCAAGAGCCACAAGCGCTCCTACGCCAAGGACGTCAACCGGCCCGACGTCACGCCGTTCGTGCGCGCGTTGATGAAGGGCCAGCACATGGAGATGGTGCTCTATCTCCGCGAGGGCCGCTTCGACGACATCATCAGCGGCAAGGCGCACGGCGGCATGGTGATGCTCGAGGAGCCGCCGCAGGTCGACCTCGATCGGATCGGCTCCAAGAAGGGCGATGGTAAGCAGCCTCAGCCGTCGCACCCCGGGCCCGCGGCTCCGCCGCCGGTGATGAAAGAGGTCCCGCTCGTCAACAGGAAGCAGGCCCCCGCCGGTGCCCAGCCTCTACGCGGCAAGCTGCACGTCGTCCGCTCCCTCCACGGCGGTCCCGACTTCTACGAGCTGCGCGGCGACGAGTCGGTGTTCGGCGCGGCCGGGACCATCCAGCTCCAGGGCGAGCGCTTCTGCCACCCGCGGGAAGCGTCGATCAAGTTCGATGACAAGGGCGTCACCATCCTCGACTTCGACGGCGGCAACGGCGTGTTCTTGCGCATCCAACGCCGCGTCGAGATCGGCGTCGCCGACGAGTTCATCATCGGCGATCAGCTCCTCCGCCTCGAGCGGAACCCCGACGCGAACGACGGCCCTGCCCCGGGCCCGACCTATTTCCGCTCCTCGCTGAAGTGGCCGAGCGCGTTCCGCGTGACCCAGGTCTTCGAAGGCGGCGCGCTCGGCGCCGTATCGATGGCGCGCGGTACCACGCTCCAGATCGGCTCCGCCCTCGACTACGCCAACGATCTGGTCATCCGGCACGATCCGCTCGTCGCGCCGTACCACTGCATCATCGAAGAGCAGGCCGAAGCGTTCATCCTGACCGACCTCGGCGTCTCCAGCACGCTCGGCCGCGGCAGCGGCGTCTTCGTGCGCCTCAACGGCCGGCACCGGCTCGCCCACGGCGACGAGATCCTCGTCGGCCGCACCCGGCTGCAACTGGACCTCAGCCCGAGCGATGGATCGCTCAAGGCGCTCGGCTGAGCGCGCGCGGGATGTGTGAGCGCATCACGTGCCCCGACTGTGGAAAGCCCGGCTTCACCGGGTGTGGCAAGCACATCGAGCAGGTGCTCGGCGACGTCGAGTGGGAAGACCGGTGCCACTGCGAGCCGAAGATCGGCCCCATGACCTGGCTCGGCGCGCTGATCGACACCGCCATCCAGGGCAAGAAGAAGACGTAGGGCCGGTCTTTCTACATGAGACGTAGAAGACGAGACCGGGCACGGGCACGGCCGTGCCCGATCTCTCCCCCTGGACCACCGGCACGGACGACTACCAACAGCGGTAGTATTCGCCATTCCCGGGGAGCGAAGGGTTGCTGAACTGCGAACAGCTCTTACCCTCGATCCATTGCCGAACGCGGTCCAACATCCACACCTTGGGTGCCATGCGGTTGAACTCCAAGTCGTCACCGACCTCCGGGCAGGGTGGTGAGATCGAATCGTTGAAGCCCGCCACGACGCCGCCGACGTAGGTCAAGCCGCCGACACCATGTGTGTAGGTGAGCGGGCCTCCCGAGTCCCCTTTGCAGAAGGCCGCCCCACCGTCCCCGCTCTGGTACTGGGCCTCCATTGTGTAGGTGTTCCAATCGATCACCTGCATGGGCCCGGTACGAGGGATCGCGGTCGACGCAGTATCGGACGCTGCTCCATAGCCCGAGACGAACATCTCCCAACCATTGCCGCTCGTCGGGAGGGTGAATCCCATGACGCGCAAGAAATCGTATTGGTCGAAGGCGCGGGGCGCGGGGTCGCCCACGTCGGCGGCCTTCGTCAAGAAGTCGGCTTTCGTCATACGCGTGAGGACGGCCATGTCCGAGGCCCAGTCGCCCTCACCGGCGTAGGCATCATCCCAGAATGCGTAGACGGTGGAGTAGCGAGTGGTACCATCGGCGTTCCGGCAAGTCTCGTTGAGGCACATTACCTCGGTCGAGCTCGGCTTGTAGACCATTCGCACTCGGACCTTGCCGTAATTCATGCCATTCCAATGGCTCACGCCATCAATGGTCTGGTTGGCGACGCAATGGGCTGCGGTCGCGAGGAGGTTTGGCCCCACCAACACGGCGCTGCAACCACCGCTTGGTTCGAAATCGAGGCGAACGAGCGCGCGCTTGTAGCTTTGGTAGGAAGCGGGCCCCGTCACCTCGTCCTGGACCGTACCGACCTGCTCGGAGTCTTCGTTCTCGGCGGTCTCCATCCCGCATCCAAAGCTCAGACCAAACACCAGGGGCAAACGAAGGAGTCCTCTCGTCATGTTCACTCGCTGCTTTCTTGATTTCGTCGATTGAGTATTCGAGCGGGGCAGCGCCAGCGGTGCTGCACGGAGCCCGTGCGCTGTGCAACCGGTATGCCGCCGCCAATCGCACGCGACTCCGCTCTGACGTTGAGTCACGGCCTCCGGTGATCGGAGGGCGCAGACACCCAGCCCCTGGGTGCCGCTCCCCTCAGGTCCAAACCCAGGAACCCGGTTTCTCTTCGCGAAATTGGGTCGGCTCACCCATTGCACACGGCCCTTTGCTCCGCTTGGAGCAGGAAGGGAACGCACATGGGCATTCGAGGCATCGGAGCCGTATCGCTGTTGCTGGTCGTGACAGCAGGTTGTGAGCCGGACATACCCGACGAGTCCAGCGCTCAGGGGGGTGAGGGCGTTGAAACTCAGTCGGACGAGAATACGGTGCCCGGGGAGGCTCCGACCGATCAGAAGCCGTTGCTCTGCGCGGAGGACGCGCAGCGCGTCTTGCGCCTCTCGTTCTCCTGGGATCTCGTCGGCGAGACCCCGAGCTTGATTGTGCAGAGTCACCTGTCCATCGACACCATCGCGAACATCGTGCTCCTGACGTCGGACGGCCTGGGTGGCGGGCAACTCGAGCTCGGCAGCCACCTGATCGCGGCGGATGAGGTTCTGCGCCTGCCCCTCGCCGACAGCGTGCTGCCTCGGTCGAAGGTTGTCTCGACGCTCCGCGTCCGCGCAGATGTGTTCGAAGCCGGCGCCAGCGAGCGGCGCCTCGCACGCGAGCTCTCGGACCGCATGGTGCTACGACAAGGCGTTCTTTCACCGCCCACCGGCGATCCGGACGAGACGTTCTACGACCATGCCGGCCTCTCCGCCGGCGAGCGGACGCGCATACGCGCGGAACGCGTGAGGCCCGGCGTCGACATCGAGGCGATCGTGATCGAGCCCGGCACAACCGCCGCGGACCTGGCCTCATCCGTGACTCCCCTGACGACGAGGTGACCTACCATGAATAGCCTTGCCCTGCGCCGGCTCGCCGGACTGCTTGCATCCATCGTGGCGCTCGTCGTTGCAGCGCCCGCCCACGCAGCCAGCTTTTGGTGGTGCGTGAACATCGACGTGGACTACTCCGACACGGACATCGGCGAGGATCTGCTCCTCGACTCCCAGGGGCATCCGCTGGCAAGGGGCCTGACCGTCCGGGTCTCCCGCCAAGACAACACCAAGTCTTGGGCGGTCGCTCAGCTCGATGCCCTCGGTTGTTACAACTTCACCGACACTACGAACGGGCCATTCCGGCTCGAGGTGGAGAGCAGCGCGAAGATCTACCGGACCGACAACGCGTCATTCACGAATACGATCGAGATCCGCAACTCGGCCGGGAACCTCGCCGAATGGACCTTCATCAAGACGTTTCCGGCCGGAGGCGGCAACCACACCAGCACGCTCCCACAGACGCGTCGCACCAACCTCCTCGCAGCAACCATCAACTCGGTTTATCGGTTCAGCGACGGCCTCTCGAACAAGACGATTACCGTTCACGATCTGCAGTGCCCGAGCTACGCCACGCCGACCTCGTGCGCGGGCGGGAACGGCGGCGGGGCGGCGAACGTCTGGATCCAGCCGGGGCACGATGAAAAGAAGTTCCTCATTGCCCACGAGATCGGACATGCGGTGCAATGGCTCTGGTTCAACTTCAACCAGCCGGGCAACTACACCATCAACGACGGAGGGGCGGCGTGCGAATGGGCCAACCCGGAGAACCTCGCGATCCGACTGCACGCGCTCCACACCAAGGAGCGCTCGTCCATCGCCTTTACCGAGGGATTTGCTCAATACTACGCGACGTACTCCTACAACCTCCCGACCACTGTCGGATGGTTTCACTACTACAAGGACGACTACAAGAACCCGCCGGGCGTCACGACGGTGAACATGGAGAATGGGCCTGAGGGCGGCGCTACCGCCTACCTCGACAACGAGTGCACCAACGACATCAACGGCAAGGCCGGGATGGGCGTTGAGCTGGATTGGGCACGCCAGCTCTGGGACTACAGGACGCAGGCCGGAGACCAGCCGACGCATTATCAGCTCATGCGCCAGATGAAGAACGGCTTCGAGAGCGGCGCCTGGACCCAGTCCAACACCTGGAGCCGATCCGAGGCTGGCGTCGCCGAGTACGACGGGACGAACGGCACAAACTTCGCCGACCGCTGGCATGACCTCGGTGTCGCCAACGGTATCGACCACTGATCTCACCGGGCAGGGCGCGAGCCTCGGAGGTCGCGCCCGCCGCCCGCCGCACAAGTCCGCGGCCCTCAGCCGAGCTCGGCGAGCGGCCCGAGCTTGTAGCAATTCTGGTTGCCGAAGTGCGCGTCGTCGTAGCCGAAGGCGTTGATGATCGACGTGTACACGTTGTGGAGCGACGCCGTCGTCTGGTAGCCGCCCTGCGCCGCCTGCGTGTTGTAGTTGCGGTGCTTGCCCCCGGTCCAACGGCCGCCGGCCTTGCCGGCGAGGAGGCACGGCATGTCGCGCGGGGAGTGGCCGCCGCCGCAGCTGAACTCGCTCGTGAACAGGACGATGCTGTTATCGAGCATGGTGCCGTCGCCCTCGGGGGTTGCCTTGAGGCCCTCGAGCAGACGCGCCATCAGGCCCATGCGCCAGTTGCGGTTGGCGAGGATCGTCTCACGCCAGTCGTCGAAGCGGTTGGACTCGGTGCCGTTCGGTCCTACCTCGAGCCCGGCGTGGCCGAGCGAGTGACCGAGGTCGGTGGAGTAGGAAGGATTCAGCCATTCGGTGAGAAAGTCGCCGATCTGGTAGGTGGCGACGTTCGTCAGGCCGCAGCGGAACGCGTGGATGAGGATGTCGACGAGCATGGGGCCGGCGACCTCGTGCGCGGCGCCCGTGTAGTGGCCGTAGCCCTCGGAGACGGGAGCGCCGCCGACGTCGGGCTTGGTGCACGCGGCGACGTTCTCGAGCGCCTCGAGCTGCTTCTCGAGGCTCCGGACGTGCTCGGTGTGGGCGTCGATGAGGTGGACGTCCGCCGCGCTGACTCGGCCCTTCATAGCGGCCAGGTGCTCGAGCGTGCCGTCGAGGACGCTCTTCTTCTTTGCCCGAAGCGCGAGCTGCTCGGGCGTGGGACCGGTGTCGCTCTCGACGACGTCGGCGAAGAGGCGATCGAACGCGCTCGTCGGATCCTTCTCGGTCGAGAGCTGCTCGCCC
This sequence comes from Polyangiaceae bacterium, assembly GCA_041940405.1. Lineage (GTDB taxonomy): Bacteria > Myxococcota_A > Polyangia > Polyangiales > Polyangiaceae > Xiheicaenibacterium. The sequence continues at coordinate 8,864 of JBGTSH010000163.1, forward strand.
GAGGCGCGGTAGACCGGCTCGCCGTAGTTGTGGCCGTCGAGCATGAGATCGATCGACGCGAACGGCGCCGGCGCGTCGTTTTGGAGACGCTGCGCGAGGAACTGATCGATCGACGGCCCGAGCGCGACGGCGTCGTCGCCGCCCGAGGTCGTGTCGGCGCAGGTGAGCGCCGTGGCGTTCGAGCAGCCGTGGTGACCGCCGTAGTCGCCCTGGTTCATACCGGCGCCGTCGTCGACGCCGCGCAGCAGGGTGAGGTCGCTGACGTAGGGCTGGAGCGGAGCCATCTCTTCGCCGAGCGTCGTGAGCGTCGTCGACTCGCTGGCAGGCTTCCACAGATCGAGGTTGTGCCAATGACCCTCCGACCACGGATCGCCCATCTGGCCGGAGTTGTGCCGAGCGCTGATGATCCCTCCGTGGCTGAAGAAGACGATGAAGCGCTTGGCGACCCCGGTCGCCGCCCAGAGTTGACCGTGCGTCGCCTCGAGCATGGGGAGGGCGACCAAGAGGCCGGTGGTGCTGCGCAGGAAGTTCCGTCGATTGAAGACGCGTCGTCGCATCGGCTTACTCCTGGTCCCGGCGCATGTTGAGGAAGGCGTTGCTCACGGTGAGCGCGATGACGGCGTCGCGGACGGTGCCGCCGCTCTCGACCGTGGGGATCGCCGCATCGACCGAGGCGAGATCGCGATCGATCGGGAGCCGGCGGAGCGCCGTCTCGAAGAGGTGTTGGGTCAGGCACTCTCGAACCGAGCCGCTCGAGGCGAGCGCCGCCGACATCTCGATCGGTCCGTTGACGCTGACGGGCGCGTCATCGCCGAGCGCCGGCAGCCCGCCGCTCACGTCGATGTCGAGCGAGTATTCCCCGGACTCGCCGACGCCGGTCTCCTGCGCCTGCCAGCGGCCCATCGCGTCGTAGTTGTCGAACGTGAAGCCGATCGGGTTGATCGTCGAATGGCAGGCGTTGCAGACCGTGCTCGCGGTCTTCGCCTCGACGTCCTGGCGAATCGTCCGCGGGCCGTCCGGAGCGTCACCACCCTTCACCGGGACGTCGCTCGCGTTCGGCGGCGGCGGCCCGAGCGGCGAGCACATGACCTCCTCGAGGAGGTAGGCGCCACGACGGATCGGCGATTTGACCTCGTTGCCGGCGAAGACCGTCAAGAACGCTGCGCGCGTGAAGAGCCCGGCGCGCTGGTCGGCAGGGAGCGTCACCCAGGCGAACTCGCCGGGATTCGCGGGGCCTTCGACGCCGTAAATCGCCGCGAGCTCCGCGTCGACGTACGCGTCGGTCGTGGTGAGGAGCGTCTCGAGGCGGCCGTCGCCGTCGACGAGGACACGCTCGACGAGAGCTTCGGTCTCGGTCCGCATCGCCGCGCGGAGCGATGGGGAATCCTCGGGAAAGATGTCGGTGCTCTTCGGTGCGTCGAGCAGGCTCGAGTGCTTGTTGCTCCCGTCGAGCTCGAGCCAGTCGGCGAAGAAGCGCACCAGCGTCCGGCGGGCGCGCGGATCCGCGAGCAACCGCTCGGCCTCTTTCCTGACGCCTTCGCTCGTGTCGAGCGCGCCCGACTCGGCGGCGTCGAGGAGGGCGTCGTCGGGCATCGTTCCCCACAGGAAGTACGAGAGCCGCGACGCTCGCTCCCAGCCGGTCAGCGGGAAGACGCCGTCGGCGAGGTCGTCGTCTTCGCCCGGCTCGCGCCCACGCTCCAAGAAGTAGTAGACCTCGGGCGACTGAAGGATCGTTTGGAGGAGCGCCTCCATCGAGGCGTTGAAGTCGACAGAGAGGCGCGCGCGCTCGTAGTCGGCTTGGAGCAGCGCCACGTCGTCCTCGGTCAGCGTCCGTCGGTACGCGCGGCGCCCGAACGTGCGGATGAACTCGTCGACGCACGCCAGGTCTTCTTGCCCCGTGGTGTCGCACGGGAACACCGGCAGGGTCCACGACGCGCGGCGCGCGACGATCGCTTCGGCGGCACGGTTGAGCTTGTCGACCGCCAGGAGCGTGATCACCTGACCGGCGTCCGCGTCGAGGTCGAGCTCAAGGCCGGGATCGCCGACGAGGTCGCGCATCGTGCTTTCGTACTGGATGGGCGTCATGCGCCGCATCGCGGCGAACTCGGCGTCTGCAGGGCCCGACTGGCCCGAGCCCGGACCGCCGTCCTCGGCGTCGCCGTCGCCGATGTCCCCGACGCACGAGACGTTCAGCCCGCCCAAGGCCATCGCGAGGACGCCCGCCCAAGCCAGAGGTCGAGCTCTCATCGGTCGCCGTTCCTTCCCATGGTGGGGGGCTGCTTCGCACGACCCGTGCCCCGCGATACGCCCGCGGATCTCGGCCTCCACAGCGGCGCCCCTCGATCAACCTGATCGCCTGCCGGGATCAGGTTGATCACGTTCGGGGGGTCACGCGCTTTGATCCTCCGGGCGCTCCAGCTACCCTACCTAGGTGGATCGGGTAGCCGTCCGGCTGCTGCCGCTTGTCATGGCTTTCGCGGGCTGCACCTTCGTGCTGTCCCCGGACGAGGCCCAGTGCGAGCTCGACGCCGATTGCGCCGAGCGCGGGTTCGCGGACGCGACCTGCGTCGAGGGGGTGTGCAGCGCCGGGACTGGCGGCGGAGGTGATCCGGTGTGGGGATGTCTGGGCAACGTGGTCGAGCCCACGCCCGACCCCAGCCAGACCGTAGCGCTCTCGGTCCGGCTCGCCTTCGCGAGCGGCGGACCGCTCGAGGGCGGGACGGTCGACTTCTGCGACAAGCTCGACGTCGAGTGCATGTCGATGAGCCCCGACTTTCCGAAGGGGCTGGTGCCCGACGCGAACGGGGTCGTCACCGCGAACGTGCGCCAAGGGTTCGATGGCTTCGCGCGGATCACCCATCCCGACATCGTTCCGTCCCGGGTCTACGTCGGAAGGCCCATCGTGGAGCTCCCGAAGGTCAAAGAGATCCAGCTTCTTCGGCCCAGCGAGTACAGCGCGCTGGCGAACATCGCGATGGGCACGGTGGACCCGATGCGCGGGACTGCCATCCTCTTGGTCGTCGATTGCCAAGGCGACTCGGGCGCGGGCGTCCGCTTCGAGACCCCTTCCGCCGACGGCCAGACCCTCTCGTTTTACCTGATCAACCAAGCACCGGTGGCCACCGCCACCGCTACCGACCGCGACGGATTCGGAGGTTTCTTCAACCTTCCCCCCGGCTCGACATTGGCCCGTGCAACGCTGGCAGCCGACAATACGTACGTCGGCGAATCCAGCTTCGAGATCCGCGCCGGCACAATTTCGTACGTGCAGATCGCTCCGACGCCGCAATAGTCAACAGCTCTGTCATTTATGCAGCTCGACCGAATCGGGAAATACCGGATCATTGCCAAGCTCGGACAGGGCGGGATGGCGACGGTGTTCCTTTCGCTCGTGCCCGGGCCGGGCGGCTTCAACAAGCTGCTCGTGGTCAAGGTGCTGAAGGAAGAGCTCTCCGAGGACCCCGAGTTTCTCGCGATGTTCCTGAACGAGGCGCGCCTCGCCGCGCGCCTCAACCACGCCAACGTCGTGCAGACGTACGAGGTCGGCGCCGAGGGGCGCATCCACTTCATCGCGATGGACTACCTCGATGGCCAGCCGCTCCACGCGGTGCTGCGCCGGGCGACGCGTGCCGGGATGCCGCTCGACATCCACGTTCGGATCCTCGCCGACGCGTGCGCGGGCCTCCACTACGCGCACACGCTCCGCGACTTCGACGGCACGCCTGTGTTCGTCGTTCATCGCGACGTCAGCCCGCAGAACGTGTTCGTCACCTACGACGGCCAGGTCAAGGTGGTCGACTTCGGCATCGCCAAGGCGGTCGGAGCTGCATCGACGACCCAGACCGGGATGCTCAAAGGAAAGATGTCGTACATCGCGCCCGAACAGGCACGAGGCGACGCGATCGACGCGCGCGCCGACGTGTTCGCCGTGGGCGTGATGCTGTGGGAGGCGATGGCCGCGGCACGCTTTGCCCACGGCGACAGCCAATCCGCCGTCCTCGCGCGCCGCCTCTCGGGTCACGAGCCGCGCATCCGCGATGTCGTCCGCGATGCGGATCCCGAGCTCGCCGAGATCTGCGACAAGGCGATGGAGCAGGATCCGAACAAGCGCTATCCGAGCGCGCAAGCGCTCCGCGACGCGCTCGAGGCGTTCCTCGATCGCTTCAGCCGCCGCGTCGGCAGCCGCGAGGTGGGCGAGCTCCTCGGGCGTCTCTTCGCCGAGGACCGCGACGCCCTGCGCAAGGCGATCGACGAGCAGATGAAGCGCGTGCTGCGAGAGACGTCGCACGTCCTTCCGGTCCCGACCTTCAACGCTCACCAAGGCGGCACCGACGCGACGCCGCACTCGGGCCGCCACAGGCGGCACGCCTTCCGCGACGATCCCACCGTGCCCGAGGGCCGGCCGGGCGAGCCGGGCGAACAAGAAGAGACGCCGACGAGCCTCTCGAACCCACGCCAGCCGTACGAGCAGACGCCACCGAGCTTCTCTGCTCCGCGCGTCATCCCCGACCACGCACCGGGGAGCTTCTCGGCGACCCCGGGCACGCTCGCGACCGCGCACATCAGCCAACCTCCGGCGGCGAAGAAGTCGGGCACCGCTGCGCTGTTGTTCGCGCTCGCCGGGCTCGCCGCGGCGTCGGCCCTTGTCGCCGGCTACGCGCTCTACGCAAGGAAGCCGGCCGCGACGGGCCCCGCGGCCAGCGCACCGACTCCCGCGCCCACGGCGAGCGCGGCGGCGACCGACAAGATCAAGCTCTCGATCACGTTCGGACCGGCCGGCACCACGGCGAAGCTCGACGGCGTTCCGCTCGCGCACAGCCCGTTCGTGGCCCACGTCGCGCGCGACGGCTCGATGCACCGGATCGACGTCGAGGGTCCGGGGCTCGAGAGCCAGACCAAGATGATCAGCTTCGACAAAGACGTCGCGATCGTCGTCGAGCTCGCGCCTGCCGCGGCCGACTCTGCGAACGCAGCTACGAGCGCGACGGCGATACCGACCGCCGGCCAAGGCCGCGTACCCTCCGGACCTCTTCCGAAGGACCCGAAGGGTCCGCGCGAAATCGACGAAACCGATCCCTACAAGAAGAAGTGACCTCGTTCCTCCGCCGCCTCTGTCTCTGCTTGCTCGTCGCGATGACGACGGTCGTCACCGCAGAGAGCGCCCACGCCCAGGGCAAGCCGGGCGGCGGATCGAGCGACGAGGCGAGCGAGCGGTTCCGTGCCGGCGTCGGCTTCTACAAAGCGCGCGACTACACGGCCGCCCTCGTGGAGTTCAAGCGCGCGTACGAGCTCGCCCCGAACTACCGCGTCCTCTTCAACCTCGGTCAGACCTCGCAAGAGCTCAACGACTACGCCTCGGCGCTCAACGCGTTCGAGCAGTACCTCGCAGAGGGCGGCAAAGAGGTCGACGCCAAACGTCGCGCCCAGGTCGAGGGGTGGATCGCCGAGCTCAAGAAAAAAGTCGGGACGCTCACCATCGAGACCAACGTCGAAGGCGCCGAGATCCTGGTCGACGACATTTCGGTCGGAACGGCGCCGCTCGACAAGCCCATCGTGGTCAACGCCGGCCGCCGGAAGCTCTCGGCCACCGCGACGGATCACACGCCGGTCCAGCGCAAGATCGACGTCGCCGGGCAGGACGAGAAGACCATCAAGCTCGAGCTCGTCCCGACCAATGTCAAGAAGGATGAGCCCCCGCCCCCGCCACCTCCGCCGCCTCCTCCCTCGGATCCGGAGATCCCCGTCGCCGCCTGGGTGGTGCTCGGCGTCACCGGCGCTGCGGCGATCGCCACCGGCGTGATGGGCGGGCTGGCGCTCTCGGCCCGCAGCGATCTCGATGACGAGCTCGCGAAGTTCCCCGGCAACCCCGCGGCGATCGAAGACGCGCAGAGCAAGACCAAGTCGTTCGCGATCGGCACCGACGTCGCCGGTGCGATCACGATCGCGGGCGCCGTCACGACCGGTATCATCATCGGTGTCGCGCTCTCGGGGTCGGGCTCCCCCGACGCCGAGACCGAAAAGACCGCCGTCCGCGCCCACGTCGGCCCGACCGGCTTCGTCATCGAAGGGGGCTTCTGATGCACGACGACGATGACAAGAAGTCGATCCTCGCGAGGCGAGCGCGCTTCATCGCCGCGGCCCTCGCGACGCTGACCGGCGGAATGGCCTCGTGCGACGGGTGCTCCGACGTCGAGATCGTCGACGACGACGGCGGCGCCGGCGCGGCCGAGCCGCAGCCATGCCTGTCTCAAGCCCTGGGAGGCGGAGGCGAAGGCGGCATGCCGCAGCCTTGCCTCGGCCAGACGCCCGGAGGTGGTGGTGAAGGCGGAGCGGGCGGCAAGTCCGGACCATGCCTCACGGCGCCCGCGAACGGCGGCGGCGGCGCCGGCGGCGCGTTCCCCTGCCTCGCACCCAAATAAATCAGCGCCGAGTGATCAAGTCTGGGCGATCTTGCGCTCGAGCTTCGCCGCTTCTTCGACGCTCTCGGTGTAACGAAGCGCCGATACCAAGAGGTCACGCCGCTCTTCGCGGGTGAGATCGCGGTGGAGCGCGAGCGCACCGAACAGCCCCGCGACGTGACCGGGCATCGCCCCGCGCCACCCGTGCGCGACGAAGAAGCGCAGGATGTCGGCGAGCGCGAGCACCTCGCTCCGCGATGCGCTGCCCGCGCGCGAGCATGCGAGCGCCAGGTCCGGAACCATGGTGAGGAGCCGCTCGCGGATCGAGCGGAAGCCGTCGGAGAACGAGCTCTCCACGTCGTCGGCGAGCACCAGGTGGGGATCGCGCGCCACCACCTCGGCCAGCCTGTCGAGGAAGCGGTGCAGCCGGCGGGCTTTCTGCGGCGGGCTCGAGCCCTCGAAGCCGAACAGATGGAGGCCCTGCTTCGCCCATTGCGCGGTGGCGTGCCGCGACGGCGGATCGAAGGTCGTGGCGAACGCCGGTCGCTTCGCGCCCTGCAGCATCGCTCCGATGCGCGTCCAGATCTGGCGGAAGTCGGGGTCGCGCAGCCCATAGCCGACGAACAAGAAGGACTGGTTGAGGAGCAGTCCCTCCAAGAGGAGCGCCATCGCCGGACGGCTGCGAAAGAAGCCGTCGTAGTCGTCGCGGGCGAGCACGATGTTGCTCTCGCGCACGGCGCATCCGTGAAACTTCACGACGTAGCAGCCGTCCGGGCTACCCGTGCGCGCGACGTCGCTCTCGGCGACCACCGGGAACGCGTGACGGCGCAGCCCCTCGAGCGCGGCCTCGAAGAGATCGTCGTAGTTCGTCGTGACGAAGTACCGTGAAGGCAGCGATGCGAGGAGATACTGCGCGAGCGTCGGCCTGGCGCCGCTCGCCTCGGCGGTAAGCGTCCGCCGGATCCGCTCCTCGATCGACGGCGAGAGGCCCTCGTTTCGGTACCATTGCGCCAGATCCAGGAGGTACTCGAGATCGCCTCGCCGCTCGGCAGTCGCGACGCCGAGATCGTCGGCGAGCTGGTCGATCAGCTCGCCCCACCCGGGGAGGCCGGAGCCCGCCGAGAGACCAGACCCCGCGAAGATGACGCACTCACCCAGCGCGACCGACGCCACCAGACGCTCGTCGGGCTCGGGACCGGCGGGCGCGATGCCGGCGCGTGCGCACACCCGCCGGCGGGCTTCGAGCCAGACTTGGTAGTTCGACTCGGTGTACGCGACGAAAGCGACGTCGACGTCGCGCTCTTCGCGGACGACGTCGAGAGCCGCTTGAATCTGCGGCTCGGCGACGGTCACGCGGTCATGCCGCGCACCACCGTCACCCGCGAGGAAGCAGGGCAGCGCGACGAGCCAGGGCTTCGGTACCGAGGCACGCGCCAGGTGCTCGAGCGCGCAGCGCAGCGCGCCGGTTGCGGCGAGCGCGGCTCGCTCGGCGCGCGGCATTCGTCCGCCGGCCGCGACGGTCACCACGACGCCGCGAGGTAGATCGAAGCCGGCGCGCGCGATGAAGAACGAATCGCCGGCCGTGAGCGACCGCTTCGCGTGGCCCGCTCGAAGCTCGGCGTACTTCGGACCGAACCCGGGAAACTGCGTCTCGAACGCCGCGGTCAGCTGTCCACCTTCGCTGAGCGACCAGTCGGTCGAATAGACGACGGCGTGCGCCGAGAGGCGCGTGATGTCGCCGTGCACGACGAGGACGGTTCCTTCGATCGCGTCAGCGGCCGTCATCGCTTCGCTTCCAGCCCGAGAGCCGCGCGGCAACGCGTGCACGCGCGAGACGCGCGATGACCCCGAGACGGCTTCGCTCCACACGCGCGCGCGTGAAGAGCGATCGAGGCTCGGGGAGCGACAACCAGAGCCGCAAGAGGTGCCGCTTGCGCTCCGGATCGCCGTGGTCCTCGTACGCAGTACGGCCGTGCACGATCGTGTGGTTCGACACGAGCTGAACGTCCCCTGGCTCGAAGTCCATTTCCAGCGCCATGCCCGGCTCGTTCATGATTTCGTCGTAGAGCTCGAGGACTTCCTTCGCGCGTGCGTCGATCGCCGGCGGACGGGGCAGCCGGCTCGTCGATTGAAAGTAGCCGATGTGCCAGAACGTTCGCAGCTCGCCGCGCGCGAAGGCGCACGGCACGACGCCCACCCAGGGAGCGCCCCCTTCTCCCTTGGTGTCCATCGCAAAGGGCTCGTACAGGCGGCTCACCAGATCCGGACGGCGAAGGAGGAGCTCGTTGTATGCCGCCACCGAGCTCGCGATGCGGCTCCGTCCGCCCGCCTTGGCGTTCGAGAGGCACAGGAGCCCCACGACGTCCGCGAGGTCGCAATGAAAGTCGATGCCCTCACGCGTTCGGTACTGGCGAACCGACCCGTCGGCGCCCCGTCCCTGATCGGCTACGTGACCGAGGAGATCGCCTTGAGGGTTCTGGGCGCCGGGCAGACCGAGGTGAAGACCGAAGCACCAGAAGAAGATCTCGGCACCCTCTCGTCCGAGCCGGGCGACCGGAACGCCCGAGATCACCTGGAAGCCTCGGCCCCAGCGCAGCTCACGACGCCAGCGTTCGATCTTGGGCGCCAGGGTCGGCAGCGGAAAGTCGTCCCGGTGAAGGCTGCCTGTCGGCCGCTCCAGCGAGCGCGCGTGCCGCACCGCTGCGAGGATCTCGGCGACGTCGTCCTGGGTCAGGTGCTCGCGGTACGTTTCGGGCGAGATGTCCGACCCTCGCCACGCCCAGGGTCCCGCGAGCGGTGTTCGGAGCACCTCCTCGTGCGGTCGAGCGAAGTAGTGCAGCGACTGCGCGATCTGGGACCTGTAGGCGGGCATCGGGGAGGGGCGGCTCGAGATCGGGCCTGCAAAGAATTTACGCGACTCTGGTCGCGGTGCCTCGTCGAGAGGGGGACTCGATCTTCAGCACCAGGAGCCACCATGTTCGCCCATCGTCCCCTCGTTCGATATGCGCTCGTCTTTTGTCTGACCGCCGCCTTTGCGTGCAAGACCGAGGACGCCGCGCCGCAGAAGACGTCATCCACCGGTGACGGTGCTGCCAAGAAGACCGCAAGCTCCGACGAGAAGGCCCCTTCGGCGAAGTCGACGAGCGAATCCAAGCCGTCTGCGGAGAAGAAGACGGCGCCGCCCGCCGCGGACATCAAGGTCGATCTGGCCGCCATCCTCGGTGAGAAGAAGGACGGGTGGAGCCCGAAGGTCATCTCGGGCCTGAAGCGTGGCATGAAGCCCGACGAAGCCGCGAAGGTGTTCCCGGGCGCGGAGAAGATCGACAAGTTCGGCTTCGTCGAGATCCCGATCAAGGATCATCCCGGGCTCGAGGAGATTCGGCTCTACTTCGCCAAGAACAAGGACGGCGTCCCCGAGGAGCTGCAGTCGGTCAAGCTCGGCTTTTCACCGGCGCTGAACAACGACACCTTCTGGGATCAGCTCTCGAAGGCGTGCATCGACCGCTATGGCAAAGCCGACGACAAGGAGCTCGCCAAGCGGCTCATCACGTGGGTCGGTCCGAAGAGCGGCATGGCGCAGCTCGTCAATGGGCTCACCGAGAACCACGGCTTCACATTGGATGTGACGCTGCAGCGGTAGACACGAGGCGCCGAGCGCCGGCGTCCTGGGGAACGCGCAGCTCGACGAGCGCACCCTTGCGCGTTTCAGCGCGGCGCGAACCTGGCGCGATACCGTGAGAGGAGGCCGGCCAGCTCGCGTTCGCTGACGAATACGTCATCGACGGCGTCGCTCTCGAGGAGCATTTCGTAGAGCCCCACGGGGTCGTCCATCGGCAGCGCCGCACCGAGCTCCTCGGCCTCGTCGCCGAGCGCGACGTGCTCTTCTTCGGCGAGCCAATCGAGAAATTCGGCACCACCCGCCCCAACGCGGCCCTGGCGGACAGCCTTCACGCCCCCCTCGTGCTTGGTCAGATAAACCACCGCGGCTTCGCGGAGCGCGCCGGGGCTCGGCTCGATGCGTCGATCGCTCTCGGCGTCGAAGAGCTCGGCGCCCGTGGCGCTTGCCACCGTGTGGAACGCCCAGGACAAGAGCGCAGCGCTCGGACCGTGCGCGGAGCTTCGTACGCGCCGGCCCTGGCCCACGTGATCGAGCACCAGCGTCGCGCACGCGGCGTCGTCGAGCGAGAGGTCGACCGCGAGGCGAAGCTCGGAGCCGTGCGCACGGCCGCGCGGCGTCTTCCCGTCGAACGCTTCGGTGAGACGCGCGGGGACGAGGAGACCGCTCTCGGCGGTGCTTCGGAGGATGAGCTCGATCGACATCGGCGCGGCGAGCCTATCTCAGTCGTCCGCCTCTTCGCGCACCTCACCGCTTCCGACCCGCCCGAGGAGCTGGACGAGGCGGACGTTGACATCGGTCAGCTCGTCCGCCGTGAGGCCGAGCTGAATCACTTCTCCCTGTCGACGCGCGCCCTCGGTCTTGCTGATCGGGCTGGTCGGCGGGACGGTGAGGAACGTGCCCTCTACGAGCTTTAGCTGCACGACCACGTAGAACCTCTCGAAGTCGGCGACCGAGAGCTTCTTCAGACGCTCGACCGTCTTCTGCGGTAGCGCTTCGACCTGGACGTCGCTCCACTCGGAGCTGAAGAGCTGGACCGGGTTTACGCCCATCGCCCCGAACGCGAGGCCATTGTCGATCGCGAAGACGCGCGGCCGGCGCTTGTCCTCCGACCGCATGAAGTTGTTGCCGATGTCGTCTTGATGGCCGATGAGCACGGTGAGCGCGTTGAGGTTGCCCAGACTGTGACGGTAGAGCGCGTCCTTTTCCCACCTGTCTTCGTCGAGGACGTCCTCGTCGGTGACGTTCTCGAGCCAGTAGGCAAGCACCCCGATGGCGCAGTTCGCCCCAGCGTGCGGGCGAAGATCCGCCAAGGTGCCACGGTTTTGCTCGACCGGAAGGCAGGTCACGACCGTCGGGGGGACGACGTAGTCCGCCGGATCGAGGAAGAGCTTCTGCATCTCGTAGGCGGCGATCTCACGCCGCGGGCTGTTGTTGAAAGCGTCGAGATCGTCGGGAGCGCGCTTGAACTTCGCGCTGATCACCCGGCCGTCCGGCAGGCGCAGCCGCAGCTTGTAGGGGGCTGTGATCCCGTCCGGAGACTCGGCGGCAGCCAGGATTTCAAAGCTCTGCGACTTCAGCGCACGCTCGATCGTCACCGCCGGCATGCAGAAGTCGTCGCGACCGAGCGTTCGATCTTCGCAAAGGTCGGCTGGAGATGAAATCGGCCACTTGGGTAATGGCGACTCCGCACAGCCGAGCACCAAGGAGCTGAGGAGGATGCTCGAAAGGAGGTGACATAAATGCATCGCTGGGGAAGGTGCAGCCGGCATGCCATGTGCTGAGCGGACCGACGATGTCGAACCAAGGAGCCGGCGTGATCTGGCTCGTGCGGCACGGCGAGCGCGAGGACTTCGAGAACCTCGATTGGGGAAAGACCGCCGAGCGACCGCATGATCCCGGCCTCTCGAAGACAGGCATCGGCCAGGCGCGCGCCGTAAGCGCGCGCCTCGAGAGCGAGGGCATCACGCGAATCTTCACGTCGCCGTACCTGCGGTGCGCGCAGACGGCGCATCTCATCGCGGAGAGGGTCACCGCACCGGTTCACATCGAGCCGGGGCTGGGCGAGCTCCATCATCCGGATTGGAGCGCGGGCGTGCCCGCGCTTCTGTCGGCGCATGCGCTCGCAGAGCTCACCGGCGCGTTCGACATGACCCACGATCCATTTCATGCGTCCCGATATCCCGAGACGTTGGAAGAGGCCTTCGCGCGTGCGACGGCGACGGCGCGCCACGTCATCGATCGCTATCCGGGGCCGCTGCTCTTGGTCGGGCACGCCGTCTCCGTCATCGGCATCGTCCGTGCGTTCACGGGATCCGACGGCGACGTCCCGTGTCCGCCGGCGACCCTGTTCCGCTTGGAGCGCGATGGCGACCGCTGGAAGCTCACGTGACGTCGACGAAGACGAGATTTGCATGGCCGCGCGCGCGCTCGCCTTCATCGGGCGCTTCCCACATATCGCTGGCCAGCTCGAAGATCGCCGGCGGCACGATCATCGAGAACGTCGCGCCCTTCTCGCGGTTGCGGGCTTCGACGCGCTCGCGGCGAACGTCGCGCGGCGCATCGAGCACGTGCACCGTGAGAGGGATGCCCGCATCGGCCGCTCGCTCGTAGAAGGCGGCTCGCTCGCGGCGGGAGAGGAGCCCGATCTCGAGGATCACCTCGCAGCCCGCCTCGAGCACGCTCTTCGCCACCACCCAGATCTGTTCGACCGAGCGCGCGGCGCGCTCGACGTACCAGGAAACGACGCCGCTCTCCGGTCGATCCGGGCTGAAGAGGCGCGACATCCAGTCGTCGAGCGTAAGCCGCACCGCGCCGCGCCCCTTGGCCAACTCGAGCGCGAACGTCGACTTGCCCGACCCGACCGGACCGATCACCAGGTGCGCTCGCGGCGCGCCTTGCCGGGGGCCGCGGCGATCGTTTAGAGTCTCTTTCTCTTCGGCGCGCGACTCTTCGGTTCGAGCGTGCATCGGAATGTCGAGCTTGGTGTTCATTGCCCGAGCATGGCTCCGCTCACGATTCGTTGGGAGCTTCCAACTGCGCCGTCAGGACACCGACGCTTCGGGCGTCTCGGCTACGATCCACGAGTGACCCGCTTCGAAGTCGTCGTCGGTGACATCACCAAGCTCGCGGTGGACGCCATCGTCAACGCAGCCAACGAGCGCATGCTCGGCGGG
>JBGTSH010000164.1:0-21976 GCA_041940405.1 Polyangiaceae bacterium
TGGCTGAAGATCTGCAAGCACATCCCGTGGCGGCGTCCGATCGCGTCGCTCAACTACCTCCTCAGCTCGCACGTCTGGCGCCAGGACCACAACGGCTTCAGCCATCAGGACCCGGGGTTCCTCGACCACGTGGTGGCCAAGAAGGCCGAGGTCGTCAGGGTCTACCTGCCGCCGGATGCGAACACGCTCCTCGCGATCACCGATACCTGCCTCCGCAGCCGGAACTGCGTCAACGTCGTCGTCGCCGGAAAGCAGCCGGCGCCGCAATGGCTATCGATGGACCAGGCGATCAAGCATTGCAGCTCGGGTCTCGGGATCTGGGACTGGGCCTCGAACGACAAGGACGGCGAGCCCGACGTGGTGATGGCCTGCTGCGGCGACGTCCCCACGCTCGAGACGCTCGCTGCCGTCTCCCTCGTCCGGCGGCACTTGCCCGAGCTCAAAGTCCGCGTCGTCAACGTCGTCGATCTGATGCGCTTGCAGCCCGAGGACGAGCATCCTCACGGCCTCGGCGATCGGGAGTTCGACGGCCTCTTCACTCGCGACAAGCCCGTCATCTTCGCGTTCCACGGGTACCCCGCCCTCATCCATCGCCTCGTGTATCGCCGCACCAACCACAGGAACTTCCACGTGCGGGGCTACCGAGAAGAGGGCACCACCACGACCCCCTTCGACATGGTCGTGCTCAACGGGCTCGACCGCTTCCACCTCGCCCAGGACGTCGTGGATCGCGTCCCCCAGCTCGGGCCGCGAGCTGCGTACTTCCGCCAAGCGGTGCGCGATCGCCTCATCGAGCACAAGCAGTACATCGAGACGCATGGTGAAGACCGGCCGGAGATCACCGGCTGGCGATGGGACCCGACCTTCAACGTCGAGTCTCCGGCGTCCACCTCGACCTCGACCGAAGGCGACAACGTTTGACCGGAGGCCGCGAGCCGGCTGGGCGGGTCCGACGTGAAAAACTGAAGACAAAGGGGGAAGGTAGGATGAGCCATCTTTCGAAGACCGCGTCGGCACTGCTCTTCGACGGCAAAGGGATCCTCGCCGCGGACGAGACGGTCTCGACGCTGACCAAGAGGTTCGACGCCCTCGGAATCAAGTCGACCGCGACGAGCCGGCGCGACTACCGGCAGATGCTGCTCCAAGCGCCCGGCGCTGCGGACTTCATCTCGGGCGTGATCCTCCACGACGAGACGATCCGTCAGTCCGATGCGGCCGGCTCCCCCATCGTCGAACTCTGCAAGAAGCTCGGGATCATCGTCGGCATCAAGGTCGACACGGGTGCCAAACCGCTCGCCGGACGAGCTCCCGAGCAGATCACCGAAGGGCTCGACGGATTGCGCGAGCGGCTCGCCGAATACAGAAAGCTCGGCGCGCGATTTGCCAAGTGGCGCGCCGTCTTCGCGGTCACCGAGATGCTTCCCAGCGTGGGCGCTATCGCCGCGAACGCGAGCGCCCTCGCCCGCTATGCAGCTCTTTGCCAGGAGCAAGACCTGTTGCCGATCGTCGAGCCGGAGGTCCTCATGTACGGCCGGCACACGCTGGAGCGCTGCGAGACGGTCACGGGCGACGTGCTTCAGGCGGTCTTCTCGGCCCTGCACGAGCAGGGCGTGCGCTTGGAGGAGATGCTGCTCAAGCCGAACATGATCGTCCCCGGCGACAAGTGCCCCGAAGAAGCCACCGTCCCGACCGTCGCCGCTTCGACCCTTCGGTGCCTGCGCCGGCATGTGCCGGTGGCAGTGCCGGGAATCGTCTTCCTCTCCGGCGGCCAGCGCGACGTGACGGCCACGCAGCACCTGGACGCCATCAATCGGGTCGGCGGACCCAAGCCGTGGAGGCTGACGTTCTCCTATGGTCGAGCGCTTCAGGACGCGGCCCTCGCGGCCTGGCGCGGCAAGGACGAGAACGCCCTGGCAGCCCAGGGCATCTTCTACCAGCGCGCACGGTGCAACGGGCTCGCCGCCATCGGCTCGTACACCGAAGAGGACGAGCGGTATGCCGGCACGCCGCCTCCCATGAGGGCAGAGCGGGCAGCTCACTGAGCGAGAAGCGGAGAGCCACGATGACCGATACCTCGCGACCTCCTACGATGATCTCTGCGGTGCTCACCGATGTCGACGGCACCCTCGTCACGAAGGACAAGGTGCTCACCGAGCGCGCCCTCACGGCGGTGAAGAAGCTCCGGGACCGCGGGGTCATCTTCACCATCACCAGCGGCCGTCCGCCCTTTGGAATGCGAATGCTCGTCGAGCCGCTCGGATTGACGATGCCGATGGCGGCCTTCAATGGCGGGGTCATCGTCCTGCCGGACCTCTCGATCCTGGATGAGCGCCTGCTTCCGGAGTACGTGGTGCCGGCGCTCATCGACGTGATCCTCTCCCACGGGCTCGACGTCTGGCTCTTCCGGTCGACCGACTGGTGCGTCCGATCGATCGACGCCCCCCGCGTGAGCCGCGAGACGTCGAACATTCAGCAGCCACCGGTCGTCGTCTCCAGCTTCGACGAAATGCTCAGGGGGGTGGTGAAGGTCGTCGGCGTCAGCGACGACCATCCGCGGGTGGCGGCGTGCGAAGCCGCCGTCCAGCAGGCTTTCGGCACCCAGGTCTCGGCGGCGCGTTCCCAGCCACACTACCTGGACGTCACGCATCCGACGGCCCACAAGGGGGTCGTGGTCGAGCGCCTGTCTCGTTACCTGAAAATCCCGCTCGAGCGATTCGCGACGCTCGGCGACCAGCCGAACGACGTCCTCATGTTCCAGAGGAGCGGCCTGAGCATCGCAATGGGCAACGCCAGCGACGAGGTGAAGAGGCGCGCCGACTTCACCACCACGTCGTTCCAGGACGAGGGCTTCGCCAACGCCGTCGAGCAGATCATCCTTCCGCGAGCCGAGCCGGCGGGCGGTCCCGCCGTCAGACCCACGGGGAGGCTCCACCACTTGGGGCAGAGCCTCTGGCTCGACAACATTACCCGCGACCTCTTGAAGAGCGGGACGTTGTCTCACTACATCCATGATTTCTCGGTCACCGGACTCACTTCGAACCCGACGATCTTCGAACAGGCGATCAAGAAGAGCTCCGCGTACGACGCCGACATCCAGCGCTGCGCGCACCGCGGCAAGTCGAGCGAAGAGATCTTCTTCGATCTGGCGCTCCAGGATCTGACGGAGGCGGCGGATCTCTTCCGGCCCATCCACGACCGCTCGAGCGGCGTCGACGGCTGGGTCTCGCTCGAAGTCTCGCCGCTGCTCGCGGCGGATCCGGTCGGCACGCTCGCCGCGGCCAAGGCGCTCTTCGCACGGGCCGCTCGCCCCAACCTGATGATCAAGATTCCCGGGACAGAGGCGTGCTTGCCGGCGATCGAAGAGGCGATCTTCTGCGGCATCCCGGTCAACGTGACGCTCCTCTTCTCGCGCGAGCACTACCTCGCTGCGGCCGCCGCATACCTCAGCGGAATCGAGCGTCGCATCGAGCTCGGCCTGTCGCCGAACGTCTCCTCGGTGGCTTCGGTCTTCGTCAGCCGCTGGGATGGAGCGGTGGCGGGGACGGTCTCCGGCGATCTGAAGTGGAAGCTCGGCATCGCGATGGCGCAGCGCACCTACAAGGCCTATCGCAGCGTCTTGAGGTCGCCCCCGTGGCAGCGCATCTACAACGCCGGCGCACGGCCGCAGCGGCTCCTCTTCGCGAGCACGGCGGCGAAGGACCCGTCGGTGTCCGACGTGATGTATCCGAACGCCCTGCCAGCCCAGTTCACGGTCATCACGCTCCCCGAGCAGACCCTCAATGCATTCGCCGACCACGGGACGATCACGACCATCTTGCGCGCAGACGGCGAGCGTTGCGAGGACACGCTGGCCGCCCTGACCGCCGGGGGTATCGACCTGTATGCCCTGGCGGCCCGCCTCCAAGCCGAAGGCACCGCGTCGTTCGTGCGCTCTTGGAACGAGCTGATGAAGGTGATCGCCGAGAGGGCCGCCAAGCTTCAGCGCACTTCGATCAAGATCGGATCGCGGCTCGGGTCGTAGGTGTTGTCGAGCTCTCCGTCGACGACGCGCAGGCCCGAGCCCGTCGCCTCGGCGCTCTGGAGCAGCTCGAGCCAGCTCGCGCCATTGCCGTCGATCATGGTCGAAATGAACTGACCCAGGGCGAAGCCGCTGCGGAATGCAGGAGACTCGATCGCGTTGGTGATGAGATCGAGGTTCTTGGTGCCGCCCTCTTTCAAGGGGATGTAGTCGGCCTCGTAGTAGTTGTACGAGACGCACCCGTCGATGAAGAGGATCTGGTAGCTCGCCGGGAAATCGCTGGCGCTGAAGTTCTTCGGATCGAGCGGCCCGGAGCCGATCATCGAGTGACCGTTGTAGATGAACACGTCGCTGTTGAGGATGGCGTGCTTGAAGGGCGTGGTCGTCTCGGCGTGGCCGAAGAACGCCATGATCTGGATGCCGAACTCGCGCGCGTCCTCGTCGCCCACCTGCACCGTGACCGGCAGCTCGAAGGTGATCCAGCGGTCTGCGACGCGCTTCGCGACGAGGCCTTCGAGCTCGCTCTTCTCCGAGAAGGAGAGGCCCGCCGGGGCGGTGCCGTCATCCATCGCGATGATGTCGTCGAACGAGACCGTGACCTCTTTCCCGCTCTCGAGCTGGTAGGTCGTGATGTCGATGTTCCCCTCGACCTCGACGACCTTGAACCCCGGCCGCGCGGCGAAGACCTCACCCAGGGTGTCGAGCCACTCGCCGTAGCCGGTGTCGCGGTGGAGCTCGGTGCCGGGATCGTGATCGATGAGCCCGTTGATCAGGCTGATGACCAGCTTGTCTTCTTTGACGCCGCCGGAGAAGAGGCGGTCGTATTCGGGATAGCTCTTCCCATCGTTCGTCTTGTCCGCGCCCAGCGCGAAGGTGACCGGGAGGTAGAGCCGTTCGGCGTCGATCTTCGACACCTGGTTCTCGGCGTCCTCGAGCTTCTCGCGTGAAGCGTCGATCGCGGCCTGCTCGGCCTGAATCGCGTCGCCGCACGAGCGAAGCGACGGCTCGAACACGTACCAGAGCGATCCTCGGAAGTCGCGCGCGTGCGCGTCGTTGGGCGTGCACTCCTCGAGGATGCGGTCCGTCTCGCCCTGGTAGCTCGGGCGAAGCACCGCGCCGGCGAGCGACGATCGATTCGACATCGACTTCGGCACGACGGCGTCGTCGACGTACGTGTAGCGAACCTCGAGCATCGGCTCGCTCTCTCCGGTCTCGGTGTCGACGACGGTGACCTCGCGCTTGACGAACGTCGCCGGATCCACGCCCTTGAGCTCTCGGTTGTTGACGGCGACGTCGCTCGTCCGAAGCGGCCCGAATGCCGTCTTGGTCTGCTGATGCACCGTGCGGAGGATCTCGTCGTCGCTCGCGCCGGGAGACGCGAAGACGCGGCCCTCGAAGCGGAGCTCGCGCGAGCGCGCTCGAACGCTCGTCAAATCGTCGTCGGTCTTCGACGTGTCGTCGCAACCGAGGGGAGCGAGGAGGACGAGGGCGAGGGCGAGACCTGATAGCCGCATGCGCCGCGCTAGGCACATGCCATGCCCAGCCGAGGTCCGACGGCGGGTACAGAAATCAGCGGCAAACTGCGCTCATGTCGGGTTGCGTTATGGATCGCAGACGATCCAATGCGTGAGATCGCCGATCCATGGACCACTCACGACAGGATAGCCACGAGCCCCTCGGCGTCTTTGGGCGTCAGGATCAACGGCCCCGAGCCGCGCCTCTCGATGAGGACCCAGTCGTCCGTGCTGGTCGCGTAGATCGTGACCCAGCCGAGCTTGTTGCTCCACAAGTAGCCGAAGACGCCGAAGAGGCCGCCGATGCCGACGCGGAGGGCGAAGCCGAGCGTCTCGCGGAATCGATCCCGCGACAGCACGCGGGCGCTCGTGATCTCGGTGCGCGAGATCTCGATCGTCCGCATCGGAAACTCGATCGTGAGCGCGGCGTCATCGACCAAGAAGCGCTTCGGCTTGTAGAACACCCAGACGCCCAGCGCCGCGGCCGCGACCATCACCGCCGTCCCGAGGAAAACGACGCGCAGGCGAGGATCGCCGAGGCCGATCACGGTGAAGATGATCGGGATCGCGAGGACGAGACCGCTCAAGACGACGAACACCGCCGCCATCGGCGCCGCCTGGAAGCTGGGGCTGGTCTTCACGGACCTGGCTCGGGCTACCATACACCGCCCCTACCTCGCATGAACATCCCCGAGCTGTCCACGGAGCGGCTTCTTCTCACGATCCCTGCGCCCACCACGGCGCGACAGCTCGTGTCGTTCGTGCGCAAGAACCGCGAGCACTTCGCGCCCTGGGATCCGCCGCCCGATCCGGCGATCGAATCGGCGGACTACTGGAGCCGGCGCCTCGCGCTCAGCAGGCGTGAGTTCAAGCAGGGGGTCTCGTGCAGGTTCGTGCTCTTCCCCCGCGGTGCGCCGGCCGCCGAAGTGATCGGCATGATCAGCCTGTCGAGCTTCGTTCGCGGCGCGCTCCAGCAGGCGACGCTGGGCTACAAGATCGCCAAGAAGCACGAAGGCCGAGGCCTGATGCGCGAGGGCCTACAAGAGGTGATTCGGTACGCGTTCGAGGATCTCTGCCTGCACCGCCTCTCGGCCAACTACCAGCCGACGAACGAACGAAGCGGCGCGCTCCTCAGGCGGCTGGGCTTCACCGTCGACGGGTACGCGCGCGACTACCTCTTCGTCGGCGGGGGCTGGCGCGACCACATACTGACCTCGCTGGTCAACCCGAGCTGGCGCCCGCTGCCACGAGGCTGACGCTACTGTCAGTCAGTTGTCTTCGCCCGGCCAGGGCTGGGGCGTGCGACTCGGCGTGCCGTCGGAGATGGACGGCCAACCGTCGCCGCCCCACACGATGCGATCGACGAGGACGTGACGCCCCGCGCTCGTGAGATGCGTCCCGTCGCCGGCGTTGGGCCACGCGTGGTAGACGAAGTAGTCCTTGCCGTTCGCCGTGACGACCGAGCCGTGGCCGGGACCGACCCAGCGCTCGTTGTTGCCGAGGATCGGCGGGCCGTGCTTCTCGTACGGGCCGGCGAGCGCGCTCGAGCGCGCGACGCCGGTTCGGTAGCGGTAGTCGTACACGTTGCCGCTGTAGAAGAGGTAGTAGGTGCCGTTTCGCTTCACGATCCACGGCGCCTCGACCACGCCGCCCTCCCACGAGCCGCCGTCGTTCACGAGGATCGTGGTGAAGTCGCTGCCGGGTGCGAACGCCATGCCGGTGTCGGTGAGCCGCCGCAGGCGGATCGGTGTCGGCTGACCCTGGGAGTTTCCGTCGACTTTGTCGACGAGCCAGCGCGACCCGTCGTCGTCTTCGAAGAACGTCGCGTCGATGACGCCGAGCGGATGCTCGACGAGCGGCCCTGTCTGCTCGGACCAGGAGCCCGTCATCGTCGCGGCGTGTACGGCGCCGATCGAGAGGACGTTCGCGCCGTTGACCGACGTGAAGTACGCGACCAGCTGGTCGCCGACGCGGTGAAGCTCGGGCGCCCAATTGCGGAAGCCGTTGTCGGCCCAGGCGGGCTTGCCGCCCGGCAGAAGGTGCGTCCCGGTGTCGCTCCAGAAGACGAGGCTTCGCGAGGTGCGGATCGGGAAGGAGCCGCCCGTGCAGACCGCGAAGTAGGCAGGCGGCGAGGCCGCGGGATCGAAGACGACGCCGGGGTCGGGGCAATCGAAGCCGATCACCGGGTTCTGGTAGGGCGGCTTCGGGCTCGAAAGACCCGTCGGTTGATCGAAGGTCGAGAGCGCCGAGGTCGGGATCGTCTCTTCGGCGATGTCCTCCGACGACCAGAGCAGCTTCGCGGACGCGGCGAGATCGATCTCGAAGTACTCCACCCGCAGGCTGACCGGCTCGCCGGTCAGCCGCACGACGGCCTCGTTTCGGGTCACGAAATGCCCGTGCCAATCGTCGATGACGAGCTCGTCATCGATGTACACCCGAACGCCGTCATCGGTCTCGGTCGCGATCGTGTAGCTCCCCGGGGCCGGCGGCGTGAGCGTCCCCGTCCAGCGCGCCGAGAAACGGTCCGCGCCGACCGCGTCGTCCGGCCCCGCGTCGACCCAGTCGACGTCGATGCCGGTCTCGACGCGCCCGAGGGCGAGGTCGAGATAGCCGGTGAAGTATTCGGCGTAGAGGCCCGGTACGGGGACGGGCGGCGCGCCGCCGCTCCCCTCGCCCGTCGTTGTCGAAGAGCCGGTCCCGTCGGACGTCGACGCCCCGGCGCCGGCACCCGAACCTGCTCCCGCGCCCCCGCTTTCGCCGTCGCAGGCAGCGAGGGCCAGCGCCGTGGACAGCACGCCGAGAGACGAACGGAGCATCGAGCCCGCGCGTACGGCGGTGACGCTGCGGCGTCAAACCTCGGGATTAAGGTCGATTAAGGCGCCGGCTGCCCGAGCGAGTGAAACGATCGAGGCATGCGAGCAGGCCGCGCCCTCGTCCATCCGCTTCCTTGGTGTCTCTTGCTTACGTCCGCGTGCGAAGCACCCGAGGCGGGCTTCGACGAAGAGGCCCGCTTCGCCGGCCTTTCGTCCTCGAGCTCGGCGTACGCGATCGGGATCGTCAGCAATGAGGACGGCGGCGTGGTCTACGTGTGCGGAACCGATGACGCCTCGCGCTCGCGGTCGGAGTGGCTGGTGCTGGAGCCGTCAGGCGACATCACGACCAAGGACGGCGGCGAGGTGCGCGGCGAGGCCGTCAGGAGCGCGGGATCGATCGACGGCTCGGTCGCGCTCGCGGACGGAACCGAGGTCGAGTTCTCGCTGCCGCTGGCCGAGAGCGGCAACCCCGCCCTCTATTCCGCGGTCGACGCCGGCTGCCGGACGGGCGTCGTAACCTACGGCAGAGGCGGCGAGTCGAGCGCCGGCACGTGGTGCTCGAGCGAGGGCCTGTACGAGCAGGTCACGCCGATCGCGCCCGTGGCCGCCCAGTCCCTCCTGGTCCGCATCCACTCGCTGCCGAACCGTCAGGTCCGGGTATCGGCCGTCGACGCGGCGCTCTTGAGGTAGCCTCTCGATCGTGACGAGCGCGGTCCCGCGACCGAGCAATCTCTTCGTCGGTCGCGCGGGCGAGATCGAGCGGCTCGAAGGATTGCTCGCGGCCGGTCATCCGGTCGTGACCCTCTGGGGCGCCGGGGGCATCGGCAAGACGCGCCTCGCCGCCGAAGTGGCGCACCGGAGCAGCCGCCGCGTGGTTTGGGTCGACCTCTCGGCCGTCGCCACGACCGGGGGCGCGCTCTCGGCGCTGGCGCTCGCTCTGGGTCTCTCGCCCGATCCGGACGGGCTCGAGAGGGATGACGTCCGCGCTCGACGTGCGCTGGGGAGCATCGGGCCGGCCCTCGTCGTGCTCGACACCGTCGAGCACCTCGGCGACTCGATCGACGCGCTCGTGGGTCTGCTCGTCGATCGGCGCAGCCAGGCGCAGGTGCTCGTGACGACGCGTCACAAGCATCGCCTGCCTCGCGAGTCGATGCTCGAGCTGGGCCCGCTCGAGCTGCCTGCGTCGGTTCGAGCTCTCGCTACCTCGGCGGCCGGGTCCCTGTTTTTGGCGCGAGCTCGCGAGGCCCGCGCGGCTGTCGACGTGCGTGCCAGCGAGCGCCTGCTCAAGATCCTCGTCGCGCTCGACGGCATCCCGCTGGCGATCGAGCTCGCCGCGGCGAACGCAGAGATCGTCGGCGTTCGCGGCCTCGAGAGCCGGCTCGACGCCCGGCTCGAGGTGCTCACGCGTCCGAGCGCGAAGCGTCGTTCGATGCGCGAGGCGATCGCGTGGTCCTGGGACTTGCTCGACGCCGGTGAGCGCACGGTCCTCGCGGGCTGCGCGATCTTCCGCGGCGGGTTCACGTTCGACGCCGCAGAGCAGGTGGTGGTGCCCCCGCCGGGCGTCGCGCTCCTCTCGACGATCGCGGCGCTCGTCGAAAAGTCGCTGATCACCGTTCGCAAAGAGGACGAGAGCGGCCCACCTCGCCTGGCGCTCTTCGAGACCGTTCGCGAGTTCGCGCTCGCCGAGCTCGGCCGCTCGGGCCAATTGGGAGAGGTCCGCGCGCGACACGACGCCTACGCTCTCGAGCGCGGCGCGGCCCTGTCCGCCGAGATCGAACGCAGCGGCTCCCCCGCCGCGAGGCGCGAGCTCGCGCAAGAGATCGACAAGCTCCTCGACGTCCACCAGCGCGCGCTCGATGCCGGCCCCGAAGCCCGAGAGGTCGCGCTCGATGCGCTCCTCGCCGCCGAACCGCTCCTCTCCGTCCGCAGCCCGCCGGAGGAGATCGCGCTGCTCTGGAAGGAGACCGCCGCCCACTTCGAAGGGAAGAGGCAGAGCGCGGCTCGGCGCGCCCAGCTCTTCGCCGGCCTCGGCTCCGCGATCGCTGCGGCCCATCGAGACAAGGAGGGCACGCTCTTGCTCGAGCGCGCGCTCGCCGCGGCACGCCGGGCATCGGACCCCTCGCTCGAAGGTCGCATTCAGCTCGACCTCGGCCTCGTGGCACATCGCAGGCGCGACCTGACGCGCGCCAAGAAGGCCTATCTCGCCGCCCTGCCGCTCCTCGAAGGGCACGGACGGATCAGCCTCGAGAGCCGCGCGCACGTAAACCTCGGAGCGCTCTGGCACGACGAACGGGACTTTGCGAAAGCGCGGCCCCATTACGAGCGCGCCATTGCAATGGCAGCGGGCATCGGCGATCGCCGCATCGAGGGCATCACACTGACGAACCTCGGCGTGATGACCGCGGAGGAGGGCGACCAGTATCGCGCCGAGAGCCAATTGCGCCTGGCGCTCGACCTGCTGCACGAGGCAACCGACGCTCGGCTGGAGGCCATTGCTTGGGGCAGCCTCGGCGTCCTCTCGCTCGAGCGAGGAGATCTGCCGCGGGCCAGGCGAGAGCTCCAGACCGCAGAAGACGGTCTCGCCAAGAGCGGCGACCTGCACTCGCTCGGGATCGCGAGGGTCCGCCTGGCCGTGCTCGCGGCGCTCGAAGCGAACGAGGCGGAAGCGCAGCGCTTGCTCTCGGCGGCACGCTCCTCGTTCCTCGTCGCCCACGACGACATCGGCGTCGGCCTCGTCGAGCTCGCCTTCGTCCTCTGCGACACGACCAATGGCCGTCTGACGCCCGAACAAGGAAGGAGCCGGCTCGCTCACGCGCTCGCCCGCGAGGTACACGGGCGATCGCTGCACGACGCGAGCGACGACGCACGCGGCCTGGCGCGCATCGCCGAGCGTGCGCTGCGAAGGCTGGACGCCGGAGCCGCTCCGGAGATCGATCCGCCCCGCGACGCGCTGGTGGTGGGACCGCACGCCGAGACCTTCCGCACGCCGGACGGCGTCGCGAAGTACATCGGGGACCACGACGCGGCTCACCGGATCTTCTCGCGCCTCGTCGACGAACGGACGAGAGACCCCCGGTCGTGCTTGCCCCTCGACGTCTTGATCGAAGCCGGCTGGCCCGGACAGTCGCTCCAGCCGCTCGCGGCGGCGAACCGGGCGTACGTCGCGCTCGCATTCCTGCGAAAGAGCGGCCTCGCGACGGCAATCGCTCGTGTGCCCGGCGGCTACCTCATCGATCCGGCGCTGCCCTTGGTTCGCGTTTCGCGACCGCTCGCAGCGCGACCGCCTCCTCGCAAGCGGTGACAACGTGGATCAGGGCCATCTCGGCCGACCGTGACCGCTGCTAGCATCGCCGGCGTGCAACGCCTCCGTCGCCTCGCCCTCGCGCTCTCGACGCTCCCTCTCGTGCTCTTTGCCTGCGAGGACGAGACCCTCTCGCCTCAGTCGGTGACGCTCCGGTCGGAGTCGGTGCGCGTCGTGGTCAAGCTCTCACCGTTCGAGATGTCCGTCTTCGACGCCGAAGACAAGCTCGTCCTGTCGACGCTTCCGGGAGACGACGGCGCCTACGGCGCGCCGGCCGCGACGTTCGACGAGCTCGTCGAGCTCCCGCAAGTGCTGCCGGGTTGGGATGGGTACGAGCCGCACGAAGAGCCTTGGCGCCGCAGCGTCGACGCTCGCGTCCGCGAGCAAACCGAAAACCGCGCCGTGTTCGATCTCGTCACGGGTGAGGTCGCGGTAAGGATCGAGGTCGCCGTCGAGGGCGAGCGCGTGCGCGTCGGCTTCGCGGCGCAAGACGGCATTGGTCATGCGGCCGCGCCGAACAAGTCGACGATGGCGTTCAAGCTGCCGGAGGGCGAGCATTTCTTCGGCCTCGGTGAGCGCTACGCAACGCTCGACCATCGCGGCCACTCGCTCTACAGCTGGGCCGAAGAGGGCGGGCTGGGCCAAGGCGAAAGCACGCCGGCCGGCCCCGAGAACCCGTCGCCCAACGGCCCGTCGATGACGTACTTCCCCGTGCCCTTCTTTCTCTCGAATCAGGGCTATGGGCTGTCGCTCGACACGACCTACCGGAGCGAGCTGCATTTCGGCAGCGAGAAGCCCGAGAGCTGGCGCCTCGCCGTGAACGCGCCCGCGTACAGCGCCACGATCTACGTCAGCGACGACCCGCTGCGCGTGATCGACCTCTACACCGAGGACAAGGGCCGACCGATGGATCCCGCCCCCTGGATCTTCGGACCGCGCCGGCGCGTCGGCTCGGGCTCGATGGTCGACGGCGTGCCCGAGATCCAAGCGATGCGCAACGCCAAGATCCCGGTCACCAGCGTCGACGACGCAGTGCATTTCCTCCCGGCGCTCTCGCACGTCGGTCGCGAAGCAGAGCTGATGACCTGGACCGCGAACGCGCACACGCTCGGCTACAAGGTCATGGCGTACAACAACCCGTACGTCGCAGCGAAGAACGACGCCGCGAAGGCCGACTACGACTACGGCAAGGCCAATGGCTACTTCGTCAAAGGCCCCGATGGCGAGCCGGCGCTCACGTTCTTCATCTCGGGACAACCGCTCGAGATTGCGGCAATCGACCTCACCAATCCCGATGCCGTCGCGTGGTTCCAAGGCTTGCTCAAGCGCACGCTCGACCTCGGTTACGACGGCTGGATGCACGACTTCGGCGAATACACCCGACGCGACGCGGTGTTCTTCGACGGGCGGCGCGGCGACGAGGTGCACAACGAGTTCCCCGTGCTCTCCGCCAAGGCAGCTCATGACCTGATGGAGCGCGAGAGGCCCGGCGACTACCTCTTTTTCGTTCGTTCGGGCTACGCCGGCACGCAGAAGTACGTGCCCACGGTCTGGGGCGGCGACGCCGAGGCGACGTTCGACGAGACGCAAGGCCTGCCTTCGTCCGTGCGCGGCGGCCTCAACCTCTCGATGGTCGGCGTCCCGTATTGGGGGAGCGACATGACCGGCTTCAAATGCCTGACCGGCGCTCCCAACGACAAGGAGGTCTTCTTGCGCTGGGTCGAATTCGGCGCCGTATCACCGGTGATGATGGAGCAGAACGCCTGCACCAATCCGGCCGGCGAAAAGAAGACGAAGTGGAAGCTGTGGAACGATCAAGAGACGATCGACCATTACAAGAAATACGCCGGCCTCCACACGCGCCTCCTTCCCTACTTTCTGTCGCTGAAGCGCGAGGCGATCAAGACCGGCCGCCCCATCACGCTGCACCCGTTCCTCCTCTTCCCCAAAGAGGATTGGGTCTACGACGTCGAGGACGCGTTCTACCTCGGCCCGGCGCTCTACGTATCGCCTGTCGTGCGGCGCGGCGTGACGACCAAGGACACCTACCTTCCACCCGGCGCGCGCTATGTCGCGCTCGAGGACTACCGCGTCTACGAGGGCGGCGGCGTCGCGAGCGTGCCGGCGCCGCTCGGCAAGATGCCCATCTTCCTCGTCTCGAACCAGATCCTCCCGATGCTCGATCCGAGCATCGACACGCTGGCGCCGGCGACCGATCCGCTGGTCGTCGACCTCGCTGACGTCGCGGATCGCCTCGACGTCATGGTCGCGCTCGACATCGGCGGGACTGCGACGCTCGCGCTCGATGACGGCACCGTCCTCACCGCGAGGCGCGTGGCCGAGCCGGCGGGCTCCGGGGGGCTAGCCGAGGTGACCGAGGCCGAAATCGCTACCTGCTCTTCTTGTTTTGTCATCAGCGCCGCGGGAGACGTCGCACGCTTGCGGGCGAGCTCGGCCGTGGCGGCATCGAGCGACATGGCTGTCGGCGACTTGAGGCTCAGCGCCGTCGGGCCATCGGCACGCCGGATTCGCTGGGACGTGCTGCGCCTGCCTTGAGCCGAAACCGATACGCGAGCTGGCCCCAGATCGAGGCGCGCTTCGGGGATTGACACGCTCTTCCCGCCTCGCGACGCTCCACCGCGTGGGACGGAAAGGCCTGATCGGCGCGATCGGCGTCGTCGTCGTGGTCGGCGGTGCGTTCGGCTTCTACTGGTTCGAGCCCTGGAAGCTCTTCGTGGACAGCCAGGTGAGCGAGGATCTGCCTGCCGCAGCGCAGGGACCTCTCGTGCGGACCCTCGCTGAAGGCAAGTTCCGTAGCCTCGAGCACGAGACGACGGGCGTCGCGAAGGTGCTTCAGACCGGAGACGGCTCCCAGATCCTGCGCTTCGAGGATCTCAGCACCTCGAATGGACCGCAGCTCGTCGTGATGCTCTCGGCGACGCCGGCGACCGAAGCGAGCTGGACGGCCTACGATGACGGCGAGCACGTCATCCTAGGCCCGCTCCGCGGCAATCGCGGCAGCCAAAACTACGACATCCCGAAGGACGTCGACCTCTCTCGGTACAAAAGCGCCGTCGTATGGTGCAAACGATTCTCCGTCGGTTTCGGCGCCGCGCCGCTCGGCGAGACGCCCTGACCAGGGTGTGGCAGCTGCCACCGACGGAACGAGACTACGCGTCGCGACGCCGCCGAAGCGCCAGCGCCAGCGCCAACGCGACGCCGAGGACGCCGGCACCGCCGCCGCCCTTGCTCGAGGAGCAGCCGCAGCCGCCGTCCTCTTCGGTCTCGCCGTCGCCGCCGCCTTTCCCTCCGCTTCCGGTCGAGGTCGTCTCTCCCGTGCTGCCTCCGGTGCCGCCCCCGCCGACGCCGCCCCCGCCGGCGCCGCCGGTGCCCTCTTCGTAGTTGCTGACGACTTCGAGGGTGCCGCGGCCGACGGTTGCGTCGCTGAACCAGGGGGCGAGGTTCTGCGCGATCGGATCGAACGCTGCTTGCGCCTCATCGATCTCGGAGTCGGTCGCGTCGGCCGCGACGATGAGGACGATGCCGAGGGTCCAGCTCGTCTTCACGCCGGCGCCTGGATTGCGCGGGCCGTTCGCGGCGATGACGTCGTCGATGGTCAGCTCGCGTCGCGTCGCGGTGACCGTGAGCGGAGGGTCGACGGTGTTGAACCAAGGGAACGAGCGAGGCGCGTACGCGCCGCCCCAGAAGGGATCGTTGGGGGTGGTGGGCACCGTCGTGTTGACGAGAACGCCGAAGGGCGGCACCTCCTCCGGCTCGGCGAGGCCCATGAGGTAGAGGTCGAGCATGTTGAAGCGAACGGCTGCCGGATCGCCGGGGATCACGGTGAAGGTGCCGTCGCCGTTGTCTGTCCATGCGTTGCCGCCGGCGGGCCCGGCCTGATCCTTGAAAAACGACCAATGGTACGGAAAGCCGATCAGGTCGTCGGGACCGGGCATCGGGACCTGCGCCGCGGGACCCCAGAGATGCGAGAGCTCGAGGAGGAAGAGGTAGCGGGCGTAGCCCTCTTCCGGCGCATCGTGCAGCGCTGCGCGCTGCGGCATCGCGAGGATGTTGTTGTGCCAGAGCACCGCCTTGACGGGCGGGGTGGTCGACTCGAACAGACCATCCGGCGGGTAGAGCGGGGCGAAGCCGATGCCGGTGACGTCGTTCTCGCGCGGATCGATGAACGTGCCGTAGTTGCCGCCGGCCATGGGGAACGCCGTCCAGATGCTGAAGACCTCGGGCAGCTCGAGCCCGAGCGCTTCGTATTGCTCCATGACCTTCTTCCGCCACATGGGAAGCGCCGGCGTGTCGTCGGGCGTGGCGATCTCTGCGGGATCTTTGAGCGTGACGTACGGCGCCGCGTACGCGCTCGATGCAAAGAGCGACGACGCAAGGAGGGAGGCGGCGGCGATCGGACGGAGCATTCGCTTGAGCATGGGGGCCCTCGGGTTGGGTCGGGCACGCGCTAAGCAACCAACGTACCACCGTTGAGATCGAACAGAATCCATGGCCTACGCCCCGGGCTGCGTTAGCGTTCTGACGATGCTTCGAGCGTTCCGGCAGGTCTGGATGCGCCGGCTCGATGACGCTTCTGCCATCGACGCCGTGCTCCGGCACCCTGCGTTCCGCGATCGCGCCGTCCTCGAGAAGGCGCTCTCGAACCGCTTCTTCGCTCCCTTCGCGCACCAAGAGGTCGTCACGGGTCCGCGTTTCGAAGCGCGAGCGCGCTTTTCGCGGGCGGCGCTCGCAGGCGTTCCGCTCGACCGAGTGGAGCAGGCGGCGAGGGCGGCTTGCGACGCAGCGGTCGTCCCGGGGGTCGCCGAGAGCTTGCTCGATGCGGTGCGCGGGACGGTCGCACGCGCGACGTGCGATCTGGTCCTCGGCGAGGGTGGCGACTGGGATCTGGTCGCGCGAGCCGTCGCTGACATCGATCGAGGCATCAAGATGGTGGGCCGTGCGTCGATGCCGCTGAGGCGCGAGCTCGCTCGGATGCTGGAGCGGCGGCTCGCCGATCCGGATGGCTGGAACGGCGTCACCTACCTCACCGCGGCGCGAGAAGAGGGCCGTGCGCTCTCGCTCGAGGAGCGCGTCGACCACGTCGCGTCCGTCTTTCTTGCGACGGGCACGATCCAGGTCTCGGACGTGGTGACCCACGCGCTCATCGCCCTGGCGCAACACCCCGCCGCGGCGGCAGCGACCGACGAAGCGGTGGTCCACGAGACCATCCGCGCCTATCCGGTCAACTCGTCCATCACCCGCGTAGCTTCGTATGCCGCGGCGATCGCGGGCCTCGGCTTCCAACGCGGGGAGCCGGTGACCGTCGTGCCGGAGCGTCTCGCCGCGGGCTCGGGGTTCGATCCGTTTCGTACGGATGGGGCCGGCCACTGGGCCTTCGGCGCCGGCCCGCGCGCGTGCCCGGCGCGCCGCGTCGCCCTCACGCTCGCCGCCACGATCCTCGGGCGGTACCGCGCCGCCGGCGTGCGCATCGAGCCGGCCTACGAGCACAAGCGCAGCCTGGCGCTGCCCGTGCGAGCCACCATCGGCGACGGTCCCGACCCGGCTCCCACAGGTCGTCTCGCGCGGCTCGGCGGCTTCGCGCGGTACGTCGCCACCTCGATCGAGAGCTATCCCGCCGCGTTCCTTATCGGCTGGCCGGATCTCGTTCGGGCGCTCCGAGACAGCTGACGAGCTCTGGACATTCATTGCATTGACAATCAATTGCCGACGCGTATTCTCGGCCGGTGCTCGACCAGTTCACCCGGGACGGCATCATCGTAGAAAAGGCGATCGGCTTCTGGATCAGCCGCGTGTACCAAGTCTCGCGGGGCGAGCTCTACCGCGCCTTCCGCGAGAAGGATGAGGACATCACCCCGGAGCAGTGGATGGTCCTCATTCGCCTCTGGGAGAAAGAGGGCCAGTCCCAGGCGGAGCTCTCGGATGGAACGCTCCGCGACCCACCGACGATGAGCCGAATCCTGCGCACGATGGAGGAGCACGATCTGGTCGTGCGACGGCCCTCGGCAGATGATGGGCGGGCGCGCGCGGTCCACCTGACCGAGCGTGGCCGAGCGCTGAGAAAGAAGCTCGTGCCCGTCGCGCGCGATCTGGTGGAGCGCCTGGTCTCCGGGATCCCAGCGGCCGACATCGAAGTGACCCGGCGCACGTTGCGCCGGATGTTCGAAAACCTCACGAAGTGAAGGAGGCCCATGGGCTGGCTTCCGTTTTCCCTGTTCCCCAATAGTTGCATTAACAATCACTGGAGCGCTTCATGTCCAATCGATTCCCCCGTCACACCGTCGAAACCGCGCCGGAAGCGTCCCGAGAACGCCTTCGCGAGCAAGCGTCCAAGTTCGGCTTCCTCGCCTCGCCGCTCGCTGCGATGGCCACGTCGCCTCAAACGCTCGAGGCTGCGCTCACGCTCTTCCACCTCTTCGAAGAGACGACGCTCTCGGCCGCCGAACGTGAGATCGTGGCGATGTCACTCGCCTACGACCGAGGTTGTTCCTATTGCATGGCGATGCACTCGCGCATCGTGGAGAGGATGCCGGCGCTCGCTCCGGATCTCGACGCGTTGCGCGCGGGGCGCGCGCCTTCGGATCCCAAGCTCGCAGCGCTCGCTGCGTTCGTGCGCGCCGTCGCGGCCTCGCACGGCGCCATCGGCGACGTCGCGCTCGTCGCCTTCCTCGCCGCCGGTTACACCGAGAAGAACGCGCTCGAGGTCGTTCTCGGGATCGCCGCTTACACGCTCAGCATCAGCTCGAATCACCTGACCGAGGTCGAGGTCGATCCGCCCTTTTTGGCACACCGCTGGGAGAAGCGCGGGTAAGGTTTGCCGATGGACCGCTTCTCCTCCTTCGTTCTGGGCGCGCTCTCTCTCGGTACCCTCACCGCCGCGGTCGCTTGCGGCGACGACGGCACGGGCTCCGGCGGATCGGGCGAGACGACGGCGACCACCGGGACGACTTCGCCGACGACGGCGAGCTCACCCACGACGGCGAGCACCGGGACCAACCAGGGCGGAGGAGGAGGAACGAACCAGGGCGGCGGCATGCCGTCGTGCGACGGCCTCCCGACGGAAGAGATCGAGCCCGTGCTCGAGACCTCGCTCTTCAACGGGACCGAGGACCTGACCTTCGACGGCAAGGGCAACATCGTCGGCAAGGACGGTAACGAGATCATCGGCGTCGATACCGACGACAACGTCACGCCGATCGGCAACTTGCCGATGCAGACCTTCGGCCTCCGCTACGGGATCACCGGCGACATCTTCGCGGCGCGCCCCGGCCTCGGCACCGTCGTGCGCATCCTTCCAGACGGTACGGTCGAGGACTTTGCGTCCGGCCTCGCGCAGCCAAACGGCGTTTATCCAGACCTCGAGGGCAACGTCTGGGTCACCGCATCGGGAAGCGGCGACATCATCAAGTACGACGAGATGGGCACGCCGACCGACATCACGATGGGGATCGCCGTCAATGGCATCGTCCTCGATCCGCCGCGCAACCTCCTCTTCTTCACCGACTACGCGCAGGGCAAGGTCATGCGCGTCGATCCGGAAGGCGCGACCATGCCGGTCGAGGTGGCCGACATCCAAGGGGCGAACCTCGACGGCCTCGTGATGGACGCTTGCGGCAACATCTACGCGGTCGACAACGGTCAGGACCGGCTCTTCCGGATCGATCTCGACACGGCCGGCGACATGGTCGGCATGCCCGTGCTCCTCGCGAGCTTCCCGGCCAACGTCGCCAACGCCCAGTTCGGAAGCGGGCCGGGTTGGGATCCGAGCTCGCTCTACGTCGCCGGCAACCCGGGTGAGGTCTACTCCGTCCCGGTCGGCGTCGCGGGCGCGCCTGTCGCGACCCCTCCCTGAGCTACCCGGCGGCTACTTGCAGACGCCTTCGCTGGCTCTGCACATGTCGAAGCGATTGCACCAGTCGCTGTTGCGGCAGTCCTCGCCCTTCGCGACGCAGCGGTTCGCCTCCAGGCTGCAGAGACCGCCTCGGCGGCAGAGCTCCGAGTTTTCGCAGCTCGCGTCGGAGCTCGCGACGCACTCGCCGTCCTTTTCCGTGCACCAACCGTAGCGCCGGCACTGCTGGCTGGTTTCGCACGGAGCGTTGGGCGGGTCGGGATCGTCCGCGAGCTTCGCGGGAGCTCCCTTGTCGGAGCAGCCGAACAATGCCGCAGCAAAACAGAGGGGGCCGAGGAGTCTCATCGCGTCCCGTCCAGGGTAGCCGACCCGGCCCAGGAGGGACAAAAGCCGGCAATAAGGCGCCGATGTCGCAGAGGGAAATCCGATCCATCCGCCGCGGAAACGGCCGCGCATTCGAGCCTCGCGACGCCGCGGCTGTGGCGGTTAATGCCCCGTGGCCCACGCGTTGCTGTACGGCAGGCATGCCGTACGGCCTCACACGCCTGCCCCCGCCCGATATGTCGCTCGTGCTCGCTCGGCCGCGTGCCGAGCCCGACGTGCTCGACGAGCCCGTCGCGTTCGACGAGCCCATCGCGCTCGACGAAGCCGACTTCGAAGAGGTTTGGGACTTCGACGTGGACCTGGACGATCTCAGCGCAACCAACGAGCTCGAAGCGGCGGCCGCGCGCGACTCGGGCACCTACCGGCGTGAGCTGACGGCGCCGCCAGACCCTTCGAGCGCCCGCTATCTCGTCTGGGCGGGAGAGCGGCCCGGTGAAATCGTCCTTCGGGCCCTCGAGCCCGACGAGCCGCCACCGTTCGGCGTCCCGGTCGCGAAGATCGCCCCGAGCTGCGCGCTCGATGCGTGGAGCATCGGCGCGCTGCTCGACCGCTGACGCCACCGGATCGGCGGGGGCGGCTCAGTCCTTCTCGACCGCGGCCACGATATCCTCGGCGCTGCCCGTGCCCGCCTGGACCTCTTTCGCTGCCGCTTCGATCTCGGCCTGTTTCGCCTTCGCGGTCGCTTCGACCTCGGCCTTCGCCTTCTCGAACTCCTCTTTGGCCTCACCCTTCTTGATCGTGTCGAAGGTCTTCTTGGATTCCTTGCCGAGGCTCTTGAGATCGCCGCCGCCCTCGAAGTGCCTGCGCATCGTCTCGCCGAGAGCATAGGTGGTCGTGTAGCCGGCGGCGCCGCCCACGACGCTGCCCCAGACGGGAACGAACTTCACGAGCTGCGTGAGCGCGACGCGCGCGATGCCGAGACCGAGCGAGCCGAGGAACGTCGTTGCCGCTTCTTTGCGCGTCAGCTTGTGGCCGTAGGCGCTCGCGATCTGCGTCACGAGCTCACCCTGCACGCCGTAGATCGCCATGTCGGTGAAGATCGAGAGCAGCGGGAGCGGGTTGAGGCCGAGCACGGCTGCGACCGCCGAGCTCTTCTGGATGCGGCTCTTGACCCGCTTGGCGCGCTCTTCGGGATCCAGGTTCGCCGCCTCGTCGGCGCGCTTCTTCGCCGCGGCGCTGAGGATGTGAAGGACGCTCTTGCTCTCGTCGGTGAGGCCGTACGCATCACGCACCTTGGCGAGGACCTTGGACTCCTCGGCGTGCGCTTCGCCGTCCGCGACGGAGAGCAAGAGCGAAGCGCGGTACGTGGCGTGGCGAACCTCGGGGTCCTTGATCTTGCCGAGCTCGACCTCGAGATCGATTGCCTCGTCGATGAGCTTCGCGAGATCGGCCATCGGCGCGATCTCGCTGAGCGCCTGCTCGAGCTGCGTCTTCTCGGCGTCGGAGAGGTGACCGTCCGCCTTTGCGACGGCGATCATCACCTTCAGCCCGGCAAGCGCTTGGTCATCAGCCATTCTGTCCTCCTCCTCGTTGGGCTGCGGAGGATACCCGAAAGCCGGAAGGACGGTGGCGGCGGCCGCCACCCCTCGCAGGAGGTCCGCCACCCTTCTCCGAAGGAGATCCTGCGATTTCTGCGCGCATCGCGCTTGGCACCAAGCTCGCACCATGGGCGCGCATGCAAGCCACGGCGCTCACGCTCGGTCTCGTCGGTCTCGATGCGCACCTCGTCCGGGTCGAGGTGGACTCCGGCCGCGGACCGAGCGCGTTTCACCTCGTCGGCCTGGCCGAGGCGGCGGTCCGCGAAGCACGCGTGCGGGCGCGCGCTGCGCTCAAGCACCTCGACATCGAGCTCGACGAATATGTCATCACCGTCTCGATGTCGCCGGCGGACGTGCGCAAGACGGGCAGCTCGTTCGATGTCGCGCTGGCGGTCGGCGTGCTCGGCGCCCTCGGCCGGCTCGAGCCCGACGCCACGGCCGGCATCGTCTTGCTCGGCGAGCTCGCGCTCGGCGGCCAGGTGCGGCCGGTCCGCGGCGTTCTGCCGGCGCTCGCGACGGCGAAGCGGCTCGGCATCGCGCG
>JBGTSH010000165.1:0-21905 GCA_041940405.1 Polyangiaceae bacterium
CTTCATGTCGACCTTGTACCAGCCGGCGTTGCCCTCGACCTCGGTCACGATGATCTGCGCCTTGCGGAGCGGGCGCTTGCTGCGCACCGCCGGGCTCACCGAGTCCTGATCGACGACGTACTGGTTGATCCAGTCGTTGAGCTCGTTCTCGAGATCGATGCGCTCTTTCCACGTACCGATCTGCTCGCGCTGCAGCACCTTCAGGTAGTGCGCGATGCGGCACATGATGAACATGTACGGGAGCTGCGTCCCGAGGCGGTAGTTCATCTCGGCCGCGCGGCCCTCTTCGCTCTGACCGAAGTACTTCGGCTTCTGCACCGAGTTGGCGGAGAAGAAGCACGCGTTGTCCGAGTCCTTGCGGTAGGTGAGGCCGATGAAGCCCTCTTCGCTGAGCTCGTACTCGCGACGCTCGGTGAGCATGATCTCGGTCGGGATCTTGGTCTGGATCTCGCCCATCGCCTCGTACTGATGGAGCGGCAGGTTCTCGACCGAGCCGCCCGCCTGCGGACCGATGATGTTCGGACACCAGCGGTACTTGGCGAAGCTGTCCGCGATGCGCGAGGCGAGCGCGAAGGTCGCGTTGCCCCAGCAGTACGCGTCGTGCTTTCCGACGACGTCCTCTTCGTAGTTGAAGGACTTCACCGGAACGGTGGTCGCGCCGTACGGCAAGCGGAGGAGGAACCGCGGAAGGAGGAGACCCACGTAGCGGGAGTCCTCGGTCTCACGGAAGCTCTGCCACTTGGTGTACTGCGGACCCTCGAAGATCGCGCGAAGGTCCTTGAGGTTCGGCAGGCCCAGGTAGTCCTTGAGCCCGAAGAACTGCGGACCGGCGGCGGCGAGGAACGGCGCGTGCGACATCGCCGCGACCGACGCGCACTTCTGGAGGAGCAGGATGTCCTGCGGCCCCGGACCGAAGTCGTAGTTCGAGACGATCGCACCGTAGGGGCGACCACCGAACTGACCGTACTCGGCCGAGTACACCAGCTTGTAGAGACCGCACTTCGGGACCTCGGGAGCGTCCTCGAAATCTGCGAGAAGGTCTTCCTTCGAGCAGTTGACGATCTCGACCTTGATGTTCTCGCGGAAGTCGACGCGGTCGACGAGGAACTTGAGGCCGCGCCACGCGGACTCGAGCTTCATGAACGCGGGCGCGTGGAGGATTTCGTCGAGCTGGCGGGACAGCTTCTGATCGATCTCTGCGATGAGGGCGTCAACGAAGGCCTTGTCGACCTTCTCGCCCTCGCGCTTCGGCGTGACGAGCTCGGCAATCAGTGCCTGCACGCCGCGCTTCGCGACCTCATAGCCCTCGTTGCCGGGGGCCATTTTGGTTTCGGAAAGGATCTCGTCGAGAAGCGAGTCACCTTCGAGCGACTGCTGCTGCCCGCCGCCCTGCGCTTGAGATTCAGCTGACATCGATCACTCCCCTTCTTTCGAAAGGCCCAGCTCGTTGATGAGCTTGTTGCGCTGGCTGGGGTCACCAAGGATTTGCTGGATCTTGTTCCGGAAGGCCTTCTCGTTGCCGAGCGGCCCCTTGAGCGCGGTGAGCGCTGCGCGGAGATCGAGCAGCTTCTTGAGCTCGGGCACCTGGTTCGCGACCGCCTCGGGCTCCATGTCCGAGAGGCGCCGGAACTTCAGGTTGACGTTGAGCTCGTCGTCCGGGTTCTCGCTCAGGGTGTTCTTCACTGCGAAGTTCACGCTGAGCTTCTGCTCCGAAAGGACCTTCTGGAAGTTGTCCTTGTCGATGCTGACAGGCTTTCGATCCTCGAGCGGACGCGGATCCGGACGCTGCGTGTAGTCGCCGAGCATGAGGAGCTTCAGCGGCAGCTCCACCTCTTCCTTGGCGTCGCCGATCGCGGGCTTGTACGTGATGTTGACACGCTCCTTCGGCGCGACACTTCCTTCTTTCATCGCTCGAGACTCCTTTCACACAACGCTCAGACCGGAACGATAAGATACGTAAGCCGCAAGATGGGTGGGAAGAGGCAAATCGCCTTTTTTTCAGGCGCCTAAGGGCCTGGAACCAACGGGAGAGCTAGGCCTCGTTCATCACCTGAAACGCCCTGGCGGCGTCGAGCTCGCAGAGGCGCTCGAACGACTGGGCGGTGCGTTTTCCGAGGTCGGGGTCGTCCATGGTGACCTGCGACGCTGCTCGGCGCGCCTTGTACAGGTTGGCGTAGAGCTCCGCACACAGGACCGGATCCCACGCGGCGAGGCGGTGCTCCTCTGCCGTCCGCTCGAGCGCCTCGAGCTGCGCTCGGGCCATGTCGAGGAGCTGGTTCTGAAGCGCGAGCTTGGCAATTTCGAGCCGCGCGACGAAGCGCTGCGCGGGCGACGCCTGGGCCCCGGCCTTGTTCAGGACGGCCATCGCCATCGGCAGGTTTCCTTCGGTCGCGAGCTTCGTCGCCTCGGCCACGGCGCGATCGACCGGGGACTTTGCGGCGGCGCCTCCTCCTCCTCCACCACCGCCCGAGCCGGCAGCCTTCAGCCATTCTTGGGTCTCGGGCTCGGCGAACGGCGAGCCGTCGGAGAACTGGAGCGAGGGAAGGTTGGGAGCCCGCGCCACGAGCGCCGCGACCTCTTTGTCGACGACGGCGCGCGCGATCGCGGACGCGTCGCCTTGGTTCTCGAGCGCCAGCGAGAGCGCGCGGACGGCGTCGAGCCAGAACGGGTACTGCGCGACGTAGCTGTAGGCGGTGTTCGCCAGCCCGACCCAGTCGGAGGCCGCCGCGAGATCCTTCAGGCCCTGACGCTCCGCCGGCCCGGGCCCGACAATCGTCGTCTTGCCCCCTTCGTTGTACGGATCGCCGGCGACGAGGAGCCACGTGGATTGGCAGAAGAGTCGGTACGCGTCCGCGCTCACCGGATCGGCGTTGAAGATCACGCCCGACGCTTGGCCGAGCACGCCGGCGACGCCGGCGAGCGCTTGGTATGCGGTGTCTGCGTCGGTGATCGCACCGGCCGAGAACGCAGCGACCGGCGCGCCGTCGGCGGGCGTCTGCGCGAGAGCGTCGGGCGCCGGCGCGCGGATGCTGCCGGGCGAGCGAAGGCTCGGCGGCGGCGCCTCGACCACCGGCGCCGGCACGCGCATGACGAGCCCGCGAATGCCTTCGCTGAGCGTCATCATGCCGGGGTAGGCCTCACCCAGCTTCTCGGCGAGGAAGTTGTCGACCTCGCGGAACAGGCCCTTGATGGCGTCGACCATGTCGCGCTGCTGCGCAGTCGGCGACGCGTGCTGCACGATGTTCGTGATGATCTCGTTGAACCACGCGAGGAGCGAGCCGCGCGCGCGCGGACGCCGGAGCGCCGGGTACATCGGCTCCCAGAACGCTTGGTTCATCTCGTTCAGCAAGACGAGCCCTTCGAAGAACCCTTGGATGCCGGCGAGCTGAGATCGCGCGACGCCCCAGTAGAGAACGACGCGGAAGTCCTTGGTGCGCTCCGAGAGCATCGACGCCGCCTGCGACTCGACGGTCGACCAGTCGATCTTGCCGCCGTCGATCTGGTTGACCTTGTCGATCTCCGCCCGCAACGCCTCGAGCGCCTCGTCGTACGAGAGGTCGTCGCCGACGCCGCCGTTGACCGGGGCGATCAGCGGCTCGAGCTTCGTCTTTACCTGCGCGATCGCTTCGTCCGCACTCATGATGGGACCCGCGAGAATACCCGGTGGGGCAGGCTGCGCCAGGCCGTACGAGGTGTATCCGGAGAACTACGCGATCGCCGACAAAAACTGCGCGATCGGCTGATCGGTGTTGGCGACCACCCCGTCGACGCCCGGCTTGAGGCGAGCCCGCGCGGTCGTCTCGTCGCACGTCGGGAGCCCACAGAGCTCGGCCACGTGCTCGGCGCTTCCGGTCGGGCTGATGATCTCGCGGAGCGATCCGACGTGCGGCGGGCCCAGGTGGATGAGCACCGTCTGCTGCGGAATCCAGAAGGTGTTGGGGAGCGTCTGCTTCCAGCCGGCGAGGCGAAGCACGAGGTCGAGCCAGACGGCGGTCGCGTACGCGTCGCCCGCGCCGATCGGCAAGCGGAGCGCGAGCCCCGTCTGCGGAAGCTCCTGGCCTTTGAACGGCGAGACCGACTCGACGACGTTCGAGACGACCCAGAACCGGCTCGAGTCGGCGCCGAACCCCGTCTCCCAGAGGGCCTTCATGTTGTTTTCGCCGAGCCACTTCTTGTAGGGCGCGGCCGCCGCTTCGCCGTCGTCGAGCGCCGGCGCCTCGAGGCGAGCGACGCGCTGGAGGAACTGGTCCACCGTCCACGAGCGCCCTTGCGTCGCGACCTCGTACGCGGAGGTGAGAAAGCGCCAGAGCGCGATAGGCGCGGCTGG
Organism: Polyangiaceae bacterium; assembly: GCA_041940405.1. Lineage (GTDB taxonomy): Bacteria > Myxococcota_A > Polyangia > Polyangiales > Polyangiaceae > Xiheicaenibacterium. Next base: position 4,328 of record JBGTSH010000165.1, read on the forward strand.
CCCGAGCGAGACGAGCCGCTCGTAGTCGTACGACGCGAACACCACCATCGGGTACAGGCGGCCGGCGCTGTCGCCGCTCGCAGCCCACGCGCCGACGAGCGCGCGCTCCGGTCCCTCGTCGCCCTTGGCGTCGCCCCGGAACATGAAAAGCCCCACGGAGCGCTGGTAGCTCGCCTCGAACTCTTGCCCCAGGCTCCGCTGCGCGTGATCCATCGCCGCGCCGAGCCAGCGGTCGAACGCCGCCAGCTCGTCACCCCCCGCTTGGTGACGGATGAAATCTCCGGTTGCCGGGATCTTCCCGAAGCAGCCCACGACCGGCGGGCCTGAGGACTTCTTCTTTCGCCAGAACACGATTCGCCGTCGAGGCTACACCACCGGGCGACGGGTCAGAAAGCCCTGTTATCAGGGCTTTCGGCCGTCAGGGCTTCTTCTCTTCCTTCGGGGCACCGCCGCCGCCTGCGCCTTCTTTTGCGCCACCGAACTTGTCGCCGATCGACGGCGGGCAGTTCGTGCCGCGGAAGAAGCTCACGGGGAACGGCTGATTGCCGCGCTTCGGCTTCACCTGGAGCGTGACCGACACCGGCGGGGCGCTCATCGTCCAGGTGACCAAGAACATCTGGTCGCTGTCCTTCTCGGCGGTGATCTTGTCGGCCGACTCGAAGAGGCGGAAGACGCCCCACGGCCCGTCGCGGGTGATCTCTTCGTCGAGACCGCCGGCACCGCGCACCTGGATGCGCGCGCCCTGCTTGTCCTCACCCGGCCACTTGAACTCGTACCAGAACTCCTTCTCGTTCCTGTAGTGGCGGGTCTGGCCGTCGATCTCGAGGATGACGTCGCTGACGATCGGGCTCACCGTCTTCAGGTTCACCTGGAAGGTGACCTGCGGATCGCCGCCCTTGAAGCCAGGCCAGAGAGCGTCGGTGATTTCGCTGGCGCGCTTGAGGCAGGGGTACATCGCGCCCTTGAACGGCGTGAACGGCTTACCCGTCGGGGTCCCACCCTGGAGGTGCGCCATCGGGATGAAGTCGTGGCGCTGCTTCATGTGGAAGTTGGCGAGGTACTGGTCGTAGAAGCTCCAGAGCGTGCCGGTCTTCGGCGCGAAGAACGCCACCATGTCCTCGTACGAAGCGTCGCGGCGCGCGCTCACGTTGAACGGGTACCGGTCCTTGATCTTGTCGCGGTAGTCCGGCCAGACCATCACTTCCCAGAGGCCGCTCGCCGCGCCGCCCGCGCCCTTCATGAAGGCCTGGTAGCCCTGGCGAAGCGGGTTCATGAGCAGCGGGGTCATCAGCTGCTGCCCCGTCTTGTCCATGCGGAGCAGCATCTCTTCGCTCTCCTTCACCGCCTTGGTGAAGAGCTCCGTCGCGTTCTTCGTCTCGGTGCTGGGCGGGCCCTCTTCCACGACCTGCATCTCGCTGGCGAGACGCTCGAGGTGACCGATGTACTTGTTGAGCTGCGGCTCGGGCGGGAGCTGCGGCGGCGGCGGCGGACCGTCTGCGGGCGCCCGCGGCGGGACGTACGGCTGCTCGACGCCGAAGACGATCAGCGGCTTGAAGTGGAAACAGAGGCGCTCTTGGCTGGTGATGTCCTTCTGCGCCTGGAGGTCCTCGACGCGGATGTTCGACTGCGCCTCGAAGCGACGCTGCACCCGCAGCTTCACCTGGTCGACGACACCGCCGTCCTGGGTGAACGCCGCCGGGCCCTTCGCAGGCTCCGGGCACGGGACGTTGTCGCTCAGCGTCGTGAGGAGCCGCTTGTACGCCCACTCCGGCGTCGAGAGGAGCTTGAAGCCCTTGATCGACTCGGCGTTGGTGTTCGGGATCTTCACGTCGATGTCGCGGAAGAACTCCTCCCACTGCGAGATGTAGTTGTTCTCGTAGCGCTGCCGGGCACGCTTGAGGGCCGTCTGCACGCGCTCGCCCTGCTTCTTCTCGTCGCGGTCGTACGGCACGACCCACTTCTCGCGCTCGAGGAGCTTCACGCCCTCTTCTGCGAGGAGCTTGTCGATGACCTTGAAAGCCTCGGTCGTGAACGCACCGTCGACCTGGCCGTAGCGGCCCTCGGCGAGGAACTTCTTGGAGTCGAGGACGCCCAGCTTTCCTGTGAGCTCGGGGCGATCGGCGAAGGTGTTCGCCAGGGTGATCGGCGGGTACTTGAGGTTGTCGGGGCTGTCGGGCCCGGTCTCGTCGATCTTCTCTTCGTTGCGAGGAAGGACGAAGAGCTCGTAGTACGCGGTCGCTTGGTCCGCCGTACGCAGCCGCTCGCGCGCGGTCTCGACGAGCTTCGCGTCGCGCTCGACCGGCGGGATGTCGCCGTCGCGCATGAGCTGCACGTAGAGCTGCACGTGCGGGAAGATGCGTGCCTTGAGATCCGGCTCGGGTAGCTCGCTCTGCGGCAAGAGCACCTCGGCCCAGGTCTGCGTGAGCCGCGCCGCGTGCCAGCGCTCGAGCTCGACGTCCTTGGCCAGGCGCTCGGGCTCGCCGAGGAGGAGGTACGTCTTCAGGTTGTTGTAGTCCTTCAGGTACTCCTTGCCCTGGACCGCAGCTACCTTCTCCTCGAGCTTCGACTTCGTCGGCTTGAGGAACCCCTCGGTGAGCGTCGCGTTGTACTGCTTGATGAGCGACCCGAGGAGCGTGTTCCCCTGGTACATGAACCAGGAGTAGGAAATCGGTTTGCCGTTGTCGCGCCAGTCCTTGAGCTTCTCGATCTGCGAGCGCAGCTCGTCGAGCTTCTGGACCTTCTGCACCGAGCTCGTACCGTCGTTCCAGCTCACGGCCTTGGCCGCGTTCGAGATGCGCTCGCTGTCGAGCACCAACTCCCGGTTGTTGAGGTACGAGATCACGCCAGGGACGATGAAGAGGAGCGCGAGGAACGTCGCGGCGGCGGCGATCGCGATGCGCTGCATCAGGCGGCGCCGCACTTCGCCCTGGCTGAGCGACGCGAGCTCCTGATCCGGGAACATGATCTTTTCGAACACGTCCTTGAGGAAGTAGCTCTTCGCCTCTTTGCTCGGCTCTTCCTCGACGACGCTGCCCTTCAGACCGAAAGCGCGGCCCATCGCGCCGACGACACGATCGAGGGGCCTACCCTCTTGGGTGCCGCTCGTGAAATAGAACCCGCGAAGGATCGGATCCGGGCCGCTTCCTGCGCCCGGGGCGAACGCCTCTTGCATGAAGTCGGCGAGCGGCTTCTTGATCGCGGCGAACTCGAGCGGGAACTGGTAGATGCGCTCGCGCCCGGTGCGGCTGCGCTCGAGGTTGATCCGCTTCGTGACGCGGTTGTGCAGACGTTCGACGAGGATGTCGAATTCGCGCTCGAACATCTTGCCGGGCTCGGTCTTCGGCTCGTCGATGCGGTAGGTCGCGCCCCATGCCTGACCGCGCTCGCTCTTCTTGAGATCGCCGAAGTACTCGACGAAGCCGGCGACGAGATCGCTCTTGGTGAACGTCACGTAGACGGGCACCGTCATCTTGAGCGTCTCTTGCATCTCGTCGATGCGGGCGCGCACCTTGCCGGCGACCGAGCGGATCTGATCGTCGGTAGCGTCGAGGAGCTCGCTGACGCTGACTGCCACGATGACGCCGTTGAGCGGCTTCTCGGGGCGGTACTTCATCAGCTGCTCGAGGAACGCGACCCACTCGTCGCGATCCTCGGTCTCGGTCGTGTAGCGGCCGGCGGTGTCGAGGATGATCGCCTCGTTGGTGAACCACCAATCGCAGTTGCGCGTGCCGCCGACGCCGCGCACGCCGCCGCCGGAAGGATCGAGGAACGGGAACTGAAGACCCGAGTGGCGGAGCGCGGTCGTCTTACCTGCGCCGGGCGGACCGACGATCGCGTACCAAGGGAGCGCGTAGAGCGCCTGCTCGCCACGGCGACCACCCGCGAGCTTCGAGCTCTTGAGCGCGTTGATGCCTTCGGCGATCTGCTGGTAGAGCGCCTGGATCTCGGGACGGTCCTCGGGCTTCGCGTTGATCGCTTGCTCTTGCGCCTGCTGCTTGATCGCGTTCTCGAGCGCGCGCGCCGCGCGCGCAGCGCGGATCCGCCTCACGAGCCACAGACCGATCAAGAGGCCGAGGATGACGACCGAGACCGTGACCGCGAGCCACGTCGGCATGATCTCGGACGCGCCCGGCTCGGCTGGCGGGAACAGCAGCCAGATCGTCCAGACGGCAAGGATGACGAGGATGCCGAAGATCCAGAGCCACATCGTGGATGGATGATGAACCTTCCACGCTGCGGAGCCAACTTACCCGTGCCCTTTTCCCCACATGAACAGGGCCGCGGTAGCGGGAGCCAACGGCCCGGGACATGTTCGAGCGATCGAACCCGGGCGAAGCGAGGAGGCGGGGAGGCGGGGAGGCGGGGAGTTTTTTGATGCTCCGCGGCAACGAAGGCACCCTCGTTGGAGCTCCAACCGTTAGCGATGCACTTCTCTAAGTACCGGAGGCATCGCTGAAAAGGCGCGCCTTGCGCGCCTTTTCATGCGCTCCCCGCCTCCCCGCCTCCCCGCCTCCTCGCTTTGCACGCCCACAAAGATCAAACGCTTGCGGCGGCTCAACCAGCCGCCGCAATGACATGCTCCGCAACAGCGATCCGAACGGCCGTCAGCCCGGGACGAGCTTGTTGATGGCGTCCACGACCTCGCCTGCCCGGTTGCGGATGAGCATGGCGAGCAGGAAAACGACCATCACGGCGAGGCCCAGGATGCCCATCGCGACCGCCACGAAGGGCAGCTCGCGCCGGACGACGCCGGCACCGGCGTCCTTGCGCTCGGCGTTCGGGGCGAGCGCTTCTCCCCCACCCTCTTGGACCGCGACGTAGTTGCCGAGCCCCTCGACGACCTGCTGCAGGCCCTCTTGGTTTCGCAGGCGGTACTTGCCCTGGAAGCCGAGAGAGAGGCAGAGAAAGTAGATCTGCGCGACGTGGTTTCGACCGCGCTGCCCGTGCAGGTTGTCGAGGTTCACGAAGAAGCCGTCGCCGGCGGTGTTGATGCCGAAGAACTGCAGCTGCAGCGGGTTGCTGAGCCACTGCGTCTTGCCCGGCCAGGTCGAGTGGTAGATGACCTCGTCCGCGAAGGCGGCGAGCGCGAACTTCGCGTCGATCATGTCCTGCTCGGGGATCCGCTGCTCGCGCCCGTTCTGCATCATCGTCTCGAAGAGACCGAGCACGCGGCGCTGCAGGATGTCGGGCGCCGGCAGGTCGCGCGAGTTGCGGAGCTGCAGGATGAGCGAAAGCACATCCGAGCAAACCCAGTACATCGTTTGCGCCATGCTCGACATAAACCTGGCTCCTCACTACTCCGGGCCCTCTACGGCCGCGGAAACGACTACTTTTGAACCTGAACTGCGATCAACCGGAGCTCCACCTTCTGGGGCTCGATCGGTTGGTACAGAGCAATGGTGCCAGAGCCGAGGATGTCGTTCCAATAATCGCCAGCCTGATCCACCCGGAGGTACACAATCCCGGGCTTGATCGGGATGGCGCCGGGGGGCCGGTACTCGACCGAGACCCGGACGCCGGGCATGGCGGCGTTGAGGATGTAGCCGATCTGGGTCCACGACCCGACCTTGAGGAGGCGGGGCAGCCGCTCGCGGAGGACGCCCTCTTCGATGCCCTTGGCCTCGAGGAAGAGCTCGTGGGTCCGGGGGAGCTTCGGGTCCTCGAACTTGCCGAGGTACATGCCGTCGTCGCGCTTCTCGAGGGGCACGACCGTGAAGCTCTCGGCGAGGACGTTGGCGATGAGGGTCAGCGCCCGGTCGAAGACCGGATCGAAGACCTCACCCAGGTCGAGGTAGTTGAACTTGGGAATCGCGGTCGGATCGCCGTCCGGCGAGAACGTGCAGAGCTCGCCGATGATCGACGCGAGCATCGTGTACGCGTGCTCGGGGTGAGCCGTCCCGTGATCGACCATGTGCGAGCACATCGGGATGAAGGAGTTCATCGTGTGCAGCATCCAGAACTTCGCCGTGTCCGAAGCCTGGAAGTCGACCGAGGCCGCGGTGCGCATGCGGCGTCCCTCGGCCAAGGTCTTCTGCTTGCCGACGAGCGCCGACAGGACGCGGCGCATGCCGTTCATCAAGTGGTCGCTGCCCTTGATGCGAAGGATCGGCGGGATGAAGCTCTTGCGAAGGACGATCGCGCCCGTGCGGTCGCGCTGCAGCTGGGCGACGCGGATGGTTTCGTAGGCGTCGCGCGGCTCGGTGCCGAAGAGGATGCGAAGGTTCGAGCGGCCCCAGGTGACCGCCGTCTCGTTGCGGCCGGTGTTCACGTCGGGCACCGACACCTGCGACGCGACGAGGCGCGTCGCCGGGCCCGCCTTGGCCGGATCCATCGCGACGTTCGCTGCCGTATCGCGGGCGATGGGGAGCGCGAGGAACACGTCGAGCGACTCGAGCGCCGCAGGGAACGCGCCCTCGAGCGGACGCGCCTCGACCTGGTCGTCGCCGCGATCGCCGACCATGAACGGCGTGCCGTCCTGGAAGACGCCGTGGCACTTGGTGATTCGAACCTGCCCCGCCGTGAGCGCGCGGTCGTCGAACTGAACTTCGGTGATTCCCCAGTCGTACGGGACGATCGCGTGGACGCGCGAGTGGACCAGCGCCTCGTGGTACAGATCGCTCTGCTGCAGGTGCTGAGGGGTCATGAAGAGCCCCTCGGTCCAGACGAGCTTGCGCGGTTGAATCATCGGGCGGTCTACATGTAGCAGGAACCCGGAAGCCGCCGAAAGCGCGTTTTTGGGGGAGGTAGGCTGCCGCGAAGGAGCGGAGTCGACAGGGTGTAGAGCCGACTCCACAGGCTCGCGACGCGCGAACCTCGAATCCTGGTCGGTCGGCGCGGCACACGGGTTGCTCGAGCGCGCGCCGCACTGCGATGACCAACGAACTTCCCTCTTGGGCGAGCGCCCTTCGGACCGAGCTCACCGAACACCCCGACACCGGCTTTGACTGGCTCTCGACAGAAGATGCCGCGGAGGTCACCCAGAGCCTCCTTCGAGGGGCAGAGCGATCGCCCTTCACCGACGCTACGCATGGCCCGGGAGGCGCGCGCATCAAGCGCAGCGTGCCACTCGCAACCGGGCCCACACGAACGGTGAGGCTGACGCAGACGCAGGCGACTGCGGCGCTCATGTTCGATCCCCAGAGCCCTGAGCGGGTTTGGCTGTCGCTGGGCCCTGCTTTCCCTGCGGAGCTCTGGCCGAGCGCGGAGCCGACGAGGGACGGCGTTCTGCGCGACCTCGGGCCGTACCTCTCTTCGAGCTTCAAGAGCCGGCCCCAGCTCCGGCGCTCGCTCCGGCTGAAGAAGGGGTCGCTCGAAACGATCGGCGTCGGTAGCCTCGAGGAGTTTGCCGAGCTCGTGGCCCGGCTCGAACCCTGGCTCGACGGCAAGGCGACGTGGAGGAGTGGCTGCGACCACGACCCGTGGCCGGAAGACCCGAGCCGGGTGGCGATGATCATGCTCCACGTCGCGGGAGACGAGGCCAGGCGCACGCATCCGCAGCGCAACGAGAGCATCACGATGCGCACGCTCTGGTCGCGCAGTCTGCTCACGATCGAGGAGGGACCGTGCGAATCGATCATCTTCGACATCAGGTACGACCCCGCGCCGTTCGTCACTCACCTCCCGGCGGACGACGGACACCTGCTGGTGCCCGAGGACCTGCCGGTGGATCTGCTCGCCAGCATGATCCGCGGCGCGACCTTGACGATGGAATCGTTGAACGTGGTCCGCGAAGCCGGGCTCACGCCGTACGTGGCGTTCAACGAGGCGCTGCTCGCTCCTTCGGAGTCGACGACGTACGCGACGTTCCGCCAGCTCTTGTCGAATCCCGAGCACCGCAAGGAAGCCGCGGCGATCGCAGCGGACTTCGGCGCTCGAGGCCTCGTGTACGAAGCGGCCTGCAACGAGCCGGATCCGGAGCTCGCCGCCGAAATGCTCTCGTGGATCGAGCTTCAGCCCGGAGCGCCGAACGACGACGACGACGACGACCAGGACGACGACGACGAGGACGACGACGACGTGGATGATGACGAGTACGTGGACGCGGCAGACGACGACTTGAACGGGCAGGTCGACGACTTCGAGGACGAAGGCGACGAGGACGAGGACGAGGAGGAAGAGTCGTGATTCGAGTTGCCCTGAATCCAATCGACCGCAAGACCGTGCACGAGACCCTTCTCCGCGAAGGCTTCTCTCGAACCTACGACCCGTTGCCGACCGTCTCCGACCGCATCACCGAATGGTCCCGAGCGGACGGCACCATCGCCTTCCGGACGGACGGTGTCAGTGGGGTCGGCCTCTTCCTCGTCGAGGGTCCCGAAGAAGAAGCCCTGGCCGCGCTGGCGGCACGCCATTGGCCCAGCCGCTCGGCCTCGGAGGCGGCGGCCGAGATCGCGAACGCGAAGACACCTGCCGCCCGAGCCGCCGGAGCGCTCGTCCTCCTCAAGCTGGGGCAGCACCTCAAGTTCGACCAAACGCTCACGCGCGCCTCGATCGCCGAACCGCTCGCAGCCATGATGCGCGGCGACCATCCCATCGTCGCGACCGCCGCGCTCGATGCAGCCTTGGACCTCGTCTGGCCCGAGCTCGACGCTCCCGTCGACGAGCTCGCTCGTGCCCGTTCGGACCTCTCTTGGCTCCCGGCGGTCTGGCGCGAGGCGCGCGAGCGAAACGAGATCGCGAGCCGTGAGCGCCTCGACGAGGACCGCAAGCAGAAGCGGCTCGACGATCTGCCCGCGCTGGTCGAAGCCGAGCGTTGGGATGAGGCCTTGTCCGCCTCGGTCGCCGTCTTCGCCGATCGGAAAGAGAACGTCCCGAACGCGGCCTGGCGTGCCAGAGCCCTGGCGCTGGTCGGGCTCGGCCGCCTCTGGGAGGGAGCGATCTTCACCGCGGCGTGGCGCTCGAAGAAGGGCGGCAAAGAGGCTCAGCAGGTGCTCGACGATCTCGCGCGGCGACTCCCCGACGACGACTCGGACTTCTTGGGCGCCGCCGCCGAGGTCGCGCCGTTGCTCGACGATGAGCCGCAGAGCTTGGCGGACGGCCTCGAGGCTCTGCTCGAGCGTCGCCCGGCCCGCGCTTCCGAGCTGGCGTTCGCGATCGCGGCGCTCCGAATGGGCTCGGGAGACCAGGATGCTGCGCTGCAGCCCGCCGAGCAGGCGGCAGCGGCGTTTCCGGATCACGCGACGAGCGCTGCGCTCCTGGGAAGGGCCCTGAGAGCCAACGGCGATCGGGAGGGGGCCGATCGGGCGCTGCGTCGCGCGATCGAGGTGGCGCGCCGAGGGCCTCGAGAGCCCTCACGCCTTTCAGCGCTCAGCCGCTTCGAACGCAAGATCGCCGAGAGCGATGAGCCAACGCTTTCGGTCGAAGACATCTACATGGCGCTGATGGTCAACTACGCGCAGCCGAAGACCTTCGACCAGCTGCGAGCAGTCATCGACGAGATCGCCGCCGCGCCGGACGTCGGACCTGAAGGCCGTGCTCGAGCCTTCAGCGCCATCGCGCAGGTTGCCACCAACGCGAAGCGGCACACCGACGCGATCCGTTACTACCGCCAGGCGATCGCCGCCGAGGCGCCCGCTCGGCGCAAGCCTTCGGGCCTCTTGCGATTCAACCTCGCGTGCGAGCTCGCCAAGCAAGGGCAGAACGAAGAGGCGATGGTCGCGCTGACCGAAGCGATCGCGCTCGACGACAGCTACGCGGGCGCGGCGTGCACCGACGAGTATTTCGAGTCGAGTTGGCACACGAGCGAGTTCTCTCGTGCCGTCGCACCTTGGACCGTCGCGCCAACCAAAGAAGCGGTCGAGACCTGCTTGGAACGAAGCCTCGCGCGCTCGTACCGAGGCGAGCCGAAGGCAGCCGTCACCGAAGCGCACCGCGCCCGATCCGGGGCCGACGGGCTGGGCGATCCTGCGCTCGCTGCGCGCGCGCTCCATCGTCTCGGAGCGGCGCTGGCCGCCGGCTCGCGACCTGCGAGCGGCGTCGCCGCGCTCGAACACGCGCTGTCGCTCGCGGGCACGGCGCTGGGCAGCGACGTGAAGACGACGTCGGCCATCCGCCACGCGCTGGCCACTGCCCTCCACGCCGCGGGCCGCTTGGACGAGGCCGAGGCCAAGTACAACGAGGCGCTCGACGAACGCGTAGGCGGGCTGGGCCCCGAACACGAGGTGGTCGCCTACTCGCTCGGCGATCTTGCGCGGCTCGCGATGGAGCGCGGACGGCACGAAGAGGCCGAGGCAACGACCCTCCGCGCCATCGCAATCCTCGAGATGTGCGTCTCGCGCAGCGAGGGAGACGACAGGTGGGACGCTCTCGTAAACCTCGCCATCATGGAGGCCAACCGCGTCTCGACGGTGGCCGACACCGGGACCCCCCAACGCACCATCGAGCTCGCCGAGGTTGCAACGCGCAGGCTCGATGCGATCGTGGAAGCCGGAGCCAAGCTCCCCGGCGGAACGATAGGCGTCATCGAACAAGCGCTCGGGCGGGCCCTCCAGGGCCGGCTCCCTCCGGAGCTCGCCGTTCGACATGCCGCGCTCGCTGCACGGCTCGCAGACCACCGCGAGCCCAACCCCATGGTTCGAGCCGAGCGCGCCTACTGGGCCGGCCTCTGCCGCGGGGTCGAGGAGCTTCGCGGCGCCGGGGCCGCCGATCGCGACATCGCGATGGCGATCCGCCGAGCCATGCGCGGAGAGGACCCAGGCGAGCCCATCGCCACGCATCCTGCGTTCCGAAACCTTTCGGTCGAGCTCGCCAACCGCCTGAGCGCGCCGACGGATCTGCTGATGATCGGGCTGGCGCTCGACGCGGCGATCGAGGGTCGGGAGCCGGTCGACAAGGCGATGAGGAGCCTCGAGGTCTTCGCCATCGTGAACGCCGCGGGCGAGCGCGAGGAGATCGAGGACGAGATCGGCGATATGAGCGAGGAGGACTACGCCGACATCTTGGACGACGAAGAGCTCGTGAAGGACGACTGAGCGGGTCGCTACTTCGCCGCGACCGAGCCCTTGGGCAGATTGAGCGTCCGGACCGGCCTCGAGTCCTGGAACATCGACTCGTCGAACTGGGAGCCGTTGTCGATCTTGGCGCTCTCGACGAAAAACGCAGTCTTGGGATCGGCCTGCGCGCCGGCGTCGCTCTCGCGGCCGCCGCAAGCCGCCTCGCCGGGGGCCAGCGGGAACTCGTAGAACGTCTTCCAGCTCTGGCCCTTGGGGCCGTGAAAGAGCGCGACGCCTCCGAGGAAGGCGGCTTCCTTGTTGCGCTCGAACTTCACGCGCACGTGGTCGTTCGGAAAGACGCTGAGCTCGTCGACCTTCAAGACGTCCTTGCCCAGCACCTTGTCGGGGTTGTTGAGCACGTCGTTGTAGCGAGCGTTGGCGAGGTTCAAGTCGCTCACCAGCTGGTAGAGCCGGATGACGACCGGCCGCGGGTTGCCGTTCTCGTTCGGGTTGATGTTGCCCGCGGCGTAGATGTCCAGCGTCACGAACTGCTTGTCACAAGGCTTCGGCTCCTCCGGAGGCGGGGCCGCCGAGCATCCCGATCCGATCAGACCAGCGCCGATGGCGGGGCCGAGCAACAGCCCCGTGATGACGGAGGCAACGATCTTTCGGCGGATGCGATCCTTCGAGCGAGGGCCTGCCATGGCGCTCTCATTCAAGCACCGCTCGCGGGTTCGGCCCACTTTCCTGAGCCCCGGGCGGCAAAATGGGCGATCGCCGTGCCTCAGTCGCGCTCGAACGTGACCGTGTCGTCGTAGCCGTCGAACTCGCAGTCGATCTCGTCGCCGTCGTCGTTGATCTCGCACTCGCCGTCGTATTTCAGGTCGAAGCCGAAGACTTCGGAGACCTCGTTGCAGCCCTTGAGCGGCTCACAGCCGTCGAGGCTTGCGCTCGCGTCGGTGCACTCGAGCTCGAGCTTGATCTCGTCGCCCTTGTCTTCCCACTCCACCTCGAACGTCAGCTTCACCTTCGCTTGGCCCGCGAAATCGCCGCAGTTCGCATCGACGTAGCCGGAGATTTCGCGCTCGCCCTGCCCGCCCTCTTCGAGCGTCATCGTGTCGCTGAAGCCGTTGCCGTTGTCCTCGTACTCCCAGTCGCCGGCGACGTTCGGACCGCAACCCACGACGAGAACACCCAGCGACAAGAAGCCCAAGATTTGACCGACCCTCGACATGTTCATCTCCTCTCGCTCGCCTGACCGAGCGCGGTGGACGCCAATCCAAAGGGCGTGCCGAGGGCTATTCCCGGCTATTTGCGAAACTTCGTCGACAGGTGCCCTCGCCGAGAGGCGATCGGTGCCGCAGCCGGCGGGCAGTGCCCTCGGGGTGCGGCGGCTCCGAGCTCACCAGGGCTCGTTCTTCGGTCGCAGATCGACCTCGAACGACCACGCCGACGACGGCTGCTTGGTGAGGGCGAGCGCCGCCGCTGCGATGTCGTTCGGATCGAGCTGCTTCACGTTCTCGCCACCCGGCGCGCCCGCGTCACCGATCTGTCCGTCGACGATCAGGAGCGAGACGTGAATCCCTTCGGGCCAGAACTGGCGGGCCATCGATTGAGCCAGGCTCCGCTGCGCGGCCTTGCCCGCCGCGAACGCCGTGGTCATCGGCTTGCCGCGCAGCGACGCGGTGGCGCCCACGACGACGATGCTCCCTTTCTTCGCCTTGCGCATCGAGGGGAGCACCGCCTGCGCTGCGGTCATCAAACCCGAAGCGTTGATACGGAAGGCTCGCTCGAGCTCCTCGGTCGTCGTCTCGTCGAAACCTCTCCAGGAGCCCGAACCCGCGTTGTACACGAGCACCTCGGGGTTGCCGAGGTCGCGCGCCACCTCGCCGAACGCGCGCGTCACGTCCTCGGGACGCGAGGCGTCGCACGCGTAGGCCTTCGCGTCGCCGGCGCCGAGCTCCGCGGCGATCCGACCCGAGAGGTCTGTCTTCCGCGACAGCATGGCGACCCGGTACCCCGCACCGTGGAACGTCCGAGCGAACGCCGCGCCGTTCTTCGGTCCGATCCCCACCACGACGGCCACCGGCTTGGTCATCCGCGGACTCTACAGCACCCGCGCTCCGAGGTCCGTCCTCTGCTCGAGCGGGACGACGGGCAGCTCGCGCGCGATCTCGTCTGCAGGTACGACGCGGAGCGATCCGTCCGCAGGGCCCAGACACTCTTCGGCGGAGCGCAGCCCGAGGACCCGCTGCGCCGCGATGAGCCCCGACATCGAGGCGCCTGCGATGCCGTGCGAGATGGTGCTCGCGCCGCACAGATGCAGCCCGCGAACGGGGCCGTCTTGCGAGAACGAGAACGGGCCGAGCTGCCACGGAGTCTTGGCGGTCCCGTACGCCGCGCCGCGGTAGGTCTCGCAGTAGAAGTCGTTGGTGAGCGGCGTACCGATCTCGCGAAAGACGATGCGCTGCTCGATCCCGGGAATGACGTTTTCGGCGGCGGCGATCATCTTGTCCATGAGCGCTCTCTTGAACGCCTGGTACCCGCTGCTGCGCGCGAGCGGCGTCTCGTCCTTCCAGCGCTCGAACGGCGCGTAGGGGACGAAGGTGAACATCTCGAGCGTGTACCTTCCGTGATGCTCGGGCTGCGGGTCCTTGAGCGACGAGATGGCGAGGAACAACGCCTCGATCTCGGGGCCGGGCAGCTCGCGGCACATGCGGCGGTAGATGCCGTCGACGTCCGAGCTCGCGTAGTACCAGTAGTTCCCCGAGTCGTATCCCAGCCCCGCGAGGTCCATGTCGACGGCGCAGAAGAGCGAGACCGTGCTCGCCGAGTACTTCGCGCGCTCGACGCGTCGAACCTCGCGCTTGCACGCGGCCTTGTCCAAGAGGCCGCCGTAGGTCACCGCCGGATCGGCGTTGCTGATGACGTCGTGACAGAAGAGGGTCCGTCCGCTCGCCGTCTCGACGCCGGAGGCGCGTCCGCCTTCGACGAGGATGCGAGCTACGCGCTCGCCCGTTCGCACCGCGCCGCCATGCCTGCGGAGCGCCTTGATGTACGCCGCGCTGATACGCTTCGCGCCGCCGCGCGGGTAGTACGCCCCGTCGAAGTAGTGCGCGCTCATCGCGGCGTGGAGCGGCAACGAGACCTCGGATGGCGCGAGACCGTGGTTGCCGCACTGGCCCGCGAGCACGCCCTTGAGAACCGGGTCACCGATGCACGCGTCGAGGAGCGAGGACAGCGTGGTGAAGCCCCAGCGAAGGAGCTTTGGCGCACGAAACGGTACTGTCAGGATGGACGGAAACGAGAGGAGCCTGTCGACCTCGAGCAGCTCCTCTTGGACGCCGCACAGCGTGTCGAAGTACCTGTCGATGCCGGCAGCCTCAGCCGGAAAGCGAGCCTTCAGCCGGCTCGTCCACCGAGAGAGCCCCTTGGGCTGATCGAAACGCCGGCCTTCGACGATGAAGTGGTCGAAACCGTCCGGGTTCATCTCGCAGAACTCGAGGTCCTGACCGACGCCGAGACCTTCGTAGAGCCGGCGGAGCGGTCCGCCTCGGCCCAACCCACCGAGGTAATGCACGCCAGGGCTGAACCTGTAGCCCTCGAGCGAGAAGCTGTGCGACCAGCCGCCGGGCAGGTAGTGCTGCTCGAGGACGAGCACGCGTTGGCCCGCTCGCGCGAGTGCGAGGGCCGCGGTCAGCCCACCCGGCCCCGAGCCGATGACGATCGTGTCCCAGGTGCGCGAAGGACCGACAGACGAAGATCCCATGCCCGTCTGCAAAGCAATGACCACGCGCAGGGCGCAGGATTGTCCGTCGGCGGCGACGGCGTCTGGGGCAAGACGGTCGCCTGTGTGACCGCCGGGATCACGGAGACGCCATATCCGGACGTGCGAGCACTTCGTGCGTCTCGGTAGCGACGACGCACGCCGCGAGGTCGGCCAAGAGCTTCTGAGCTTCGGCTTCGCCCAACGCCGTCGCGAGAGCGCGATCGAGGGGCGGCGTTTCGGCGAGCTCGCTGCCTCGAGCGAGCATGAAGGTGACGAGCCGTCCGCTGCCGAACGAGCTGACGAACGCGCGTCGCTCGATCGGGTAGCGCATCTTCTCGAGCGCCGTTACGATCGGTGCCCAAGCGGCCGCGTAGTCGGCCGTCGGCTTGAGATCGGCGATCTCGACCCTCACCGCCTCACGCAGGTCGCGGCCGGTCGGCAGGTACGAGAAATCGAGCCGCTCGGTCCAGATCTCGTTCTTGTGAGGAAACACAAGGCTCTCGTCACTCAGCCTGTCGTACTCCTCGACCACGCCCGTCAGCTCCTTCTGCGCTTTCTTGCGGCGGACACCGAGCGTGTCGAGGTCCGCCCACGAAGAGAAGCGCACCACCGACCAGTAGGTGTCCTTGCCGATCCGAAGGTAGAGGCCGCGGTCATCGCTGGTGCCCCGCCGCCCGAGCTCCTTCACGAAGGCGACGCGCGCATCCTCGAACTGGGCGACCTTCGCCGGATCGAGCGTGTCGACGTGAACGGCGTAGCGGACGACAGAGGGTGCTTGCACGGCCAATGAGACCGCGGGAGCGGCGGGGACGGCCGCGTCGCGGCGGGGGTCCGCGCAAGCGAACGCCAGCGTGGTAACCGCCAGCAACAAATGGGGGATGGTCTCCCGCGCTCGGCCGGGCATGCGGGGCAGGCTACAAGAGTGGGTTGTCTACGAGCGCACGAACGTAGAAGCTCGCCCGCCGATGCCCGACAGCCCGACGACGATGCTCTCCGGATGGGGACTCTACCCGCGAGGCGAATGCTGCCTGACCGAGCCGGAGACGGTCGATGAGCTCCGCCGCACGCTCGACGAGCGCTCGACGATTCCCCGCGGGCTCGGGAGGAGCTACGGCGATCCGGCGATCAACTCGGGGGGGCAGGTCGTCGCCACGACACGGCTCGACCGCTACCTCGCCTTCGACGCCGAGCGCGGCGTCCTGACCTGCGAGGCCGGCGTCAGCCTCGAGCGCATCATCGACACGTTCGGCCCGCGCGGGTGGTTTCCGGCGATCACGCCGGGCACCAAATACGTGACCGTCGGTGGGTGCATCGCCAACGACGTCCACGGCAAGGGCCACCACGCGCAGGGCTCGTTCGCCGAGTGCGTCGACTCGATGAAGATCCTTCTGGCGGACGGGTCGATCGTCACCGCGAGCCGAACCGAGAACACCGAGCTCTTCTGGGCGACGTTCGGCGGCATGGGCCTCCTCGGCTTCGTGGTCGAAGCGACGATTCGCCTCCGCGCGATCGAGACGACCTACTACCGCCAAGAGGCGATCAAGGTCCGAAACCTGGACGAGATGCTCGACGCGTTCGACGAGAACAACGAGAAGTACCCCTACTCCGTCGCCTACGTCGATCCGACGGCGACAGGCTCGAGCCTCGGCCGCGGCGTCCTCACCGTCGGGGATCACGCGCGCCGCGATGAGCTGCCGCCCCGGCTCGCCAAGAACCCGCTCAAGATCACCCGCGGTCAGCTGGCGAGCGTCCCGTTCGAGCTCCCGTCGCTGACCCTCAACCCAGTGACGATCAGCATGGTCAACACGACCATCAAGACGGTCCTCTCGCAGGCCGGCGCGTACGCTCACTACGAGAAGTTCTTCTATCCCCTCGACGCGATCGGCCACTGGAACCGCGGCTACGGCGCACGGGGCTTCACGCAGTACCAGTTCGTCGTGCCGCTCGAAGACGGGCGCCGGACGATGCACGACATCCTGCAGGCGATCGTGTCGTCGGGGAGCCTGCCGTTTTTGAACATCCTCAAGCGGATGGGCAAAGGCAGCGGCGGGCACCTCTCGTTCCCCTTCGAGGGGTACACCTTCGCGATAGACTTTCCGATTCGCGACGCGACCGAGGCGCTGACGCGCCGGCTCGACGACATGGTCGAAGCCGCCGGCGGCCGCATCTACCTCGGCAAGGACGCGTTCCTTCAGGCCTCGTCCCTCAGGGCGATGTACCCGAGGCTCGACGAGTGGCTGGCGATCAAGAAGAAGTACGACCCGAAGAACCGGTTCACCTCCGACCAGGCACGCCGGCTCGATCTCGTGCCGGCGTAGCCTGTCGGAGGGCGCTCTTCGGACTTCAGTCCGAGAACGCGGCCGTGAAGTTCTTGTTGTCGTCGATGTCGATAAAGAGCTTCCTCGGCGGCTTCGCCTCGGCCAGCTTCTCGAGGATGGCGGCCGAGAGCATCGGCATCAGCGTCGCGCGCAGGATGTGATCGATGTTACGCGCGCCGGTGTCGACCTCTGTACACCGAGCGGCGATCGACTCGACGAGCTTGTCCGAGTAGGTCGCGTCGATGCGCTGGTTGGTCTTGAGGCGCGAGAGCAGGCCGTTGAGCTTCAACCGCGTGATGTCGCCGAGGGCCTCCATCGAGATCGGCAGGTACGGCACCATCGTCATACGAGCGAGGAGCGCGGGCTTGAAGTGCGACGAGAGCGTCGGCTTGATCGCCTCCACGATGTCGGCCATCGGCGGGTCCTTGCCCGTCTCCTCGCGCTCGGCGACCGTCATGTTGGTGATCTTGTCGGTCGCGAGGTTGCTCGTCATGATGATGACGGTGTTCTTGAAGTCGACCAGACGACCTTCGCCGTCGCTCAACATGCCCTTGTCGAAC